>NZ_JAPWAH010000004.1:0-159986 GCF_041432835.1 Pauljensenia sp. 20925_1_27
GCAGCAAGGCTATGGCGGCCAGCAAGCATACGGCGGCCAGCCCGGCTACGGGGGCCAGCAAAGTTACGGCGGTCAGCAGGCCTACGGGGCGCAGCAGGGCTACGCCTCGCAGCCCGGCGCCTCCGGCTACAGCGTGAACACCAACCAGTGGGGATGGGAGGCCAAGCCCGGCATCATCCCCCTCCGTCCGCTCTCGATCGGCGACCTGATGAGCGGTTCTTTTGCGGCGATCCGCCAGAATCCGAAGATTCTCTTCGGCTTCACCATGGCTGTCATGGCGGTCGTCTCCCTCATCTCCATGGTGACTGCATTCCTCCCGACCGCGCTCGGGTCGGCGGCCAGTTCAAACGACCCTCAGGCGCAGCTGGCGGGAACGGAGGATTTGGCTGTCCTGCTGCTGACCAGCCTGGCATCTCAGGGAGTGCAGACACTGTCGATGGTTGCGGGCACCACCATCATCATGGGCATGCTGGCGACCACGGTGTCGCAGATGATGATTGGCAACAAGGTGACCCTCTCGCAGGCCTGGGCGATGACTAAGCCCCGTCTGGGTGCCTTGATCGGCACGTTCATCGTGACCGGCATTGTCACGGCCATCCCGGTGATTATCTGGGGCCTCCTCATGGTCGGATTCTTCTTCGTCTACGCCGCCGACGACTCGACCGGTGGGATCCTCCTAGGCATCGGACTCTTCCTTTTCCTCCCCGTTGTCGCCGGCGTCTATTTCCTGAACATCAAGTTCGCTTTCGCTTCCGTCATCACGGTGCTTGAGGAGATCGGACCGATCGCGTCCTTGAAGCGTTCGTGGAACCTGAGCAAGGGCTACTTCTGGCCGACGCTTGGACGAATCTTCCTCGTCACGTTCGTCGCCGGTTTTATCGCCGGTTTCATCGGTGGTTTCATCGCTGGTATCACTGGAGTCACCGCGTTCGCCATGGCGGACAACGGGACCGGTTCAATGATTCTTGTGGCGATCACAACGGGTCTGACCACCTTCGCCAGCGGCCTCGTCATGCCGCTCACTGCCACCTACGAGACGCTCATGTACGCGGACCTGCGTATCCGTAAGGAAAACTTCGCGGCGGTCCTCATGCAGGCGAGCGTCCAGCCTCAGTGAGTCCCATGCTCAGCTGTGAGGTTCCGCTGACGCCCGACCAGGGCGAGGCTCGTGACTGGCTCCTCAAAGAGCTTGCCAAGGGCGAATACGGCGAGATCCGTGGCCCGATCGTCGGCTTCGTGAAGAATTTGATCGACGATTTCTTCCGGCTCCTGTCGTGGAAGGGCCAGGGCACCCCACCGATCTCGCTGATTCTGGCGATTCTGGCGATCATTGTGATCGCGGCCCTGGTCATTGTGCTCATCCTCAACCCGATTCGCCTGGCGAGACGGCGCAAGTCGGGCCTCGTCTTCGAGGAGGAGACCAGCGAGCGGCAGGTTCAGGCATCCTTCGACGAGGCCGTGGCCGCTCAGGATTGGAACCTGGCGTACGTGTGGGCCTACCGTCTCATGGTTCTGGGCCTCGATGACCACGACGTCGTCTCCTCCACTCCGGGCCTGACCGCCCGCGAGGCCGCCGACGCAGCGACCCGGGTCGCCCCCGGCCTCGCCCCGCAGCTCTCCGCATACGCCGAGTCCTTCGACAAGGTCCGCTACGGTCGCGCCGCGATCTCGCGCGACGAGGTGGACGCGCTGCGCTCCTTTACTCCGGTCCTCCTCGACCTGTGTAGCCACGCGAAGGACGAGTCATGAAGTCCCGGCAGGTCGCAATCGTCACTCCCACGGCGCGCGAGCGTTTCTCGGCGGCGCGTCCGATGCTCCTGCTCATTGCGGTCACGGTGATTGCCCTGATCGGTTCGGCCTTCCTCAGCCAGATGGGGTACAACAACGCGCCCGTTGGCATTCGTAATAAGCACGGCGATGGTGCCCGCGCGCTCGCTCAGGTGCTCGGCGACCACGGGGTGTCCGTGCGCGAAGTCGGGGCGAAGGGCGCATCCGAGGTGGGCGATGACACGACTCTCGTCGTCATTTTTCCCGCGCGGATGAGCGATTCTATCGCCAAGGCGGTCGAGACTCGGGCGAACGTCGTCTACGTCGGGCTTGAGGAGGAGTACGATTCGTCTGCTCCCTACCTCGACGGTCTTCGCGCGAAGCGTGACTGGGACAGCTCACGCGTCGTGACGGCCAGGTGCAACTCCGAAACGGCGACGCGCGCGCAGTCACTGATGTCCTCCGCCTACGCGGTCGGTGGCACCGCAAGCAGCGCACACGGCTGGGCACTGTGCTTCCCCGGGGATGACGACTCCTACGCATACGCCGAGAAGGCCGAATCAGGGCGTTTCCGCGCGATCATTCCCGATTCGCTGCGCCTGCGAAACCGCGCGATCACCGACGAGGGCAACGCGGCCCTCGCGATCAACGCGATCGGGCGTACCCCCAAGGTCGCCTGGTATTCGCCGCAGGCGACAGACACCCTCGGCCACGGGAAAGACGTCAGCGCCGAGGCCCCCTACCTCGCACCCGCGTTCCTCCTCACGATCGGGGCGTGCCTGATCGCCGCCATCGCCCGAGGCAGGCGCCTGGGTCCCCTGACGCCTGAGAATCTCCCCATTGAGGTTCCCGCCTCTGAAACCATCATCGGTAAGGCCCGTCTCATGCGCTCTCAACGCGCGTACGAGCACGCCGCCACGGCGCTGCGCAGCGCGAGCGCCACACGCATCGCGACCGCACTGGGCATCACCCACACCGGCGACCGCGAGGCTCTGACCCGTGCGATTGAGCAACGAGGCCTGCTCACGTCGCGCTCGACCGCCCTCTTGTGGGGCCCTCCCCCCACGTCCGAGAAGGAACTGATCCGCCTCGCCCACGACCTCGACGCTCTCGAAAAGGAGATCCGCCATGACTAGCCCGATTCCCGGCCCCTCGTCCAACGGCGTGCCCCAGCCCGGCCCCGCTCCCGAGGGTGCGCCCCGCCAGGTTCCGGCGCCTTCGGCGGCTCCGGGCGTCTACCCACCGCAGGGTGAGCTGCCCGCGCAGGGTGCCCCGGCCTCGTACGCGCCCACTGCTCCCCCTTCTCAGGGCACGCCCCAGGGTGCGCCCCAGCAGGCCACCTCCTATTCCGCGCCCACCGGCGAAGGCTGGTCGGGACGTTCGCTGAGCGAGGCCGAGCGGCGCACGCAGGAGTCCCTCTTGGCCCTCAAGGCGGAGATTGGTAAAGCCGTCGTCGGCCAGGATGGTGCCATCACCGGCCTGATCGTTGCCCTTGTCGCCGGTGGTCACGCGCTGCTGGAGGGCGTGCCCGGTGTTGCTAAGACGCTGCTCGTACGTACCCTCGCCCGAGCCCTCGACGTCGACATGGCGCGCATCCAGTTCACCCCCGACCTCATGCCCGCAGACATCACGGGCTCTATGGTGTGGGATGCGGGTCATTCCGAGTTCGTGTTCCGTGAAGGCCCTGTTTTCACGAACCTGCTGCTCGCCGACGAAATCAACCGCACTCCCCCCAAGACGCAGTCGGCGCTGCTGGAATCGATGGAGGAGCACACGGTCTCGATCGATGGCGCCACGCGCACGCTGCCGGACCCCTTCATGGTCATCGCCACCCAGAACCCGGTCGAGTACGAGGGCACGTACCCGCTGCCCGAGGCCCAGCTGGACCGTTTCCTCCTCAAGCTTGAACTCCCCCTGCCCTCGCGCGAGGCCGAGATCGACATCATTGCCCGCCACCAGGCCGGCTTCAACCCGATGTCTCTGGCTGAGGCCGGCATCCGGCCCGTGGCGGGTGCCGCCGATATCCACGCCGCACACGAGGCTGCCTCGCGCATCGAGGTCTCCCCCGCAGTCATGGCCTACCTGGTGGACCTGTGCCGCGCGACGCGTACGTCCGCCGCCGTGCGCGTGGGTGTGTCTCCGCGTGGCGCGACCGCGCTGCTGCGCACCTCTCGTGTGTGGGCGTTCCTCCAGGGACGAGGCTTCGTCACCCCCGACGACGTCAAGACGATGGCCCCCGTGACCCTCGCGCACCGGCTGGGTCTGCGCGCCGAGGCCAACCTGGAAGGCGTGGACGCCACCGACGTCATCACCGGCGTCCTCGCGGCCACCCCCGTTCCTCGCTGAGGTTCCCCGTGGCGATTTCGGCGCGCAGCGCGCTCCTCGTCCTGGTGGGCCTTATTCCGCTCGCCTTCGCTCCCTCTCGCGGCTTCGCGTGGATGTGGTGCGGCATCGTCGTGCTCGTCTGTTTGTTGGACGCCCTCGCCGCCCCCTCGCCTCGGACCCTGCGTATGAGTCGCGAGGTCACCGGCCCGATCCGCGCCGACCAGAGCACCGAGGCCTCGCTGCGCCTGACGAACACGACGAAGCGCCAGATGGTCCTGGACGTGCGCGACGCGTGGCCTCCCTCGCTGCGTCAGTCGCCGTCTTTCCGGCGCGTGCGCGTGCTCCCGAAGTCCGCCGAGAAGGTCACGACACTCCTGTCCCCCACGAGGCGAGGAACGCGCCACGCGGACGTCGTTACGATTCGTTCCTGGGGTCCCCTGCACCTGGGCGCGCGCCAGGTATCGATCAGTGCGCCCTTGACCCTGTCGGTGCTGCCGGAGTTTAAGGCGCGGGTGCTCCTGCCGTCGCGATTGGCCCGCCTCCACGAACTCGAAGGCACGACGCCGACGACGCTGCGCGGAGCAGGCACCGAGTTCGACTCGCTGCGCGCGTACGTCGTCGGAGATGATCCCCGCGACATCGACTGGCGTGCGTCCGCCCGCTCGACCGAGCTCATGGTGCGTCAGTGGCGTCCCGAACGCGACCGCCACGTCGTCATCATCGTGGACTGCGGCCGCGCATCCTCGGCGCTGCTCGGTGCCCCCGAGAACGAGGAAGTTGACTCGATCGCGCTGGGCCGCGCACCGCGCCTGGATTCCTCGATCGAAACCACCCTGCTCCTAGCGGCACTGGCCGATCGCGCGGGCGACAAGGTCCACGTCGTAGCCATCGATTCGCGCGTGCGCGCCCGCGTCTCCGGCGTGCGCGGAGCCAAGATCATCGAGACGCTCGCGCACGTGTTCACCGACCTGAATCCGCGCCTGGATGTCACCGACTGGTCGAGGGCAGCTGACGCCGTTGAGGAGACTGTGCGTCACTCGGCGTTCGTTGTCATCGCCACGAAGATCCCGCCCGCCGGGCTGGAAACCGAGTTCACCGACGCGCTGGCACGCCTGACGAAACGCCATACGGTGCTCGTCGCATCGGCGACCGACCCCGACGAGATTCGTGCCCGCAATGGGCGCGAGGACGCTGACGCGGTATTCCTGGCGGCCTCGGCCGCGCTCGCCGAGCGTTCCGACGCTGCAGGCGCCGCGGACGTGCGCCTCGCGGGTGCCCTCACACTGCAGGCTTCGGCGGGTCTGCTGCCCGCACGCACGGCCGACCGCTACATCGAGTTGAAGAAGAGCGGACGCCTGTAAGTCCGCGAGGGCGGTGTCAGCCCGCGACCGGCTGGTAGTAGCCGGCGTCGATGCCAACGTCGGCGTCCTGGCCCGCCTGGTGCGCCCTGCGACCGAGGATCAGCGTGTACGCCCACACGGCCGCAGTCATCGCCACCCCCAGGGCGATCTTGACGGCGTCGGGCAGCTGCGAGGGCGTGACGAAGCCTTCGAGGACACCCGAGCCCGCGAGGAGAATGGCGCAGCCCGCTGCCACCGTCATGGAGCTACGCGCGGCCACGCCCACCGCCTGGTAGCGCGTTGCCGCTCCGGGGACGAGGAGTGCCCAGAAGACCCTCAGGCCCGCTGCGATCGAGATGAAGACGGCGGTCAGTTCGGGCAGGCCGTGCGGCAGGATAAAACGGAAGAAGTGCCAGGGCCCCGCGTAGACGGTCACAACGGCTCCGGCCACCCCAACGTTCGTCGCGTTGGTCCACAGGATCTTCAGCGGGTACACGCCGGTCACGCCCGTCACCACGGCCTGCAGGGCGATCCACGCGTTGTTCACCCACACGGACAGTCCGAACTCCGCATTCGTGTCCTGGTGGTAGTACTCGACGAAGTCACTGTTCGCGTATTGGCGCAGCTGCTCGGGCGTGCCCAGCTGGTTCATCGCGTCCGGGTGCGTGACCAGGTAGTGACCCTCAATGAGAGCAAGCGCGATGGACACGAGCATGACGCCCACCGTCACCCAGCGAATCTGATACAGGGCGTAGGGCAACGACACCTTGAAAAAGCGTGCGATCACGGTTGCGCTGATGCCTGCCGTTCCCGCCAGGCGCCCGCGAGCTGCCGACAGGATGCGTGAGAGTTCCGCGATGACGTCGGGATCGGGGCTGGTCGTGCGTACGCGCGCTAGGTCGGTCGTGGCAGATCGGTAGAGCCGATCGAGCTCGTCGATCTGCTCACCCGTCAGAAAGCGGGTACGCGTCAGTTCCTCGAGGCGTTTCCACTCCGTTTTTCCGCTCACCCGCAGCACATCGATGTCCATTGGACTAGCGTGTCATACATGAGCGCGCAACGCAGTCAATCACGCGTCATTCAAGACGACTATGTCCGCACGGGCGAGGCCGTCTCCCTCGACGTCACCCCTGCCTCGCCCCCCGAACGCTTCGCCGCCGCAGTCATCGACGGCACCACGTATCTGGGGGTGGCGCTCCTCGTTTTCATCAGCGCCGCGCGTACCTGGTCGAACGACTCTGCCTCTCTCGTGCGCGTGTTCGTGATCGGCTTGGTCGCCTCGGTCATGTTTTTCGTCCCCTTCGTGGTCGAAGTGGCCACGAAAGGCCGTTCGCTCGGCAAGTGGGCCCTCAACCTGCGGGTCGTACGCGACGATGGCGGCGCGATCACCGCTCGCCACAGCGCGGTACGCGTCGGCGTGGGAATCCTGGAAAACTGGCTGACGTCGGGCGGCCTCGCGTTCCTCACCGAACTTGTCAACAAGAAGGGCAAGCGTCTGGGGGATATCGCCGCGGGGACGATGGTGTGCTCTCAGGGAGACTCGGTCTTCTACCCTCCCCTGGTGATGCCTCCCGGGCTCGAGGAGTGGGCGGCCTCGGCGACGATCCTCCCCCTCGACGATGCCCTCGCTGCTGAGGCTCGCGCGTTCCTGGGAGCGAACCGCTCCATCGACACGAAGCTGCGCGGGCAGGTCGCAATTTCCCTCGCTGAGCGTCTCTTGAAGCGTGTCCAGACGCCGCTGCCGGCTGGACTGCACCCGGAGATCGTGATTGCGGCCATTCTTGTGGCCCGCCGTGATCGCGAGTGGGAGCGCGAGTGTGAGCGTCGCGCGCGCGGCAAGGCGCGATTCCACGAGGCAACGCAGCCTCGCTTCGGCTTGTAGGGGTTAGTCCTCGGAGTCCTTCTCGGAGCCGTCAACCACCGTGAACTGCGCGCGCCTGCGCGCGTACGGGCTCGATGGGTCGAGCGGGCTCGATGTGTCGGGGCTGCCCACGGAGCGTGCGGGGCCGAACGGACCGGTCTGAGGCCTGCGCGTGGCAGGAGCGGGAGTCGGCTCAGCCTGCGCCTCCTGAGCGACGCGACGCACGGCGTCAACGAGCGCAGCGAGGTCATCTCCGGAGGGCGGTGCCGGTTCAAAGTTGGTCGCCAGACGGACAACCTGCCAGCCCAGGGGCGCGGTGAGATTCTGCGCGTGTTCCTCGCACAGGTCATACGAGTTGGGATCCGCGACGGTCGCAAGGGGACCGACGACCACGGTTGAATCGCGGTAATCGTAGGTGAGGGTGGCGACGGCGGCGGTCGAGCAGCCGGGTTTCGAGCAGTGGCGTTGGGCAATCACGTCCCTAAGAGTACGACACTCTGCGCGCCGATGGCCCACTCCCGCTCGCCGTGCGCCTACCCTGGGGGGGTGTTTTCCACGCGCCGCCACATCTCAAGCCGCAACCGCCACGGTCGCGGTCCTCGCGGTCCCCTCTTTTTCCCGGGAACACCGGCGTGGAGGACGCGGCGCGAGGACTTCGATCTGATGGTGCGCGAACTCGTCACTGAGCTCATTAGTCGCTGGCCTCAGGTGTCTACGATCGAATTCGCCGTGGAGGATGTTCCGCCGTCGAATCCGGCCCCCTGGGAGTCTCACAGCGTCGTCGTCGCGCGTATTTTCCCCGCCGATCGACGTCGTGGTCTGCGCGACCGGATCGTGGTCTACCGCCTACCGATCACGCTGCGTTGCCCGCCCGAGGAGGTCGCGGTCATGACCCGCAGGCTCCTCGTCGAGAGGATCAGTCACATTCTGGCGCTGCCGCCGGACGAGATCGACGACGCGATGCGCTGATCAGTTAGCGGTGCGGATAGCACCGGTAACGGCGCTAATGCCCTCCGTGCCCACGTTCCACGTGGTGTTCATGCGCCCCACCGCCGTGTCCGCGGTGATGACCAGGGCTGCCTGGATCGGGGTATCCGCGCTGATGGTGCTCGCGCTATCCGGAAGGTTGACGAGGGTGGGGACACCCGGTGCGAGGTAGATCGTTCGGTCTCCCACGCGCACCGGAACAGCTCCCGGGGTCGAGGCGGAGGTACCGCTCGACTGGGCATCGCGCGACTGGCCGGATTGGGAGGCGCCGGACTGTGATGTGACGGGAGAGGGCGACGCCCAGATGTCGGGTGTGGAGCTCGGCTCGGGCTGAGAAGACTGAGCTCCGTCCCCCTGGCTCGCGGTTGCAGCGCCAGCAGCATCGGCGGCCGCGTACAGGAGGAGGCTCGCGGACGAGGCGTTCACGCCGGAGTCGGTGGCAATCGATGTGGCGCGAATGGGGATCGAGGAGAGCACGGAGGTGGTCATCATCGTCAGCTGGCTCACGCCGGGGACCGATGCCTCGGTGAACGTCGTCGCTGGGCTCGCGTTGGAACGCATGATCCAGGCGCTGAGACGCTCGGCCCAGGGGGCACCGACGGTGATCGTCGTCGTCTGTGCCACGACCTCGCGATCCGAGGTGACGAGGAACGCAATCGGAGTAGCATCGCTCGACGCACCATCGAGAGGCATCTCAAGGGTGGTCCCCTCGGCGACGGTCGCCTGACCGCCGGAAAGGGGGTGTACGCCCGTCGAATCGGCGACGGAAACGCTCACGCGGGCATCACCCGAGGGCGATACGAGGCGCAGCAGCGACGTGCCCTTGGGGTCCACTCCCAGGATTGTCTGCGAGGTCGCGGGCACGACTGCGGAGGCGAGCGTGGTTCCCTGGGGGATCTCGCCGTTCATCAGGGAGGCCTGCACCCAGGCGGCGACGCCGCCCCCGTCTGCGCGGACGTGGAGGGCGAGGGAGTTTTCGTCCGGGAACCATCCCGCGAGGAGCACCGACACCGAGGAGGACGCCGGAACGGTGACCTGGCGCGGCGCGGCGTTAAGGGGCCCGGAGGCTCCGTATCCGTCAATGCTGACGACCGAGGCCGTGGGACCGGGGTTGGAGAGGATGAGGACCATGTCGGCGCCAGACGTGGTAGCCCCCGTCGCGATCCACTGCGAGGTGCGCGGCGCCGCGCATCCGACGGCACTCAGGCCTGCGAGTTCGCCTCCCCCCTGGCCGGCAAGGGTCAGGGCGGTGGGAATGACTCCCCCGTTGCCCGTGATGGACGCGGGCGCCGGGCTCGTGGGAGCGGATGCGAGCGAGGACCAGGTGGAACCGGCCGCAACGCTGGTCGTCTCGAAAGGATCGACGATGCCCGAGGGACACGCGAGGCGCACCTGTGACGGGTGAGCGCTCTGCGCCGTCCCGTCGACGCGGCTCGGGGATGCACCGACCCACACGGAGGCGCAGGCCATGGCCGCAACGGCGATCCCCGCGCCCGCTAGCATCGTCAGGGAACTGATGCGGGGCTTTGTCATCTCTTCCTCCACGCGGATAGGGCGCTGGCGAGGGCAACGACCAAGCACGCGCCCGCAGCGATGCGCCACGGAATGATCCACCACGGGCTGTAGGTGAGCGTCAGGTGCCCGGCGGTGGGCATATCGAATGCCTGCGACCACCCGTCGGAGGCGGCAACGGGGGTGAGCGCCACCCCGTCGACCCACGCATGCCATCCGGAGTCGGCGCGCTCGGCCAGGACGAGGGTGCCTGCAGCGTCCACGTCGCCGTCGACACGCAGCTGCGAGGATCCAACCGGAGTCGTCACGCCGCTGGCCGACTCGACGCGCACGCGCGCCGGCGTCAGCCCGTCGGGACGTACGCGCCAGACGGTGCCGGAGGTCGTGTCACCGACCTTTTCGAGTCCTTCGGCGCGGTCGAGGCCGGAGGTCAGAGCAGCGGAGCCGCTCGCGCCGAGGGGGACGAGGATCGTGTCGATATCGTGCGCAGCCAGCGTCTGCACGGTCGCGTCGTCCGGATAAACGACCAGGGTGTAGGCAGCCTGCGCGAGCGAGGCGGTGGCCGGGTCGTTCAGGCTACCGGTGGCGGTGCCGGAGCGCGCCTCGGCGAGCGCGAGTGCACGAACGGCGGGGTTCGCCCCTGTCAGCGACGGTCCATTTCCTCGCCACAGCGCGGCGTTGACCGTGTCGTTCGTCGGGTCGCCATCGAGGACGAGGATGCGTCCGGCGCGCGGCGAACGCTGCGCCTGGGAGGCAACGGCGGAGACAATGGGCGAGGAGAGCGCCGAGACGGTTTCGCGCTGGGACATCGTGAAGGTCGGGACCTCGTCGGGGTTGGATCGACCGGCGACGGCGGACACGCTCGCGGCGGATCCACATCCGACAATCGCGACGGCAACCAGAACGCCCAGAGCACGCGGCGCAAACGGCCGGGACGCATCCCAGGCAGCGGCGTCGGCGGCGGCATCGGTAGGAGCGACGCGCCCCGAACAGGCCAGCGCGACCAGGATGATGAAAGCGAGGGACAGGGCGGGCGAGGCCCACGCCGAGGCCACGGACGCACCGGACATCCCGACGCCGACGTGCGATGCTCCCCACGCGAGAGCGGAGGCGATGAGAGCCCACCCGTAGGCCATGCGGAGAGCGCGCGAACGCTGCCGCAGGAGGGCAATCGTCCCGAAGAGCAAGGCGCCGCCGCCGACGATTCCGAGCGCCACGGCCTCGAACATGCTCGAGGGGGCCGCGGGCATACCGAGGGCCGCCATCCACGAGGGCGCGCGGGTGTATGCGTGCACTCCCCCGCTCGTCGAGGCAAGGGCGGGCCACGCCGCGGGGCGCGCGAGGATGGAGACGTAGGTGGGCACGAGAAGCGTCAGAGCGGGCAGCGCCACAAGGAGGCGGCTCCGGGACCGCCACGCGAGCGCGAGGCCACCGAGCGGCAGCATCCACGGGGCGCAGCACGCGAGGACGACGAGGGCGAGCGCCGCGCATCCCGCGTTCACTCCGCGGGGCTGCACGGGCGCGATCTCAACGCCGGATGCACCGGCCACGAACAGATGCCTGGGTATCCCGAAGCAGAAGGCCGCGAAGACAGGCAAGGCGATGTGGGCGAGCACGCCCGCGAGGACGCCATGCGTCGCGCTCAGGAGGAGTGCGGGCGCGAATGCCCAGGCGAGCGAGGCGAGGAAGCGTACGCGCAGCGAGGAGGCGAGAGTGCGGCTCGGAATCCATGCGATGACGGCCGCGAGCGGGCTCGAGGCCACGAGCAGGAAGGTCGCGAACGCGCCGGGGGTGGTGCCGAGCGGCGCGACGGGGGCACTCAGGAGGGCAAGCAGAATCGTCAGGGGATCCGCGCCACCGGCATAGCCGTCTCCGCCGGGGACCCACGCGGCCCACGCGGCGTTCCACAGCTCCGTCCAGGTCGCCGGCAGCGACACCCACGCTCCGCCCACGAGGCCTGCAGAGGTTCCCCACCACTGCGCGCCAGCAATCAGAGACGTCACGATCGCGAGGCCGAGGCAGGTGGAGGCAGAGCGAAGTCGGTAGCGCCGCATCGAAGCGACAATGAGCGGATCAATGCGCTCGCCGTTCTCATCCTCATCCACGCCCGCCGGTTCCTTGCGCAGCGAGGCGGGGGCCGTCTCGAGGCCGCGCAGGGCAGAACGGGGGACGGAACGCGACTGAGCCGCGCGGGCACGCCCGGCGAGCAGACGCGGGGTCGCTCCAATCACGGAGAGAAGGGCACCGATTTCGGGCAGGGCCAGGGAGGCGCGTCCCGTCAAGATCCGCCCCAGGGCGCGTGCCGGACTCCACACGAGGAGCCACAGAGCCAGGAAGGGCAGGACGAGGGCGGGCACGGCCTTGCACCAGTTGTACATCTGGGCGTAGCGGCGCTTACGGAAAGATCCGTCGGTCGCAGCGTTCCCCTCGATAATCGCGTCGGACACGTCGCCCGTCGGCTCATTGCGATCCGACTCCGGAGCAGAGCCTGAGAGGGAGTACAGGGAGACGCGGGCGTGGCGCACGCGCGCCTTGGGCGCAACGATGACACGGTACCCCGCGAGGTGGAGCCTACGCCCCAGGTCCAGCCCGTCGCCGAAGGGACCGAGCGCGGTGTCGAATCCACCAACCGCCTCGTAGGCCTCGGCGCTGATGAAGAGCCCGGCGGTGCCGACGCCGAGGACATCGCTCGTTCCGTCGTACTGCCCCTGGTCGATGTCGTCGTCGCCGACGCGTTCGAGCCGTCGGGCGCTCGCCGTGGCGAAAATACCTAGTTCGAGGAGTCGGCTCCCGTCCCAGCTCATCTGCTTGACGCCGACCGCGCCAACGGTCTTACCGACGGTGGCCGCCTGAATGAGCTCATCGAGACATTCGGATTCGGGGGCCGAGTCCTCATGCAGGATCCACCACCAGTGTTCCGAGGTGAAAGCGGCTCCCTGTGCGCGTGCACGCTTGATTGCATCGCCCAGGTTGCGGGCACGACCGACGCGAACGAGCTGCGCTCCCTCGGGAACGCGTTCGGACGGGAAGGGGGTGACGTGGCGACCTGCGACGTCAATGATGGTCAACGAGTGCGGGGCCATCGATTGATTCTCGATGGCCCGCAGGACGGACTGAGTGAGCGGTGCCTCTCCCCTCGTGACGAGGATCGCACCGACGGAGCGCTGTGTCGGGCTCAACCGGCCATACGGCGCAGGCGCCGCCTCTCGCGCTCGGACATGCCACCCCAGATGCCAAAGCGCTCATCGTTTGCCAGCGCGTACTCCAGGCAGTCCTCACGCACCTGGCAGGCCTGACAAACGGCCTTGGCCTCGCGGGTAGAGCCACCCTTCTCAGGGAAGAAAGCTTCCGGATCCGTCTGTGCACACAGCGCGTGCTGCTGCCACGCAAGGGGACCGTCAATGCGGGCGTACAGCGCCGCGTCGGCGTCCTCGGACCACTCCAGGGGTCCGTCACCGAAGATGTTCCACATTGCGGGAGCTCCTTATAACGAATCGATCAATACGAGAATTACACGCGTGTCATTGCAGGAAGTCAAGCGGTTTCGCGATATTGAGACCTTTTCCGTAGCGCTTGACCCAACGGTAAAACAGTGCCTGTTTTCAAGGACTTCACAGTTACTAAGTACTTGGAACACATAGGACCTTCGATATACTTGAAACCATGAACAATGTGTCCTCAGAAACTATGAGCAGGCTCACCCACTGTATCACAGCGATTAACGAATGGTCAGGGCCAGCGCTCACCCAATACGGCCAGGAGCGGGTTGAACTGGGAGGACCCGTGGTTAGCAGGTGGCTATCGAAGATCGCGAACTACCTGACAAACGAACTCGCCGCGGATCTGTTCGGCACAGGCGAACCGACACCAACCCGCATCTACACGACTCTTCAACCCTGGCAGGACACCCTCTGGCAGATCGCCGCGCGAGCGATGGGATGGGAGCTCCTCGATACACGACGCCCGCTGCCCGGCGACCTTTTCGTCACGAATATTCTCGGCTCCGAAGCCTCCGACGCAATCGACGCTGGAGCGCATGTACTCGCCCAGCCCGCACAGTACCTGTCCTTCGCATGGGACGGCCCCTTAGGCGGGGCGCTCGACGGCCTCGCGGAGATCGCCACGCAGCCGGACGGCCTCGTCGTCGACACTCCCCCGATACTCATGCAAGCCCGGGACGAGGCCCTGGCCGGTTCGCACCCGTCGGAGCCGGTGCGCGGTCGCCGCGTCGCGTTGCTGTGGGACGCGCGAACGGGCGCGGGACAGGTGCTGGATCAGTGGATGCAGGGACGCTCGGTCGTCATCATCGACCCGCGCGAGGTTTCCCCTGACAAGCTAGCGCAGATCCTCGCGACGGAGGACGCGGACGGCGGGCTCGTCACCTATCGGCGGTAGACGTCACCACACGCCCAGAACGCGGGCAGCCGCGAGTTTGATGCCCTCCACGGGGTCGCGGCGGATCTGACGCCAGCGCAGGGCGAATCGCAGCCGCGAGGCCACGCCCTTCTCCTCAAGCTCGCGCAGGATGGCGCACAGCTGGCGCGCGCGGCGCTCATCGAAGGTGCCGACCTTCTGGGCGGCGCGGGCCGTCAGGATAAACTGCTTGCGGTAGAAGCCGTTGCGCAGTTTGGCCATGCGGGCATCGCGCGCGCCGGAACCGGAGTTCGCGCCCTGCACGTTGCCGCCGTGCTGACGATATTCCAGGGTCGGCTCCTCGCCGATCACCCACGTCAGGCCGATCGAGCGCGCCAGCGCATAGACGTACCAGTCATGCACGCCGATCTCGCTGTAGTCGAGGTCGCTCAAGACGCGCACGAGGGTCTCGTGGGCCTTCGGGCTGAAGACGTAGGTCGAGCCGGGTCCCGCGGCCTCGAAGAGGAAGTCCCATCCGCGCTGGGGCTGCGACTTACGGATGAGGCGCCGCTCCCCCACTGCCCCGCCGGGCAGCGACTGGAACGAGGTGACGTTCGACGACACGACGTCGGCCCCGCGCGCAGCCATGAGGGCCAGCTGAGAACTCAGCTTGTCCTCGTGCCACACGTCGTCCTGGTCGGTGAAGGCGACGTAGGAGCCGTCAGGGGTGTGCGTCGTGAAAAGATGCAGGAAGTTGCCCGTCACACCGGGGGTGCCGTCGCGCTGGGGCAAGATAGTGATCCGAGGATCGGCGGCCGCGCGCTCCTGAAGGTGCGCGCGCGTGCCATCACTCGAGGCGTCGTCGGACACGACGAGGCGGACCTCCACGCCCGCCTGAGCGAGCACGGAGTCCACCTGTTCGTCGAGCCACGCGCCGTCCTCGGCCATCCCGTTGTAGGTGGCCATGAGGACGGTGACGCGGGGGCGAGGCGAGGCCTCACCTCGGGTCACGTGAGTCAAGGAATCAGTGTCCTTCGGCGGCGTACTTCGCCTCGACAGCTTCCTTCAGCGGGGCCCACCAGGCCTCGTTCTCGGTGTACCAGGCGATCGTGTCGGCCAGGCCGTCGCGGAAGTTCGTGAACTTGGGCTCCCAGCCAAGCTCGGTGACCAGCTTGGAGTTGTCGATCGCGTAGCGCAGGTCGTGGCCCGGGCGGTCGTTCACGTGATCGAAGTCGTCGGGAGCGTAACCCATCAGCTCATTCAGGATGGCGACGACGTCGCGGTTGTTCGTCTCGCCGTTCGCGCCGATCAGGTAGGTCTCACCGATGCGGCCCTTCGTGAGGATGTCCCACACGGCCGTGTTGTGGTCGCGCACGTGGATCCAGTCGCGCACGTTCAGGCCGTCGCCGTACAGGCGGGGGCGCACGCCGCGCAGGCGGTTCGTGATCATGCGGGGGATGAACTTCTCGATGTGCTGGTAGGGACCGTAGTTGTTCGAGCAGTTCGAGATCGTGGCCTCGACGCCGAAGGAGCGCACCCACGCGCGCACCAGCAGGTCCGATCCGGCCTTGGACGAGGAGTAGGGCGAGGAGGGGTTGTACGGAGTGGTGGGCGTGAACTTCGCGGGGTCGTCCAGCTCAAGGTCGCCGTAGACCTCGTCCGTGGAGATGTGGTGGAAGCGGACCTTGTGGCGGCGCACGGCCTCCAGCAGGGTGAAGGTGCCCACCAGGTTCGTCTGGATGAAAGGCGAGGGATCGAGGAGGGAGTTGTCGTTGTGCGACTCGGCGGCAAAGTGCACGACCGCGTCTGCGCCAGCGACGACGCCATCAACAAGGTCCGCATCAGCGATGTCACCCTCAACGACGCTCAGGCGGGCGGCGAGCTCGGCGGGCACGTCGGTCAGGGATGCGCGGTTACCCGCGTAGGTGAACTTATCCAGGACGACGACGTCGACGTCCGGGTGATCCTCCAGCAGCGTGTGAACGAAATTCGCTCCGATGAAGCCGGCACCGCCGGTCACAACGATCTTCATAAGTTTTCTCCTTTGCGCGCCCGTGGGCGTCCGAGGGTGCCACTCACCCCATTCCTGCCCCTATTATGCCGTAGTTCTCACGCTTTCCCTGACACTGGCCTCCGCTACCCCGTCGGATACGTCACTATTCGCCACGCTGGAGGTCCCCTGGCCAGCCACTCCACGCTGATAAATTGGACGCATCCCCAACAGAAACGGACCCCTCGTGACTCGCCTCGTTCCCTCCCTTGCGCTGCTTGCGCTCTGCGCGCTCGCCACGGCCTCGTGCTCCCCGTCGGAGGATGCCCAGAGCGCACAGTCGACGCCCGCTGTCTCCGTTTCGCCCGGAGATCCCGGTCAGCCCTCGAGCTCGGCCAGCCCGACTCTGCATGCGGCTTCGCCCGGATGCGCTGCGATGGACGCTATTTTCACCGAGGCCCTGGGCAGCTCCGAGACCGGCCAGGCCTACAGGGCGCTGGCGGCCAAGCGCTCGGGGGAAACCAACGCGGACGAGCGTCACCGCGCGTGGGAAGCTTTCGCGGCCGCATTTCAGCACGACTATTCCGATCGCCTCACCCAGGCGGCCTCGGACGAAACCTCCAAGGAGGCCCTCGACGCCCTCTCGGTGTATGTTGCGCGCAACGCAGCCCTCGACTCCGGCGCCATCCCCGAGTTCGCCGACCAGGAGGCCGCCGAGGAAGCGCTCAAGCGCGGCGAACAGCCCGAGACGAACCCCGCCTACACCCAGGCCCTCGCCGAGGCCACGGACGCCCATGCCACGCTCACGACCTGCATGCCGCACTGGCCCGTCGTCTTCTAGCTTGGCCTCCTCCTCGAACCCGCCGGGCACCCCCCGGAGTCGTGTACATTAGAAGTAACTATTCTGGACAGATTGGCTCGATTCATGGCACGTGCGCTCGCCGACCACCTTGTCTCCGCGCGGGAACGTTTCATCTCTACCGCAGCGCGGCCCCTAGCCGTTACTTTCCTGTTCCTCGGTATCATTGCTGTAGCGACCGGCTGGGTTTTCGCTTCGTCCCCAGGATCGTCCCCCGACGACGACTACCACCTTGTGTCCACGTGGTGTCCACGGCCAGTCGACTCCTCCTGCGAGACAACCATGATCGACGGGGATCGGTACGTTATGGCTCCCCTCACCGCATCACGCTCAGTATGTGAAGCCTTCCACCCCGATCGCTCGCACGCGTGCATCAAAGAGTATTCAGACGACGCAGCCTACCCGTCCTATCGCTACGACGACGGACTGTATCCTCTTGGCTTCTACCACTTCCACCACTTGTTTGCGGGGCACAACGTGGAGAGATCCGCGTGGCACATGCGCGTCGCTAACGTCGTCATCCTCCTCATTCTTATCGGGGCAATTACCGTTTTATCACAGCGCGAAGTCAGGGTGAACATCGCGTTAGCAGCACTGGTCGCGTGGACTCCGATGGGCATGTATTTCATTGCGTCTAACAATCCCTCATCATGGGCAATTACGGGCGTTTTCTGCTACGGCGCAGCCCTGTACGCTGGCCTCAAGGCGCGTGGATGGCGACACTGGGCGCTGCTCGGCGTGGCGTGCCTCTCCGCACTCCTGTGCTATGAGTCTCGCGGCGATGCATCGTTCTATGTTTTCGTTGCATCGTTGGGCATCCTCATCCTGGAAGCTCGCAGGCGTCATCTCCCAGAGATCGGGGTCGCCACTGTTCTCAGCGCGATTGGCGTGTGGCTCATGCTCGGCAGCGGGCAAGCCTCCAGCGCCTCGCAATCGAGCGACGCGACGATCACTGTGCATGACCGCATCGACGTCGCATTCACGAACCTCCGCTACTTGCCCGACTACTTTGCAGGCTTCGTGGGACTGAACTCCGGACCCGGCTGGCGTGACACGTCACTGCCGGGCTACGCACCGGTTGTGGCCCTACTCGTCCTTGGTTTCGTTATTTTCCTGGGGGCACGAGCGATGAGCTGGCGTAAAGCGTTGGCATCGATCATGGTTTTTGGCGCGATGGCAGGTATCCCCATCCTCGTCGCAACACCAACGGCGTTCCCTAACCTGGGCGCATACCACGCGCGCTACACATTGCCCCTGCTGGGTGTATTGCTGCTCATCTGGGTGTCCTCAGCTGTCAAGAAGTCCTCCCTGACCAAGGGTCAGTTCACCTTTTTTGTTGTCTTTCTCAGTGTCGTCAACGCTGTCGCCATGCACACGACGATCGCCCGCTATGTCCGCGGACTCCTGTGGATTCCCCACATCGGGTGGATCGCACCGGTCAACCTCAATGGCGACATCCAGTGGTGGTGGGCCGACATGTCACTGAGCCCGATGACCCTGTGGGGCCTGGCCTCACTGGGATACACACTTGCCCTGACGAGCGCCATCTACCTGTTGCGTTACCGCCAGGTGGAGGCACCCGTCTCGTCCACTCCGACCGAAGAGGAAGAACCCGCATGAGCGCAACAGTTACCGTCGTCGTGCGCACGCGCAATCGTCCGGCGATGCTCACCCGTGCCCTCGCGTCGATCGCTTCGCAGAGCTTCGACAACTACGAGGTGGTCATCGTCAACGACGCCGGCGACGAGGCCGAGGTGCGCTCGATCGTCAAGAAACAGAAGAGCGCCGTGCGTTCGAAGATCATGATCGTCACGAACGAGGTGTCGAATGGTCGCGAGGCGGCGCTCGAGTCTGGCCTGGCCGCCTCGCACTGCACCTACTATGCGGTCCACGACGATGACGACTCCTGGCACCCGCACTTCCTGAAGAAGACGGTCGCCTATCTGGATGAGCATCCGTCGGCGGGCGGTGTCGCCACCCGCTGCGAGATTGTCCGCGAGCGCGTGCGCGCCGACGGTACCTGTATCGAGATCGAGCGCGAGGTCCTCTCGACGGACAACTACGGCCTGTCCCTCGTGGACATGATGGTGGAGAACTACACGCCGCCGATCTCGCAGCTGATTCGCCGAGAGGTCGCCGACCGCGTGGGTCACTGGGATGGGTCGCTGCAGACGCAGGCCGACTGGGATTTCAACCTGCGACTGCTGGCGGATTCCCCGGTCGGTTTCATCGACGGGGAGCCGCTGGCCTATTGGCATCACCGTGACACGATGGATGCCTCGCTGGGCAACTCTGTCGTCACGGACGCGTATCTGCATAAGTGGGATAACCTGCACATCCGCGACCGTTACCTGCGCGCGATGCTGGCGACGGACGATCCTTCGTCCCCGCACTTGGGTCAGGCGCTCCTGTCGGCGGAGTACTACCGCCGTATGCGCGAGGAGCTGGGGCGCGTGGATTCGGGTTTCCATTCCTCGTTGAATCTCGTGCACGTCAACATGCTGAACACGATGACGGCCCTGCACGAGCAGGTGCACGAGTTGCGCGGCGAGGTGAGCGCTCTGCGTGCGCAGCTCGAGGCGGGTTCGGCACTGCAGCGGTCGCTGCGTCGGACGGTTTCTCTGCCGAAGCGTGTCCTGCGCCGTCTGCTGGGGCGCTGAGCAGCACTACTGCGACAGAGGCGGGCCGGTCGTGGGAGAACCCACGACCGGCCCGCTTTGTGTCTCTCTTACGGCAGCGGCCGCACGACATCTGAGGTCATGCGATCCCACCCGTATCCGGCGGTGATGTGCTGCATGCGGGCGGGGCGCCCCATCCAGTCGGTATGAACGATCAAGTCGTCTCCGAGGTAGATGGCAACGTGCGTGACGGTCCCGCTCGTCGTGTAGAAGATGAGGTCGCCGCGCTGGCGCTGGGCGAGGGGCACGTGCTGGAAGTACGGGTAGGCGTAGAGCTCCTGCGATGTACGATACGACGGCCATGCGTGCTTGATGACGTTGATGGGCTGGGGGTCCAGTCCGGCGACGTAGAGGGACTGGAGGACCAGGCCGGAGCAGTCGAATCCCAGGTCGTAGGGGCCAGCCCCTCCCCACGTGTAGGACGATCCCGTCTGGTTCCACGCGTATCCGATCATGGCCTCGACGCGCTCGGTGCGCGTGGCGGTCAGGGGCAGGGGCGTGGCCTGGTATTGGTCGACGGTCCACGGGTAGCCGGTGTCCATGGCATCCCAGGTGACTTTGTCAACGACGCCGGTGACGGGCAGTCCTGCACGCTGTTGGAAGTTTTTCACGGCGGCGACGAAGGATGCGTCGACGGAGGCGAGCTTGTTGGCGTGCCACAGGCCGAGGCGCACCTGGGCGATGCGTACCTTTGTGCCGTTCATTCCCCACGTGAGCGTGTTGGTCGCGTCCCCGAGGCCCGTGATGTGGTCGGTGGGCTGCAGGTAGCCGGCGGGAGCCTCGTACCCGCGCCATGCGCCCGAGGCGTCGAATTCGTAGCGGTGGCCATTCAGTTCGAGGGGCGCAGTGCGCATGATGCCCGTGTTGGGGTCGAGGTAGTACCACTCTCCCCCGTCACGCAGCCATCCCACCATCTGCGCGCCGCTGGACGCGAAGTAATGCCAGCCATCGGAAAGGTTCTGCCAGCCGGTGCGCATCGCGCCCGAGGAGTCCATGTAATACCAGGTACCGTCCACCCCGGTCATACCCGTGTGCATCACGCCACTGGTGGGGTCCAGGTAGTACCACTCTCCCCCGTCACGCAGCCATCCCACCATCTGCGCGCCGCTGGACGCGAAGTAATGCCAGCCATCGGAAAGGTTCTGCCACCCAGTACGCATCGCACCCGAGGAATCCATGTAATACCACGTACCGTCCACCCCGGTCATACCCGTGTGCATCACGCCGCTCGTGGGATCCAGGTAGTACCACGAGCCACCATCACGCAGCCATCCCACCATCTGCGCGCCGCTGGACGCGAAGTAATGCCAGCCGTCGGCGAGGCTGACCCAGCCGGTGCGCATCGCGCCCGACGAATCCATGTAATACCAGGTGCCATCCACTCCGGTCATACCCGTGTGCATCACGCCGCTGGTGGGGTCCAGGTAGTACCACGAGCCACCATCACGCACCCAGCCACCGAGCAGCGTGCCGGAGGACGCCAGGTAGAACCAGTCGCTGCCGTCGCGCAGCCAGCCGGTGGCCATGTAGCCGCTGGCGTTGAAGTAGTAGCGGCTACCCCCGATTGCCACCCACTGGGAGGCGGGGTAGGTGCCATCGGCGCGCCGCCACCACCAGCCGATCGAGTCGCGCACCCACGCTCCCCGACCGGTTTCGTCTGGAGCGTTCATCGTCGGCGGTTCGGTCGCGACCGACGAGGCCGGGGCACCCCGTTCCTGCTCGCTCGCACTGGGGTCGGTGGCCTCGGGCGCGCCCGTGGGCGCAAGGCTGGGCGTGGCGGACGGCGTCGTCTCGCCGGCGGACTGGGCCGCGGTGGAACTCTCTGCAAAGGATTGCGGCGCGGTCTCCTCGCCTGCCTCAGCGCGGGCCTGTGCGGGCAGGGCGATGAGGGCGAGGGAGAGGGCTGCGATGAGGGCGCGCGCGGGGGCGCGGCGGGCGAGTGTGGGCGTCGGTGCCATGGCTGTACCTTGTCGCTGGAAACAGTTCTCCTATAAGTGTAGAACGATCGTCACAGCGCGCGCGGCATTTGGGCCCTCGAGGCAGGTAAAAGGCCGGGCTCAGCGGTATCACACCGCTGAGCCCGGTCCTCCATCGACGTCAGTGCGTCGGTCAGTCCTCATTCTCGAGCGCGTCGGCCTGCTGGGCCTGCATGCGCGCGAGGTGCTCGTAGTCGGCGGCACCGCGCTTGGGCACGTCGCGCATGGGGCGCGCAGGCGTCAGGCCCGTGAAGGAGGCACCCAGGTTGACCAGTCCGCCGGACTCCATGCCGGGGCCGGGCAGCACGTCGAAGCG
Source organism: Pauljensenia sp. 20925_1_27 (assembly GCF_041432835.1). NCBI lineage: Bacteria > Bacillati > Actinomycetota > Actinomycetes > Actinomycetales > Actinomycetaceae > Pauljensenia > Pauljensenia sp. 20925_1_27. The sequence goes on from NZ_JAPWAH010000004.1 coordinate 21,965, forward strand.
GCGCGCCTTCTGGAGGGCGTCGATGACGCCTGTCATGTCGTGGTTCTGGATGGCCGCCGAAATCGTGTAGGCGCCCGGGTTGAAGGTCAGGCGCGGGATCTCGATGTCCAGGTGGCCCGTGCCCGGTTCAATCGAGGTCGGCACGTAGCAGGCATCCATGCCGTGCAGGCCCCACACAAAGACGCCCTCGCGAGTGTCGATGGAGGCACCGAAGACCGGGGATTCAATGCGCTCCTTCGCACGGTAGTGCAGGCGCAGACGCACGGGATCACCCGGGTACACGAGGGACGTGGACTCCCCGGAGGCGCTCAGCAGGTCGATGCGCTCGATCATGGCCTCGCCGCTGCCAAAACGCGTCCCGCCGCCCTCGACCTCGACGGCGTGGTGAGCGACGTCGGAGTAGGTGTCGATGACCTCGGCTGCCGCGCCCACGTCGACGAGCGTGCCGTGGTCCAGCCAGGCGGCCTGGTCGCAGAACGTACGCATCTGCTCGAGGCCGTGGGACACGACGACGACCGTACGCCCCTGGTCCTTGAGCTGGGCGAACTTATCCATGCACTTGTTCTGGAATTCCATGTCGCCCACGGCCAGGACCTCGTCGACGAGGAGAATGTCCGGCTCGACGTGGATGGACACGGAGAATCCCAGGCGCACGTACATGCCCGAGGAGTAGTTCTTGACGGGCTGGTCGATGAAGCGCTCGACGCCGGAGAAGTCGATGATCGCGTCCAGCTTGGAGTCGATCTCCTTCTTGCTCATGCCCAGGATCGCGCCGTTGAGGTAGATGTTCTCGCGGCCCGAGAGCTCGGGGTGGAAGCCGGAGCCGACCTCGAGCATGGCGGCCATGCGCCCCGTCGAGGAGATCGTCCCCTTGTCCGGGGTGAGGATCTTCGCGATGCATTTCAGCAGCGTCGACTTGCCCGAGCCGTTATGGCCGAGCAGGCCGAAGGTCTTGCCCTGCGGGATGTCGAAGGAGACGTCGTCGAGGGCCCAGAACTCCTCGAACTGGGCGCGTGAACGCTGCAGGAACGCGCCCTTGAGGGACTGGTTGCGGTTCTTGTAGATGCGGAAGCGCTTGGAGACGCCCTCCACCGAAATCGCGTTCGTCATCAGAGTTCCTCCACGATTCGTGCCGAGAAGCGGCGGAAGATCAGCGAGCCGAGGCCGAAGATCCCGAAGGCCCAGGCGGCGCAGCCGAGCCACACCTGCCAGGACGGCATCGCGAAGCCGTACAGCGTCGAGCGGTAGGCCTCAAGGAAGAGCTCGGCGGGGTTCAGACGGAAGATCGTGACGATCGGGAGGGGCTCGCCGCCCCAGGTCCACCCCTTGGCTGCCAGGTCGGTCTGAACCTTGTTGAGCATCGACAGGGAGAAAACAACGCCGGAGGCGTACATCCAGATCTGGTTGAAGATCTGCCACAGGTGCGAGATATCGCGGAAGTACACCGACGCGATCGACAGGATGAGGCCCATGCCGATGACGAAGAGCATCGCGAGCGCCGTGATCACGATGACCGCTGGGATCATGAGCAGCACGCCGGGGCCGCCGGCGATGCACATGATGACGATGATGACGGCCAGCTCGAACGCGAAATCGTAAGCCAGGGCCAGGACCGAGGAGTAGATGAGGACCTGGCGGGGGAAGTAGACCTTCGTCAGCAGGCCCGAGTTGCCCACGAGGGAGTCCATGCCGCGCTGAATGCCGCTCGACATGAAGTTCCAGGCGATGACGCCCACGCCGATCCACAGCGCGAAGGACGACAGCCCCGAGTTCACGCCCTTGTCGGCCTCGCCGCGGAAGACGACGCCGAAGATCAGCGCGTACACGGCGATCGTGGCGACCGGGTTGATGAAGGACCACAGGCGGCCGAGCGCGGTGCCCTTGAACTCCGAGGAGATCGAGCGCTGCGCCATGCGCATCGTCAGGTCAACGACCCGTTTCGTCTCAGACACCGGTTCTTCCATCCTTTCTGTGCTGGTCAGAAAAATTATTTTACTCGGTCAAATCCGGCGTCAGCACAAGATAGCGCCCCGTATGCGAGGATGCGTCCCGGATCGTGGAGGCCAGGCTCATCGCTCACCCTTCATAGATCGGATCTTGTGGGCGAACCCTCGGGCCGCTCGGTACGCCGGCTTGAGGGCATTGCCCAGGCCGGGGGTACGCACCATGATGTTGGTCTTGACGGCACCCAGCAGGTTCGGGACCGTTCCCATGCGCGCCTTGAGGAAGGGAACCTGGTCGATCGCAAAAGCGGGCATCATCGACGAGGTCGCGGCCAGCTTGTACTCGAGGTAGCCGTAGTACACGCCCGCCCACTTCGGGGTCATGACGGGGCGCACGTAGTAGCCGCGCGACAGGACCGCGTAGGCCAGGAGGCGTTCGATGACGTGGGCCAGGGATCCGTCCTTGTAGCCGCCCTCTTCGGGGAAGTCCTCGGGGACGAGGCCGGTGCCGGTCAGCAGAGACAGGGCCTCGGGGCGCGCGATGAACATGGAGCCGTAGGGCGCCAGCGGCTGGTCGTCGTCGAAGGGGACGGTGATGCCGACCTTCTTGGCGAACTCGCGGGCGGGCTGGCGGTTCGCGAACCACGCGTGGCCCATCGTCGGGTACCCCATGTGCGGCATGGGTGCAATGGCCATGCCCAGGCCCGGGTGGGCGGCGAAGTCGGCGAGGATGCCGGCCACGTGATCGGAGGAGGCCAGTAGGTTGTCGTAGAGGTGCTCCTTGAAGAGCTGGGCCGCGTTGTAGTCGTCCTGGACGGACTTCTTCGAGTGGATCTTCACGACGACGTCGTACTCGCCCGAGGTGAGCACATCGCCACAATCCACGAGGAACGCGCCGATGTCGCGGCCGCGGTTGGAGGACACGACGCGCACGTCGGCGTCCACGCCTCGTTCCTGGGCGCGCGCCTCGATGAGCGCCTTGTTCTCCTCGTTCGAGGTTGTGGCCACCAGGTGGTATCCGGCGGGCAGGACGCTCAGGCGGTCGAGGATCTCGTCGGCCATGTCGGCGTAGAAGATGTGGGCGACGGCGAGGACCTTGAGGGAGGCGGCCGCATCCAGGGTGGCCTGGTCGGCGCGCGGCGGGACGACGGTCGTCAGGCCCGCGTTCGTCACGAGGTCGCGCGGACGCGAGGTGCGCGCGAGGTTTGTCAGGATCAGGTCCGTGTCGTAGCCCGCCCGCTCAGCCAGCTCCAGCATGTCCGCGCCGATGATGGCGTGGCGGTCCAGGTAGAGCGGGTCGTGGAAGAGGTTACGACGCTTGAGGATCGGGCAGCCGTCCGCGAGCAGCAGAGAGGCGTTATCGAAGACGGGGTTACGCGAGGGGTAGTCCTCACGCGGGTAGGCCACGACGTGCGTGTAGCCGAGGTCCCCGAAGTACTCCGTGAAGCGCGACTCGTGCCACTGGATGGAGTCGTTGTAGGAGCGAATCGGGGGCATCTCGTCCCAGTACTTACGGAAGTCCGGGGAGCTGAGCAGCGGGTTGCGCACGGCAATCCAGTGGGACTGGATGTGCCGCGGCATACGGGTGGCGGCCAGGAAGGGGTGGGGGCGTACCTCGTCATGTTCGGTGATGCCCCAGAAGTCGACCGCCCCGGCGGCCTCCACGCGGTCGAAGAGGTTCTTCCACGGGTTGATGGGCGCGAAGAAGGTGTAGTTAAAGAGGATCAGCTCGTCGATCTGACCGAGGCGATCCCAGCCGAAGCGCGCGATGCCGTCGCGGTATCCGCCCACGTCGAAGCCGGTATTTTCCCGCTCGAAGACCTCGGTGGCACCCTTCAGGAGGCGCTCACGCGCGGTGTCGTCCAGAGGAGAGTTGGAGACGACGAGGATCTCGTCGAGGTACTCGCGCAGCGAGGTCAGGCACTCCACGATGTAGTCGTCGACGAGGCCCTGCGGATCGAAGAACAGGAAGATACCGGCGCGCTTCACGACGTCACTCCTTTGAACCGTCGACGGCCGCCAGGATCTGTCGGATCTTCGTGGCGTCGCCCCACACGCCGGGCGAGTCGTAGGGACGATCCGGGAACGCCCCGTACTCGAGTGTGATGTCCAGGTCGTTGTCGCGGATGTAGGCCTCGACGCGGTCGGCGAGGCTCATGGGCTCGCCGCTGCAGATGTTGATGATGCCATCGATCTCGTCCTGGGAGACAGCGGCGGCGATCTGGTAGGCCAGTTCCTGGATGGAGATGAAGTCGTAGAGGTTCTTGCCCGTGGTGAAGGGGAAGGTCTTCTTGCCTTCCTGGGTAGCCGCCAGGAGCTTGGAGAAGATCGAGGAGCCGTGCGCGTCGTCGCCGACGATGTAGTAGCCGCGCAGCCACTGCATGGTCGCACCGTGCTGGGCGGTCAGCAGCGTCGTGATCTGTCGCAGCGCGTTCTTCGAGATTCCGTACAGCGATGCGGGGTTGCACGGGGAGTTCTCGTCGATAGCGCCCTCCCAGTAGCCGACCTCGTGCATGGAACCCATGACGGCCACGTGGGTGCAGCCACCCTTGAGGAGATTCTCAATGAAGTGGTAATGGGCGGGCAGATCCTCAATGTGGGCCGGCGAGTTGTGCACAAAGCCGTCGCGCCACGCGAGGTGCAGGACCACGTCCGGGCGTCCGAGCTGGTCGTAGATGTCAGCGTCTCCGCTGAAAATCTGGGTATCGATGCGGCGCGCGCGCTCGTCGACACCGTCGAGGCGGAAGTCGACGACGCTGACGTCAAGGCCGCGCTCCAGCAGGGCGTGAACAATGTGGCGGCCGATGTAGCCGCCGGCTCCGGTAACGAGGACAGTCTTCACCATGTGAGTCAGTCTATCAAGGCCGCGGCGCTGCGCAGCTCCGCCCCGCGTTGTGTGCCGTGACGCACCTGCCCGCCCGGGCCTCGTCGACGAGGCCGACTCCCCTATCGCTGTGGATGCGCGGCGGTGCGGTGACGCAGCGCGCGAGGCAGGGCGAGGAGGCCTTGGAGGACTCCGCGGGCGACGGGACCGCGGCCGCCCGAGCGCACGGCGCGCGCGATGGAGCGAGCGATGGCGCGCGCGACGACGCCCCAGGGGGCGTGCTGGGCGGCGACGATGATGCGGTTGCGGGCGTTGACCCTCAGGAACATGGGCGAAGACGTGCCGGAGGAGGCGGCGTGCTCGTGGTCGACGACGGCTCCGGCGACGAAGCGCACCTCGTAGCCGGCCTCGCGCAGCTTGTAGGACAGGTCCGTGTCCTCGTAGTACATGAACAGGTCGGTGCGCACTCCCCCGACAGCGCGCCACGCGTCGGCGTCGATCGCGCACGCGCCGCCGCATAGGCCGAAGACCTCGGGGGCGGGCAGCGGGGAATCGGCGGGGTCCAGCCAGGAGCGGTCATACCCGTTGCCCGCATTGTCGACCTCGTTGCCGGTGGAGTTGATGAGGACCTGCCCGCCGCCCTGCGCGTCGGTGACGCGCGTCCAGCGGCTGCCGTCGCGGGCGACGAGGAACTCCGTGTCGGAGGGGGTGGAGGGACGCCAGGTACCGGTCAGGAGAATGAGCGCGGTCGTGGCGCCCACGGCCTCACCCAGGGGGGCCAGGAGCGCGTCGAGGAACCCGTCGCGCACGGTCGCGTCGTTGTTGAGCAGGACGACGGTGCCTTCCTCCAGTCCGGCTGCCCCGGCCATGACGCCGGCACCGAAGCCATCGTTGGTCCCGGCGTTGACGAGGGATACACGCGCGGGATCGGCCCCGGCGCGCAGCTCCTCGAGCCCTTCGCGCAGGACGGTCAGGGAGTCGTCGTCGGATCCATTGTCGACGATGACGAGGTGGTCCCCCTCCCCCATCTGCGGGGCGATCGAGTGGGCGGCGCGCAGGGTGAGCGGCGCGTTCTTCCAGTTGACGAGGATAACCCTCGCGCTGCGCGCCCTCATCGCTCGCCCGCCAGGTCCGCGTAGATAGCTGCGTGCGCGGCGGCGGAGGCCTCCCACGTGTAGTCGCGGGCGCGCTCGATACCGGCGGCGGCGAGGCGGTCGTGCTCGCCCCCCGAGGCCGCTTCGAGGGCCTCGGCGAGGGCCGAGGCGTCGGTGGCCGGCACGAGGATTCCCGCATCTTCTCGCGTAATCTCCGCCATGCACGTGTCCGCGCTGGTCACGACGGGGGTCCCGTGCGCCATGGCCTCGAGGACGGGCAGGCCGAAGCCCTCCCAGATCGACGGGAAGGTAAAGACGCGGGCGCCCGCGTAGGCGCAGGCCAGGTCGGCGTCGTCGAGCCGCCCGAGGACGTGGACTCGCTCGGGGGGCAGGGGTGCGTCCGTGGGGTCAGACCCCCACCCGGCAGGTCCGACCAGGACGAGGTCGAGGTCGGTGCCGCCCAGCTGCTCGTAGGCCGCCAGGAGGGTGGGCAGGTTCTTGCGCGGCTCGCGCGTGCCGACCCACAGGATGTAGGGGCGGGCCAGGCCGTGGCGGGAGCGGAACTCCTCGACCTGCGCCTTCGTGACGGGCGTGTGGCTCAGCCCGTGCGGGATGACGGTGATGCGCGAGGCGTCCAGGCCTGCCTGGACACAGTCGTCGGCGGTGGCCTGCGAGGGGACAATGATCGCGTCGGCGCGCTTCCTCGTGATCTCGAGCGCGCGGTGGAAGTAGGCCGAACCGTGGGCCGTGAAATGGTCGGGGTCGCGCAGGAAGGCGACATCGTGGACGGTGACGGCCAGGGGGCGCGAGGTCGGCGGGATCGCCCAGGTCGTCGCATGCACGACGTCAGCTCCCCCGCCCGATCCAACTCCGAGCATCCGGTCCACGCTGGGGACGCCCAGTCTGTCCCACGCGGCGTAGAGGGCGCGCCGAGGTAGCGACGAGTTGAGGACGGGAATGGTCAGCCCCACCTGTTGCGGCGTCGCTTCGCTCGCGCCGTGGCGCGCCGCGATACCCAGGGCGCGCACGCTGCAGCCAGCGAGACGGGAGGCGACTTCGACGATGTACCGGCCGGAGCCTCCGGGCACCGGCTGCCACATTTGTTCGACGACCATTCCAACGTTGACGCTCATGCGTCCAGGGTAGTTCACGGGCGCGCGGGGACGGGAACAAAAGTATGAGTGAGCCCAAAATGGAATACGATAAAGGGACCAGTTGTTGCTCCCGACCCAATGGGGATGATCGTGGCCCACTTCGTTTCTCACTCGCAGCCGATCCGAGTCCTGCTGGACGGGACCGCGATCCCCGCAGACCTGGGCGGCGTCGGTCGCTATGTCGACGACCTGGTTCCCGAACTGGTCGACCAGGGCGTGGACCTGACGATGGCCGTCCAGGAGCGCGACGCGGAGCACTTCGCAACTCGCCTTCCCTCGGCGCGCATCATCCCGATCTCTACGCGTTTCGAGCCGCGCCCGGCACGCATGGCGTGGGAGCAGACGGGCCTGCCCAAGCTGATCCGCAAGGTGCGCCCCGACGTCCTGCACTCCCCCCACTACACCTGCCCGCAGTTCCCGGGCGTCCCCGTCGTCATCACGCTGCACGACGCGACCTTCTTCTCACACCCACAGGCGCATTCGCCCCTCAAACAGCGTTTCTTCACGGCCGCAATTCGCCGCGCGATTCGCCGCGCGGACGCCCTCGTCGTTCCCTCACTGGCCACGCGCGATGAGACGATCAAGTACGCGGGCGGGGATCCCTCACAGTTCTACGTCGCCTACCACGGCGTGGATCGCTCGATCTTCCACCCGGTCTCCGACGCCGAGCGCGAGCGCGTCAAGGCCTCGCTGGGCCTGGAGGGCCGCGACTACATCGGCTTCCTGGGCACGCTGGAACCGCGCAAGAACGTCCCGAACCTGGTGCGCGGCTGGGTCAAGGCCGTCTCCGACCGTCCGAATCCCCCCGCCCTCGTCCTTGCTGGCGGCAAGGGTTGGGACGAGGACATCGACCCGGCCCTGGCCTCGGTCCCGACGCACCTGACGGTCCTGCGCCCCGGCTACCTGCCCCTGGAGGATCTGCCCGGTTTCCTCTCGGGATGCGTCATCCTGGCCTACCCGTCGATCGCGGAGGGTTTCGGCCTGCCGGTCCTGGAGGCCATGAGCTGCGGTGCCGCGACGCTGACGACTCGCCTGACCTCCCTGCCCGAGGTCGGTGGCGACGCCGTCGCCTACTGCGATATCGACCCGGACTCCATCGCCTCGGCCCTCACGGAGCTGCTGGACGACCCGGCTCGCCGCGCGGCGCTGGGTGCTGCGGCAATCCCGCGCGCCGACGAGTTCACGTGGGCCCGCGCCGCATCCGTCCACATTGAGGCCTTCCGCGCCGCAGCCCGTTCCTGAGCGAACTATACAAGGAAGAGACGCCACGCATGTCCGACACCCAAGATTCTCCGGCTACGCCTACGCACGGGGTGCCGACCCGCCCGCAGCCACGTCTTATCGGCACTGTTGCCATCCTCATCGTCGCAGTGATCACTGCGTCACTGGCATGGGTGGTCTCTGCCCCTGTGGGTTCCTCCCCAGACGAAGACTTCCACGTCGGTGCCATGTGGTGCCCTCCCCCGATCGAGGACAGCGGCTGCCAGATCACCACGAAAGACGGGAAGAAGGCCGTCGTTGTCCCCCAAACGTTGGCCAAAGAAAACGTCACCTGCTACGCCTTTGAGCATAATAATTCCGCTCGATGCACGTTTGCGGCCTCAGATGATCTCACCGCACCTACGCTGCGATGGGACGACGGCAATTATCCGTGGGGATACTACCAGTTCGCTCACCTCTTCGTCCAGCATTCAACAAATCGTGCGGTCTTGTCACTGCGCATTTTTAACGCGCTGCTTGCGATCACTCTGTTGGGCACCATTATCGCGCTCGCAGACTCTGGTCTTCGCCGAGCGATCGGCATCGCCCTCGTCGTGGCCTGGTTACCGATGGGTTTCTGCTTTGTGGCAGGAATAAACCCCTCCTCATGGGCATTGACGGGAACGTTCGCCTTTGCGGCAGGGCTGTTCGCAGCGACCCGCTCGGTGGGAGCACGCCGCATCGGGCTGATTATCTGCGCAGTCGTGGGCGCGATTCTGGCATGCACGTCTCGGGGCGACAGCGCTTTCTACATCTTTGTCGACACAGTCGCACTCGCGTTCGCAGTACGGCCGAATAAGCGGATTATTCCCGAAGCCGTGGTGGCCTGTGTGGCCTCTGCTGTGGGCATATTGGTCATGTTACATACGAATGCGTCCTCAAATCTGGCATCGGTCGAACCGAGTGGCGCAACTCCCGGTCGCCGCGTGATTCTCATGAAGAATCTGGAGGCGATCCCGAACTACTTGGCCGGTTTCGCCGGCTACCGAATGGGGCCGGGGTGGAACGACGTCTCTTACGCAGGCACAGTGACTGGCGCGGCACTGACCATTGTTGGCGTGATCATCTGCTGGGCGTTGGTGTCTCTCACGTGGCGTCGGGCGCTCTCCGCGCTCGTGGTCCTTGGTGCGATCGTCGGCGTACCTGTCGTGATCGGCGTGCAGGGCCGTTTCTCCAATGTTGAGGTCTATCAGCCCCGCTACATGCTGCCGCTCTTCGCGGTATTCCTGCTCATGCTCCTGGCTCCCTCCCCCGCACGCGCGAACGATGAGGGGCGGCGCGTGGGCAGCGAGTCGTTCCGCCTGCCCTCCAGCATCGCTGGCCGCGTGGGCACGGGCCTCATGGCGGCGCTGTGGGCGATCACCAACGCCCGCGCCCTCTACCTCGTCATCGAGCGCTACGCGTTCGGGCGCACGCAGCACGGCTACCCCATCGACCTGGCGACGCGAAACCTGAGCGCGGGGTTCGAATGGTGGTGGCCCACAGCTCCAATCGGCCCTATGGCCGTGTGGGTTATCGGCGCTCTCGCCGGCGCGATCGCGATCGGTCTGGCACTTCACCTGTGGCAACGTTCCCCGGAGGGCACCCAAGCCTCGTCATGAGGCACCCCACAGCCAAATGTTCACATATCCGTTGAAAAATGCTATGCTCGAACATGTAGCACTCAAACAACCTTGTGAACGAAAGGTGGCGGCATGCCCACAACCAACGTCGGCACGCTCAGCGAGCCCCAATTCAACATCCTGACCGCACTGGCCAAGACAGACGCTCCCCTCACCCAGCGGGCACTGTCGGAGGCCACCGGCATGAGCCTCGGGCGCGTCAACACCGCCACCCGCGAATGCGAGGCCGCCGGCTACATCGACGAGCGCGCAATCACCGACGCGGGCCGCGAGGCCCTCGAACCCTACCGCGTCACGGGCGCCGTCATCATGGCCGCTGGCCTGTCCTCCCGCTTCGCCCCCATCAGCTACGAACGTCCCAAGGGCACGCTCAAGGTGCGCGACGAGATCCTCGTCGAGCGCCAGATCCGCCAGCTCCACGAAGCCGGCATCACGAACATCACGCTGGTCGTGGGCTACAAGAAGGAATACTTCTTCTACCTGGCGGACAAGTACGGTGTCGACATCGTCGTCAACCGCGAATACGCCACCCGCAACAACAACGGATCCCTCTGGCTCGTCAAGGACCGCCTCGACAACACCTACGTGTGCTCCTCGGACGACTACTTCACCACGAACCCCTTCGAGCCCTACGTCTACAAGTCCTACTACTCGGCGAACTACGTCGAGGGCCCCACCGACGAATGGTGCATCAAGACGGGTCCGGCCGACCGCATCACGGGAGCGACCGTGGGCGGCGCCAACGCGTGGGTCATGCTCGGCCACGTCTACTTCGACCGCAACTTCTCCGCGACATTCCGCGAGATTCTCGAACAGGTCTACCACCTGCCCGAGACCGTGTCGAAGCTGTGGGAGTCCATCTACCTGGACCACATCAAGTCCTTCGACATGGTGATCCGCCGCTACCCGGACGGCGTCATCCACGAGTTCGATTCCGTGGACGAGCTACGCAGCTTCGATCCCCTGTTCATGGAGAACGTGGACTCAGAGGTCTTCGACCACATCGTGGCCACCCTGGGCTGTCAGAAGTCGGACATCCGCGACTTCTACCCGCTCAAGCAGGGCATCACGAACCTGTCGTGCCACTTCACGGTGGGCGACGACGAATACGTCTACCGCCACCCCGGCATCGGCACGGAAAAGATCGTGGACCGCAGCGCGGAGTTCGCCGGCCTGCGCCTGGCCGCCGAGCTCGGCATCGACGACACCTTCCTCACGGGCGACCCCGCGGCCGGCTGGAAGATCTCGCGCTTCGTGCGCGACGTTCGCAACCTGGACGTCACCCGCCCCGAGGAGCTCAAGGCGGCCATGGAGATGGACCGCGCGCTGCACACCTCCGGTCGCGTGCTGGATCGTTGCTTCGACTTCGTCACCGAGGGCCTGCGCTACGAGGGCCTCCTCAAGACCTTCGGCCCGATCGACGTGCCCGGATACTTCGAACTGCGCGACAAGGTCCTGCGCCTGAAGGCCTTCGCTGACGCGGACGGCTTCGAGGTCGTCCCCTCGCACAACGACTTCTTCCCGCCGAACTTCCTGGTGGACAAGGACGGCAACATCAGCCTCATCGACTGGGAGTACGCGGGCATGTCGGACATGGCCGCCGACTTCGGCACGATGACCGTGTGCACGGCGGAAATGACCCGCGAGCGCGCGGCCGCCGCCCTGGAGTACTACCTGGGCCACGCCCCCTCCGAGCGCGAGGCGCGCCACTTCTTCGCCTACGAGGTGTTCGCCGGCTGGTGCTGGTACCTGTGGGCGCTGGTCAAGGAGGCTGAGGGGGACGATGTGGGCGAATGGCTCTACATCTACTACTCGCACGCGACACGCACGCTCGATTCCCTGCTCGCAGCCTACGAGGCAGCCTCGAGCACTCAGATCTCTACGGAAGGTGAACTGGCATGAAAACTCAGCACGGAGGCAAGCGCTACGGCTTCTTCTCGGGTGCCCTGTGGGGCCTGGACACGGTCGTGCTGGCGATAGCGCTAGCCATGATTCCGTTTGACGGCTTCGACCAGTCGGCGCTCGCCGGCGCGGTCCTGCACGACGTCGCATGCGCCCTCATCCTGGTGATCTACATGGCTCTCCGAGGCCGTCTGAAGGACACCTGGGCGGCGCTGCGCACGCGCCCCGGCAAGTCGGTCATCGCGGCGGCGCTCCTGGGCGGTCCGATCGGCATGAGCGGCTACCTGATCGCGATCGACAACATCGGCCCCGGCCTCACCGCGATTATTTCGACGTTCTACCCGGCACTGGGCACCCTGCTGGCCTTTATCCTCCTGAAGGAGCGGATGGCGCCTCGCCAGATCGTGGCCCTCCTGGTCGCGCTCGGCGCAATCGTCGCGACTGGCTGGTCGGCGACCTCGGAACCGATCGAGGGCGGCAACGCGATCCTGGGTGTCGCCGGCGCGCTGGCATGCGTGATCGGCTGGGGGTCCGAGGCCGTGATCCTCACGTGGGGAATGCGCGACGAGGCCGTGGATAACGAGGTGGCCCTCCAGATCCGCGAGACGACCTCGGCGCTGGTCTACCTCTTCGTGGTGGCCCCCATCGCGGGCGTCTTCGGCTTCACGCTCCACTCGCTGGCTCACCTGTCCGCGGGCGTGGTGGCCCTGGCCGGCCTGGCAGGCACGGCCTCGTACCTCTTCTACTACAAGGCGCTGTCGGCGATCGGTGCCTCGCGCGGCATGGCCCTGAACATCTCCTACTCGGCGTGGGCGATCATCTTCGCCCTGGCGTTCCCCCCGCACACGATCCCGACGCTCACGCAGGTCATCTGCTGCGTCGTGATCCTGGTGGGCACGGTCCTGGCGGCCACCTCCAACTGGGGTGACCTGCTTCCCAAGCGCGCGGGTACCATCACCGGCAACAAGGCGTGAGACAATGGCGGGTGGGCGCACGTGCGCCCACCCGCTTTCCGTATTCGGAGGACTTATGACGACGCCCCCCAGCGACCTACGCAAGGTCCACATGCTGCTGACCTACATCCTGTCGGAGTTCGACCGGGTGTGCGGCCAGATCGGCGTGGACTACGCACTGTACGGCGGTAGCGCCATCGGAGCTGTTCGCCACGGTGGTTTTATCCCGTGGGATGACGACATTGATGTCTTCATGCTCCGACCGGACTACGAGCGCTTCCTGCGCGAGGCTCCCGCACATCTGTCTGAAGGTTTCCGCATCGACAACCAGAGGAGCGTTCCCCGATACCACCTTCTGTTCTCCAAGCTGGGCTTGACGGGAACGGTTTTCCGCTCGCAGGGCGAGGTGAACCCGGACTACACGCCGCCGATCTTCCTCGATATTTTCCCACTCGATACGGTGCCTGAGGATGCGAAGCGTTTCCGCTCTATGTGTCGTAAGACCTGGTGGTGGGGCCGTCTGTTGTTCCTGTCGGGCATTCCGACTCCCGGTTTGCCCGGCATGGTGGCCTGGAAACGTTCGCTCATTCATGCGGTGACGCGGAGTGTCAACCTCGCACTACGCACCGCGCAGATGTCGCCACGCGGGCTGTACGCGCGGTGGGAGAAGGCGGCGCGCAGCGCCGAAGGCGAAGCAACGGGCACCTATGCCGATTTCACGATGCGTGACCCGTGGAATTGGATCGTGCACCGCGATGAGTTCCTCCCCACGCGCCGCGTTCCCTTTGAAGCGATTGAGGCCTCGATCCCCCATGATGTCGACGCCCTGCTCACTCGCGGTTACGGCGATTACATGCGTATCCCGGATCCCGCTGATCGTCGCACGCACCTACCGGAAACGCTTGAGTTTGGTCGTTTCGACCCCGATCAGGGCGGGGTGCCGGATCTTCTCGCTTCCCGCGATGAGGAGGATCCTCGCTCGGAACCTACGACCGGTCAGGAGCAGTGAATGCGCATCGCTTTCATCGTCAACAGCTACCCTCCGCGTTTGGGTGGTTTGGAGTCGCACATCTACCACCTGTCGGTGTCCCTGGCACAGCTAGGACACGAAGTCTACGTATTGACTATCTCTGATAAGCCGGGGCATCGACAGGAGGAGGGCGTCGATATTCGTACCGATCGACGTCACTTCCCGATCGCCGACATCATCAGTTTCCCGGCCCTGGGTGCGACCCGCGCGATCGCACGCTTCCTCCGCGAGCACCGTATCGACGTCGTCAGTGTGCACACTCGATTTTTCCCGATGAGTTTCGTGGGGGTACGCGCTGCACACCAAGCGGGAATCCCGGTCATTCACACGGAGCACGGTTCCGGTTTTGTCGCATCCTCCTCGCCGATCATCGCCCCCGCATCGCGCGGAGTCGATGTGACGATGGGCCGTTACGTGCTGCGTCACGCGGATCGCGTGCTGGGCGTGTCTGAGCAGGCCGCAGCCTTCGCGTCGCGGCTCGGCGGCGTTCATGCGGACGTGTTCTATAACGCGATCACTCCCCCGCAGCCGCACGTGGAACCGATCAAGGACCGCCACCGTCACCTGGTTTTCGTGGGCCGCATGGTGCCCGGGAAGGGATGGGACACGTTCATCGAGGCCGTGGCACAGCTGCGCGCGCAGGGGCAGGAGGTGACAGGCGAGCTGTTGGGCGCAGGCGCTGATCTCGACGCCGCTCGAGAGATGATTGCCGCCAAGGGCCTCGACGGTGTCGTGTCAGCACCCGGTCGAGTGAGCGCAGACGAGGTCCGTACCCGCTTGACGGGAGCGACCCTCGTGAATCCAACGGTCCTGTCGGAGGGATTCCAGACGACCCTGCTGGAGGCGCTGGCCGAACGAGGGCGCGTCGTCACGTTCACAGTGCCCGGCGCGCAGGTCCTCGCAGACCAGGGGAACCCCGTGGTCATCACCGCCGAACGCACACTCGAGTCGCTTGTCTCAACCCTGCGTGACTTCTTGAACAATCCACCTGAACTGGGGGATCCCAGCCTCATCGACGCGTGGACGTGGCCGGTACGGGCCCGCGAGTACGCGAGCATCGCCGAGTCACTACTGGATGGCCGCGCGCCACACTCCCCCGACCACCTCTGACGTCCACCCCTGTTTCCCGAGGAGCAGTCATGCCATTTATTAGCGTCATCATCCCCGTCTACAACGCACAGGAATTCCTGCCCCACGCCCTGGGATCCATCGAGGCGCAGGACTTTGCGGACTGGGAAGTGATTCTCGTCGACGACGGTTCAACGGACGGCTCACCCGCCCTGTGCGATTCCTACGCTGAGCGTGACCCCCGTTTCCGTGTCATCCATCAGGAGAACGCCGGAACCAGCGCGGCCCGCAACACAGCCCTCAAGGCGGCCCAGGGCGAGTACATCACGTTCATGGACAACGACGACTGGTGGCGCATCCCCGAGGCACTCACGCTCGTTCACGAGGCACTGACGAGGCGCCCCGTCGACCTGCTGTGGCACATGAGTGCGCGCGCCAACCCGGAGGGCACCGAGATCACGGAGGCCGAACCCACGTCGATCGCCTCCATGATCGATTCGCTGAGCACGGACGAGGCAATCCGAACCATCATCGACAACGAGCTGACGACGAGTGCCGTGTGGACGAAGGTGATCCGCCGCGACTTCTTGACCACGCACGGCATCGTATTCCCGTCAGGCATGCGCAACGAAGACACGGACGTGAGCGCCCAAATCATCGCGCACATCGATTCCGTGGCCTGGCTCGACCAGCGTTTCTACGTGTACAGAATGGGCCACCCCTACGCGCAGACGTCACACTCGCTAGCCGTCTCGACTGTCGACGACCTAGAGCACGTACTGCGCTCGAATCTGTCTGCCGCTCGTTCACTGCCCGAAGGACGCCGCAGCGCACTCATGGCATTCCTCGCACGTCCGATGATGGTGTGGGTGGGCCAGGCCTCGGCCCTGGGACTGCTTGACGAGAAGAAGCACGGGCAGCAGGCGCGCCGCCGCAAGGCATTCATCAGCCAGTTCTTCCTACCCCTCATCTCGCAGTCGCACACCCGCGAAGCGCGTATCGCGCAGTGGGCGTGCCGTCTGCTGGGAGTGCGCGCCTGCGCCCACCTGCTCGGCATTCAATTCCGACGCATGCACCCGGAGCTGGTTGCCCGCTCCACGACCAAGTAGCGGCCCGCCCAGCGGGCTAGCTTCCTCGCGTCATTCACCGAAGGGAGTGTCCGCCACCCACTCGACAGATCGCATGTGGGCGGGCGGACGCTGGTCCTCGGGCGGGACCGCGCGCCAATCACCGTAGTAGTCCTCAAGCAGCTTCTCGGCCTGCGCAGGAATCGCAAACTCGCGCCCCTCGAAGCTGGCAGTACGCGTCGGGAAAAGCTCCTCAGGCCGGATGATATTGTGGCTCATAATGTCGTCGAGGAGCAGGACGTAGCGCTCGTTGTCCAGATTCTCAACAGACGAACGGTGGCACGCGCGGGCAAGCTCATCCTGCCGACGAGAGATGGCGTACAGGTCTGCGAAGCGAGTAATCGGATAGAGCATGTACTTGATGATGCGGCGCAACGTGGAGGTTGCGTAGCGCGGGTTTGACGCCGCGATGTACTTCCACCACACAAGTCGGTGCCCCCTGCGCGCGGCACGATGCACGGCAGGGTCAGTAATGTCGACGCGCTCAAGTGGGAAAATATCCACCCACAGCCCGAGGTTTCCGGCAGATTCGTCGAGGAAAGACTCAACCGCCCGGGTTCGGGTATCAACGAGCTTGCAGTAAGAGTTAATCGAGGTTCGATCACGATAACTGACGAGGCTGTAGTGCTCCCCGAGAGCCCCCTGCTTCCACAGGTCGTAGAGCTTCTCGTAGTCATCGCGGGGCATATAGACATCAATGTCGTCATCCCAGGGGATGAACCCGCTGTGGCGCATCGCCCCAATGAGAGTGCCATACGCGAGCGCATAGGACAGCTGGTGCTCGCGGCACACGCGGTCCAGTTCTGTGAGAATGTCCAGTTCAACCGCCTTCACCTGGCGCGCCTCAAGCTGGGTCATGGAGCCTCTTTCATCGTTCATCCGATGGCTTACGAACTGCCCTCTAGAGTAGTACAAGCTGCGGGTGAGAGGACAGGAGTACGGGCCCGCGCAATAGCCGGTCACGGGAGCACGATCGCGCACCCCGCCAGATCTCCGTGCGGCGCGAGGCCTGCCCGCCCGCTCGCCGTCCACGCCGCGAGCTTCGCTCGGCGCGTCGCCTCGAAGCCCGGCCAGGCCCTGCAGGCCTCGCACCCCCCTCCGATCGGGCAGTCTCACCCGATGAGCGGGACAAAACTCCCCCTGCTCCGCACGTCAAATGCACAACCGGGACAAAACTCTCCCCACACGAAACCCCGGCGGGCCAAACCGGTATAAAACTCTCCCAGCAGGCGGCCCCGATGGACCCACCCGGGACAAAACTCTCCCAACACACCACAAAACGGCGATACCAAGCCATTTCTCGCTTGCAGGGAGAACTTTTTCACGCCTACGGCAGAGGCAAGCCGAGCAGGGAGAACTTTGTACCGCACACAGGACCACTTGCGGGACAAAACTCTCCCCACACGAAACTCCGGCGGGCCGAACCGGTACAAAACTCTCCCAGCAGGCGGCCCCGATGGACCCACCCGGGACAAAACTCTCCCCACACGAAACCCCGGCAGTAGTGTCCCGCATAGTGTTGTAACCGTGTGGTGGTCGGCCCGTTTGATATGGGTGCGGTCACCGTGTGATCCTTCGAGAAAGCTCTCTACTTCTGACTCGAAACGATTTGGAGGCACAACGATGACCGCTCCTCATATTATCACCCCAGCTGGCCTGCTTGGCCAGGCGTTATCCCAGGCGTCCCCGGATTTGATGCGTTCCCTGCTCCAGCACGTGATTAACGCGTTGCTCTCAGCGGATGCTGACACCGTGTGCGGGACCCAGTGGAACAGCCTAGCCGCCCGACCGGGCACTCGGACGCGAATAATTCCTTCTCAGGAGTAGTCCTTCTGGAACTTCAGTTCCAGTTCCTCCAGCGAGTGGAACTTCGTCTCGGGAACGACCTTCCAGTAGAAGAGGAAGGAGAAGAAGTTGATGACCGCGAAGATCGCGTACGTGCCCGCGCCACCGACGGTCGCCATGAGCGGTGGGAAAATAACGGCGACGAGCGCGTTGGCAAGCCACAGAGTACCCACCGCAATGCCGAGGGCAGTACCACGAACAGCGGCCGGGTAGATCTCGGAGACGAGAACCCAGGACACCGTTCCAGACTGCTTGATGAACACGAAGATACAGACGATGCCAAGAACCAGCCAGGGCGCAAAGGTCGGGGCACCCGAGATGTTGCCGTCAGCGCCCAAGTAGGGGCTGATGAAGAAGGCAAACACGGCAGACAGCGCAGCCAGGGAAATGGTAATGCCAAGCTCCTGATACATGCCCACGTGCCGACGGGCGAAGCGGGCGACGAGCCACAGGCCGACGGCGGAACCGATTGCGGAAATGCCCCCGGAGACGACGTTCAGGGTGATGGCGTCTTCCATCGGAATGCCCGCGGCGTTGAGGATCTTCGGCGTGTAGTACATCGCCGTGTTGATGCCGGTCAGCTGGTCGGCGATACCGAGGATGATGCCGATGTAGAGAAGTTTGCGGGCCCACTTCACTTTGAGGATCCGCGACAGCGACCACTTTTCCTGAGCGGACTCGGCGCGCTGGACATCAAGCATCTCGTTGATTTCACTGGCAACATCGTCTTTTTTCTCATCGCGCACGCGCTTGAGGGAACCGATGGCCTCGACGATGCGTAGGTTGGCGGCATACCAGCGCGAGGACTCAGGCACCGTACGAATACCAATCCACAAGGCAATGGCGGGCAGCGAGCACAGGATGAGCATGTAGCGCCAGGTCAGACCATTACCCGCGCCGGTAACATCAGCGATGTTGACAGCGGTCTGGACGGCCTCCCACGCGACGGACGTGCCAGCATGGCCAAGCACATTCCCCGAAGCATCCACGGCATCACCGGTCAGGGTTACGGTAGGGCCGCCCTGCACACGAGCGATGACAGCGTTCATCGAGAAGGCCAGGAATTGGCCGAAGACGATCATCATCTGATCCGTCGCGACAAAGAAACCACGCAGCCGTTTGGGCGCAGTCTCACTGAGGAAAACGGGAACCGTCGCGGAAGCGCCACCAACCGCGAACCCGAGGACGATACGCGCCAGGTAGAGGACCCAGATGTTCGGGGCAATCGCACAGCCGATGGCGCCGAACAGGAAGATGATGGCGAGCAACGTGATGTTATGGCGGCGACCAAAGCGGTCGGAGAGGCGTCCGCCGAAGAACGCGCCGGCGGCGGCACCAATGCACAGTAGGCCGCCGACCCAGCCTTCTTCGAAGGTGGTCATGTGCAGGCCACCGGCTCCTCCGGGCATGTACATGTATGGCAGGGCACCAGCGACGACGCCGGTGTCATAGCCGAAGAGGAGGGAGCCCAGCGTCGCGATGGCAGCAATTGCGCCCAGGGAGCGCTTCTGGCCGGAAGCAGGGGTCTTCTCGACGAGCTCGCGCACCCTGTCGGGCGTGAAGTCGTCAATCGTGGGAGTGTGTGACATGCGGTTCTCCTCTGCACTTCCTCGTCGGAGCGATCCGAATGAACGAGAGATCACCCATAGCATAATGCCGCGCCCGTGTACGCACCGCTCTCTGGCAGACACAACGCAGGTTGTGATCGCTCCCTGAGGATATCAAGGCCGAGGCCTTAGCGAACACCTCGTCATCGATGCATGGAAGCCCACACCCATGACCGTGTAGCGTGGAGGGGCGGGTGCAGCGCACCCGCCCCTCCACTCACAGAGCCGTCACACTCAGGCGTTCGTCGGGAAGTTCATTCCGACGTAGCCCACCTTCTCGCCACGCTTGGGCCAGCGGGTCGTGACAACCTTGGCCTTCGTGTAGAAGCGCACGCCCTCGGGACCGTGAATGTGGGTGTCGCCCAGCAGCGACTCCTTCCAGCCGCCGAAGGAGTAGTAGGCGACCGGAACCGGGATCGGCACATTGACGCCGACCATGCCGGCCTCCACATCGACCACAAAGTGGCGGGCAGTATCACCGTCGGAGGTGAAGATCGCGGAGCCATTGCCGAACTCGGAGGAGTTGACGATCTCGATGGCCTCTTCGTAGGTGTCGGCGTGCACGACGACCAGGACCGGACCGAAAACCTCCTCGCAGTAGACGCTCAGGTCTCGATCCACGTTGTCGAGGATGGTGGGGGCCAGCCAGAAGCCATCCGCATACTCCTCACCCTCGGGGCGGTAGCCGCGGCCGTCGAGGACAACGTTCGCACCCTTAGCCTCGGCCTCGTCGATCCACGTGGTGATGCGCTCCTGAGAGGAGCGGGTGATGACCGGCCCCATCTCGGAGGCAGGGTCAGTGCCAGGACCAACAACGATCTTCTCGGCGCGAGCCTTGATGGCGGGAACCAGCTTCTCCTCGATGCCGCCGACGGCGACGATCACGGGCAGGGCCATGCAGCGCTGGCCCGCCGCACCGAACGCGCCGGCACTAATATGCTGCGCGGCAAACTCAATGTCAGCGTCAGGCATGACGATCGCATGGTTGTTCGCGCCACCCAGCGCCTGGACGCGCTTGCCGTTGGCGACACCCGTGTCCTGCACGATGTGCGCGACCGGGGAGGATCCAACGAAGGAGATGGCGTCGATGCCGGGGTGGGTGAGAATGTCGGTGACCAGATGGCGGTCACCAGCGATGACGTTGAACAGACCATCGGGCAGGCCCGCCTCCTTGTAGAGGCGTGCGATGATCATCGATGCGCTGGGGACGGTCGAGGCGACCTTGAGGATGAAGGCATTGCCAGTTGCCAGGGCGAGCGGGTGCATCCACATGGGGACCATGGCCGGGAAGTTGAAGGGGCAGATACCCGCGACGACACCAACGGGCTGACGCAGTGTGTGCACGTCGACGCCGGTCGAGGCCTGATCGGTGAACTCACCCTTGAGAGCAGCATTGATACCGCATGCGAAGTCGACGGTCTCGCGACCACGGGCAATCTCGCCGAGGGCGTCGCCGTGCGTCTTGCCCCCCTCACGCACGATGGCGTCGGCGATCTCGTCCTGGTGCTCGATGACGAGCTGGCGGAACTTGAACATGATGTCCACGCGCTTGGCTAGGGCGGTGCGAGCCCATTCCTTCTGCGCCTGATGAGCGATATCGACGACCTGGTCGAGGCAATGCTTGTCGGCCAGGGCCAGCTGATCGACGACCTTGCCGGTGGCGGGGTTCTCAACGTCGATGGTCTCGTCGCAGTGAGCGACATACTCTTGGCCATTGACCCACAGGTTGATTGTCATTGGTTTACCTTTCTTCCATTCATCCACGAATGGCGGAACAACTTTGTTCGGACAAATGCTACCATGTCCCCGGCAAACATGTCGCGATATCAGCAATACCAGCACCTTCCAAGGGAAATTTGTCCCGTCTATTGGACACACTCCCCCACTAAGACCTTCCACCGCCAAATTGCTCACCGTTTCACGAAGCGTTTCACGACAAGCCCCACGCGCGCACAGACTTCTAGCAAAAGGGGTGGCCCCAGAAAACTCCGGGGCCGCCCTCACACGCTCAGATCATCACAGGTAGTGACGCTGCGGCTTGCGGTCGCGCTGGTAGTCCTCGTAGGCGCGCTGCGTGGACTCCAACTCGGAGACCTGCGAGACGGCCACGTCCCACCAGGAGGATCCGGGCGGGTTGGGGCCCATCAGGTCGGTCTCGATGTGGATCATGGTCGCACGATCCGAGGCAGCTGCGGCCCTGTAGGCCTCCTTGAACTCCTCGATGCCGTGGGCCTCGATCACATCAATTCCCCAGGAACGGGCATTCGCAGCGATATCGACGCCGGCGATACGCTCGTTGTCCTCAAGGTGCGAGCCCGTGCCGCGCTGGCGGTACTTCGTGCCGAAGCGCTGGGAGCCGCGCGACTCGGAGAGGGCGCCGATCGAAGCGAAGCCGTAGTTCTGCAGCAGAACGTAGATGACCTTGATACCTTCCTGGGCAACCGTGGCCAGCTCCATCGGGAGCATCTGATAGCTACCGTCGCCGACGATCGAGACGACCTCGGACTGCGGGCGCGCCAGCTTGACGCCCATGGCGGCCGGCACCTCGTAACCCATGCAGGAGAAGGCGTACTCGACGTGGTACTGGACGGGGGTCTTCGCCTGCCACAGGGCCTGGAGGTCGCCGGGCATCGAGCCCGCAGCGTTGATAACCACGTCCTCGTCGCCCATGAGCTCGTTGAGCGCGCCGAAGACCTCGGTCTGTGCGGGCAGCGGGGCGTTGCCCACGTGGTAGCACTGCTCGACCTTAGCGGCCCAGGCCTCGCGCTCGGCGGCGATCTCGGCGGCGTATGCCTCGTCGACGCGGTAGTCGGCCAGTTCCTCGGTCAGAGCCGCGAGCGCCTCACGAGCGTCGGCCACGACCATCTCGGCGCTCTGCTTGGCGGCGTCGAAGGGCGTGATGTTGATGTTGACGAAGGAGACGTCGGGGTTCTTGAACTGCGTCTTCGAGGCCGTCGTGAAGTCGGAGTAGCGCGTACCCACGCCGATGATCAGGTCGGCCTTGTCGGCGAGGTGATTGCCCGAGTCACCGCCGGTCGAACCAACACCGCCGACTGAGCACGGGTGATCACAGTTGATGGCACCCTTACCGGCCTGCGTGTCCGCCACCGGGATACCGGTCACGGCCGCAAACGCACGCAGCTCCTCGGAGGCCTCGGAATAAATAGCACCGCCGCCGGCGATGATGAGGGGACGCTTGGCGGTGCGGATCTTGGCTACCGCGCGCTTGAGGGCGGCGCGCTCGGCCGGGGGACGGCGCACGTGCCACACGCGCTTGGCGAAGAATTCGACCGGCCAGTCGTAGGCCTCGGCCTGAACGTCCTGGGGCAGGGCGATCGTCACGGCACCGGTCTCGGCCGGGTCGGTCAGGACGCGCATGCCGTTCAGGAGCGAGGGAATCAGCTGCTCGGGACGGTTGATGCGGTCAAAGAAGCGAGAGACGGGACGGAACGCGTCGTTGACGGTCACGTCGAGCGAGGTCGGGTCCTCGAGCTGCTGGAGGACCGGGTCCGGGATGCGGGTCGCGAACTGGTCGGAGGGGAAGATGAGGACGGGCAGGCGGTTGGTCGTCGCCGTCGCGGCACCGGTCACCATGTTGAGCGAGCCGGGGCCAATTGATGCGGTCGTCATCCAGGTCTGCAGGCGGTTCGTCGTCTTAGCGAAGGCCGCGGCGGCATGGACAGCGCCCTGCTCGTTGCGGGGCATGATGTAGGGCATCGGATTCTCACCCTCAGACGGGGCGATCTCGTTCTGCAGGAGCGCCTGACCGATGCCAGCAACGTTGCCGTGGCCGAAGATGCCAAAGGCGCCCGCGATGAGGCGGCGCTCGACGCCGTCGCGCTCGGTGTACTGGTTGGACAGGAAGCGAATGATCGCCTGCGCGACCGTCAGGCGCACGGTTCCCTTGTAGGCTTCGTTGCTCATGGGTGATCCTCTCGAGGCTTTCTTACTTGTTCATGGGGAGGCGGGGGTCCACTTCCTGGTGTTCCCAGGTCGCGCGGATCCAGTGGTGCGCCGGATCGTCGGGGGCCAGCCACACAAGGTCCTCGTTCGGGCCTGCCATGACGTTCAGGTAGTACATGTCGTAGCCGGGAGCGGCGACGCAGGGGCCGTGATAGCCGTGGGGCACGAGAGCGACATCGCCGTCGTGGACCTCGCAGCACAGGTCGATCGGGCGGCCGGGGCTGCCGTAGGTGCGGTGCAGACCAAAGCCCTTGGAGCCCTCGGGACCGTCTTCAATTTCGAAGTAGTAGACTTCTTCGAGCTCGCGCTCGTCCTCGGAGTCCTGCTCGTGCTTGTGGGCCGGGTAGGAGGACCAGTTGCCGCCCGGGGTGATGACCTCGCACGCCAGCAGGTGGGAAGTGGTGACGCCTTCGACAGCGAGGGAGTAGTTGTTAACCTGGCGCGAGCAGTCGCCGGCACCGCGCAAATCCACGCGAACCTGGCTCTTGGGATAGTAGGCGACGGGGATGTCGCGAGCGGCGAGAGCGGAGGGGAAGGCAAAACGACCGCCGAGGGCGGAGGTGATCGTCAGGGTCTTGCCACGTCCCACGTACAGGTAGTCGGTGACGCCGGAGAAAACGCCGCGCCGGCCTTCCAGCTCGAAGGTTTCGCCATCGACATCGACGGTTGCACCTCCCGCGAGGGGCAGGACGAGGAGCTCAGCCTCGCCGGTTTCGACGACCTCGGAGGCTCCGGCCTCGAGGACGAGGACGCGCAGACCGGAGAAGGTCCAACCGGCGCGCTGGGGGTCAATATCGACGGTGAAATTGCCGTGGCCGGAGGAGCCGGCAGGAACATAAATATCGGGAAGAGTCATCGTAGTCTCCTGAAAGTTGGGCATCGGTGCCGAGGAAATAGAAAGGGAGGAACGAGGCAGGGGCTGGTCGGGTGGATTACGGGAGCCCCTCCGTTTCCATAAAGATGCCAAGTTGTTCTTGGGTCGGCATCGCGGTCGAGCATTCGATGTGCGAACACACGTAGGCTCCCGCGGCCGAGGCGTAACGGATGGTCTGTTCGAGGTCCCATCCTTCGACGAGGCCGTGGATAAGCGCGCCACCGAAGGCGTCGCCCGCGCCGAGGCCGTTAACAACGTCGACGTCCCAGGCTTCAACCCACACACGTTCGTCGGCGGTCTTGGCGAGGGTCCCTTTGGGCCCCTGCTTCACGATCGCGAGGCGAATGCCGCGCTCAAGGAGAGCATCGGCTGCACTCTCGGGATCGGAGACGCCCACGGCCATCTCGCACTCCTCGCGGTTTCCGACGGCGACGTCGACGCGGGACAGGACGGCTGCGACGCGCGAGCGCGCCTGCGCCATGCTGCTCCACAGATTGGACCGATAGTCGAGGTCAAGGATTGTCAGGCCGCTAGAAGGGCCACGGTGGTCGAGAGCACGCAGGTGCAGATCAAAGGAGGAGTTGCGCGACAGGCCGGTGACGGTGAACCAGAAGATTTCGGCACGCTCGACGGCACCCCAATCGATCTGATCCTCCCGCAGCTCCAGGTCTGGCGCACTCGGCTCACGATAGAAGTAGAGCGGGAAGGAGTCGGGCGGGAAAAGCTCCGTGAAGGTGACTGGGGTATGGAAGTCGCGCACGGTGACAACGTGGTCCGAGGAGACGCCGAGGCGCTCAAGCTCACGGGTAACGAAACGACCGAAGGGATCGTCCCCCACCCCGGTGATGACACCGGTGCGATGCCCGAGGCGTGCTGCTGCAACTGCGACGTTCGTTGGGCTGCCGCCGAGGAACTTGCCGAAGGTCTCGACATCTTCGAGGTGCACGCCAACTTGGAGAGGATAGATATCGATGCCGGAACGACCCATCGTCAGAATGTCGACATCGCGACGCTCAAGGGGCATGGTGACTCCTTTCCTCTCCATTGGGGTGGCCCATTAGCCTGATGTTCCAAGGATGCACTATCAACAAGCAATCGTCAATCTTTGTCCGTACAATATGTAACAGCACGTCGACCCCCTAGCCGACAACAACGCTGATACCATGTAACCGTATTAAATTAATACGACGCCGCGCCGCACATGAAGGTTTGACATGTCCAAAGCATTGCCCACTCCGGAAAACGCCCCCTACGTTCCGGACATTACCCTGGACCGCTCTTCTCCCGTGCCCCTGTACTTCCAGATCTCGGAGCCCATCGCACAACTCATTAACTCTGGAGCGCTACCCGCGGACACACGCCTGGAGGACGAGCTGTCGATGGCGGCAAGACTGCACGTCTCCCGCCCCACGGCACGACAGGCACTCCAGCGCCTCGTTGACCGCGGCCTCCTGACGCGCCGCCGCGGCGTCGGCACGATCGTTTCACCACGCCACGTCCATCGCCCCATGGAGCTCACCTCACTCATGCGCGACCTGGTCAACGCCGGCCACAAGGTACACACGACCATCCAGCACTACGAGGCACGACCAGCCACCGCTCAGGAAGCCGACACCCTGAAGATCACCGAGGGCACCCTTGTCGTCCACATTGAGCGCACCCGCTTTGCCGACAACGAGCCAATCGCGGTCCTCACAAACCTCATCCCGGCCGACATCGCTCCCACAATGCAAGAACTCGAGTCCGCCTCTCTCTACGACCTCATGCGCGAGCGCGGAGTCACCTTAGCCTCCGCACGTCAGATAATCGGCGCACGCAGCGCGACAACGAAGGAAGCGAAGCTCCTGTCTGAACACCGCGGCGCAGCTTTACTGACGAGCCAGCGCACAACATACGACCCTTCAGGTCGCATCGTGGAATGCGGCGATCACATCTATCGTGCATCCAGATATTCATTTGAGGCAAGCCTTTTTGCCCAGTGATTAAGCATTGACGTTTTGTCCTAACAAATTGTTGACAGGCGTAGGCGCTCGCCGTAGACTTGTTGCCGACAAAGAAAGTCGAGAGCGATCACAAAGGAGTGCTTCCCGCTATGTCCATCGAGTACACCCCCGGCCCCCTTCTGGACGCCGCACGTAACACGCCCACCGCCCTGTGGAACGATTCGTCGGACCCGAGCGAGCTGGCACAGTCCATTTCCTTCGGTGGCGTCGGTGCCACCTGCAACCCAACCATTGCCTACACCTGCATCAACCAGCGTCGTGACGTGTGGCTGCCCCGCATCGCCGAGCTCGCCAAGGAAATGCCCGAGGCTACCGAGTCTGAAATCGGCTGGCAGGTCGTGCGCGAGCTATCACTCGAGGCCGCCAAGCTCCTCGTGCCCATTTTCGAGGCCGAGAATGGCCGCAACGGTCGCCTATCCATGCAGACGGATCCGCGCCTGGCCCGCAGTGCCAAGGCCCTCGCTGACCAGGCCGAGGAGTTCCACAACCTCGCCAAGAACATTATCGTGAAGATTCCCGCCACGTCGGTGGGCATCGAAGCCATCGAAGAGGCCACCTACCGCGGCGTCTCCGTCAACGTGACAGTGTCCTTCTCCGTCGCCCAGGCCGTCGTCACCGGCGAAGCTATCGAGCGCGGCCTCAAGCGCCGCGAGGCCGAGGGCAAGGACACCTCCCAGATGGGCCCGGTCGTCACCCTCATGGTGGGCCGCCTTGACGACTGGATCAAGGAGGTCGCCAAGCGCGATCGCCTGTTCATCGATCCGGGTCACCTCGAGTGGTGCGGCATTGCCGCCTTCAAGCG
Source organism: Pauljensenia sp. 20925_1_27 (assembly GCF_041432835.1). NCBI lineage: Bacteria > Bacillati > Actinomycetota > Actinomycetes > Actinomycetales > Actinomycetaceae > Pauljensenia > Pauljensenia sp. 20925_1_27. The sequence goes on from NZ_JAPWAH010000004.1 coordinate 49,036, forward strand.
CGCCTACCAGGAATTCCAGAAGCGAGGTCTGCGCGCCCGCATGCTCTCCGCCGCGTTCCGTAACGTCATGCACTGGTCCGAGTTCGTCGGTGGCGACGTGGTCGTCTCCCCGCCATTCGAGTGGGCCAAGCTCATCAACGACTCGGACTACACGGTGGAAGAGCGCATGGACATCCCCGTGCGCGAGGACATTATGAAGACCCTGCTCTCGATCCCCGAGTTCGTCCGCGCCTACGAGCCCGACGGCATGACCCCGGAAGAGTTCGACACCTTCGGTGCCACCGTGCGGACTCTGCGCGGCTTCCTGCAGGCAGACGCTGACCTCGACGCACTGGTGCGCGACGTCATTATGCCTGCTCCGTGATCCACTCGGTGGCCCCGCACGATGCGTGTGGGGCCACCACCGGTCACGGTTTTTACTCTCCAGCACACCCCGCCCAGAAAGAAGCAAAGATGCTCAACATTGCCGTCATCGGCGCCGGCCGCATCGGCCACGTTCACGCCAAGACCATCGCCGCCCACCCCGGTGCCACCCTCGCCCTCGTCGCCGATCCTTTCGGCGATGCCGCACGCAAGCTGGCCGAGGTCTACGGTGCCCGCCACACGACCGACGTTGATTCCGTCTTCACCGACGAAGGCGTTGACGCTGTCGTCATCGGCTCCCCGACGCCGCTGCACATCCCCCACCTGCTCGCCGCCGCCAAGGCCGGCAAAGCCGTGCTGTGCGAGAAGCCGATCGCCCTGGACATGAAGGACGTGGAGGCCGCCCGCGACGAGCTGGATGCCGTGTCTGTACCCGTCATGTTCGGCTTCAACCGCCGCTTCGACCCTTCCTTCGCTGCGGCGCACGCTCAGCTCGAGGAGGGCAAGATCGGCGACCTGGAGAACCTGCTCATCATCTCGCGCGACCCTTCCGCTCCCCCGGCCGAGTATGTGAAGGTTTCCGGCGGCATCTTCCGCGACATGACCATCCATGACTTCGACATGGCCCGCTTCTTCCTGGGCGACATCGTCGAGGTGCACGCTTTCGGCCAGAACTTCAACGAGGAGATCAAGGCGGCTGGCGATTTCGATGCCGCCGTGGTCACCCTGAAGAACGCCGACGGTGTCGTTGCGACGATCATCAACAACCGTCAGTGCCCGGCGGGCTACGACCAGCGCTTGGAGGTTCAGGGGTCGACGGGCACGCTGAACGCGGACAACATCCGCGCCACGACCGTGCGTCTGTCCAACGCCGAGGTCACGGATGCGGCCGAGCCGTACCTTGACTTCTTCCTGCAGCGCTACGCGGACGCCTACCGCCTGGAGCTGACCGCCTTCATCGATGCGGTCGTCGCGGGCACGAAGCCCACCCCCTCCATCGACGATGCGATCGAGGCCCTGCGCCTGGCCGAGGCGGCCACGGAGTCGGCGAAGACCGGAAAGCCCGTGTCACTGGCCTAACAGCGTCGCGAAAGTCCCGGCGGGGTTCCGTCCTTCCCCGCCGGGACCGTCTCATTGTCCAAGGCCATCCAAGATGCATCTCATTTCTTCATACGGACGTACCTAAGCACCACTGTCGAGTCCCGCACACATGCTGATAGGCACACGTTCACACTCATCAGATACTTCTGAGTAAACTCCCAAATCCACATATTTGTCTGGACAAACAAACAGGATGGCGTAGAATAGCGCTACCGACACACTGGCCCACACATCACCGCAACTCATAGGAGAGCTGCAATGACTCACGTCTACGATCCCGCAACCGCGATCAATGACCCCAACGGCATCACGTGGGGCATGCACCCCATCGCTTGGCGCAACGACGACATCCCTGAGGTCGGCGAATGGAACACCATCGACATCATGTTCGATGACCTGGCCGAGGCCGGCTTCGCTGGCACCGAGGTCGCAGGCTGGTACCCCTCGAAGGAAGAGACGAAGGAGAAGGCTGACGCTGCGGGCCTGAGAATCGTTGCCCAGTGGTTCTCCAGCTTCATCGTTCGCGACGGCGTCGAGGCCGTTATCCCGGATTTCCGCGCCACCTGCGAATACCTGCAGTTTCTGGGCGCAACCCGCGTCGTCGTCTCCGAGCAGACCGGCTCGGTGCAGGGCATTCGCGACATCTGCATCTTCGAGAACAAGCCCGTCCTCAAGGACGAGGAGTGGCCCGTTCTGGCCGAGGGCCTGAACAGGCTCGGCGAGATTGCTCATGAGTACGGCCTTGACCTGGTCTATCACCACCACCTGGGCACCGTCGTCCAGACCAAGGGCGAGACGCTGCGCCTGCTCGAGCTGACCGACCCAGACAAGGTTTCTCTCCTCTTCGACACGGGCCACGCTTACGTGGGCGATGGCGACGTCATGGGCTTGCTGCGCGGCGCGATTGACCGCATCAAGCACGTGCACTTCAAGGACGTGCGCCCCGCCAAGATGGAAGAGTCACGAGCGGCCAAGCGCTCCTTCCTCGACTCCTTCCTCGCCGGCATGTTCACGGTTCCCGGCGACGGCACCATTGATTTCACCGAGCCCTATGCCTTCCTCGTTGAGCACGGCTACAAGGGCTGGATCCTGGTTGAGGCTGAGCAGGATCCGAAGATCGCTCCTCCGCTGGAGTACGCGCACATTGCGCGTGACTATGTGAAGGGCACGCTGCTGGGTCAGTGAGCAGCTTCGCGCGGTTCCTCAACTTCCCGCGCGAATCATGGAGGGGTGGAAGCGACTGCGTCGCTTCCACCCCTTATGTGCTGATATGCACGCACCAAGCACGGTTGGTGATTGATTCCCCCGCCACCTCCTATTGATCCGACGCAAGGAATACTCATGGACCTATCGACGCTGATTGCCCTCACCTGGGTCGCTCTCATCGCGGCCACCCTCTTCGCCCTGGCCCTACCCGCGAAAGAACCGACGGGCGTCATGTTCGTCTTCCTCCCCATCGCGGATGTGATCGCCCTGTGGGCGTATCGGCGCGACGCGAATACGGCGGTCTTGCGGCGCCTCGTGCCGTCAATGCTCGTCGGCGTGTGCCTCGGAGCGCCCCTTCGGGCGGTGAGCGCCCAGACACAGATGCGGCGAGTGATCGGCGCGATCCTCCTACCTACAGAGCGAGGCTCATTCCCCTGTCGCGAAGCATCAAAAAAGGATTGAGACACTCCACCCCTAGCGCGACACAAGCGTCGGGAATCTTGATCCGCCTCTTCGATCTCGGTGCCGACTTTTCGTGCGTGACAACCACCCATCCGTTGGCCAGTGCGTGCGCGACGATCCAAGAGTCCGCAACGCGTTGAAACTCGATGACCGCTGGCGAATCATAGTTGTTCTTTGCCCACGCGATGACCCGCTGATAGCAGGCCACCACGCGCGAATCGGGAGCAATAAAGCGTTGTTTATGCCGCTTCGCCCAGTCCTTAAGAGGATCACCGTCGCCCGCCTCGCCCAGTTCGTCGTACACCGACTTGATACTCACCGCGTGATGCGAGTCGAAGAGCTGAACGAGGAAGTCCCAATATCCGGGAGCCAGATCGAACGCATAGTACGCGTTTGCCGCATCGATGAAGACGTTCGTGTCGAGGACGTACATCTCTCACACCACCTGGAGATGTCTGGCCAGTTCGTCGAACACTTCCCTCTTGTGCGTGCCGATCATACGGAAACTTTCCGTGAATCCCGTACGCCCCTCCAGGGTGGAAGTGACAACCGCGGTCGCAAATGAACGCCCAAGACGCGCGGTCAGGGTGTTGTAATAGTTGCCACCGCCACTACTGCGTTTCTCACCACCGTAGTCAGCGCGCACCGCCTCTAGAAGCGCACCGTAGCGCTCCTCGTCAATCAGGCGAGCGCCGTGCAGTCTGTGGAGCGCGACCTCAGCAGACACCCCAAAGCGCCGCGCGACTGCACGGTAGTCCTGCACAGTTGTCACTCCATCGAAAGCTGTCAGCGCCTCGTCAGGCAGCAACACACATGCAGCGACGCGATTGCACCACGCTTCTTCGCCACTTCCGCCGAGCAAGCGGTCACCGCCCGACAGTGCGCTGTGGCCGAGAAGCAGGTGAGCAAACTCGTGCACGAGGGTGAAGTTCTGCGCGCTATACGGTTCGTCGGCGACGTTGACGAAAATTAAGGGGGCAATGTCGTCGTAGAGGCTAAAGCCTCGGAACTCGCGCGTAGAGAGGCGCCTCGTGTTGTTCGCACCGACGACGCCGCTCCTCATAACGAGCACACCCACATCTTCAAGTGCAGCAACGATGTCGTGGCACCATTGTTGAGTCCCGGTGGCGGACACACGATCAAGGTGCAGGAGAGAACGCACACGGCGAGCAACTGCCCGCGGAGAATCCTGCACGTTCACCGAGCCTAGGAACGGGAGTTTATCCGCGCCCTGTTCAAGGGCGTAATCGTGATACCAATCCTGGAACTGCTGATACCGGTCGATCGTGTCGAGAAGATTCCCGGAGGGACGCTCGATAACGGTACTCTCACGGGTACGCATGTCGGCGATAGGCAGTGTCTCATCGGGCGGATCAGGCATGATGAGCGCACCGAGGGACGTGTGGGTGAAAGCCGCAAACTTTTCGAGATCGTGAAGAGTCGGCTGGCCACTTCCGTCCATCCAGTCCCCAAGTTTCGGAAACTTCGTCAGCGCTTCCTCAAAGGTACGCTCAGAGCGCTGGAGGGCCCACGAGAGCACGGGCTGGCTGACGGCGATTCGCGTGCTCATCGCGTTCCTCCTCCCACGCACATACCGATGTCACCATCGTACAGTGGGCCTCTGTCACTTCCATCTCGTTAGCGCGTTTTCTCTGCGGTATCACTCGCCTCGCACAGGAGTTCTCACCTATCGCACCCGCCATCGCAACACCCATCGTGGCAACGGTGCCGCTGCTCGTATAACAAAGATGTCGATAAAAAGGTGTCGGCGCGAGCCTCAGGCCCGCGCCGACACCCTCATCTCACGCCCTGGGGGCGCTCACAACGATCGGTAGAGCGTCACCGCGAGCATCGCTCGGAGTCTGCACCCCCGCCTGCAGAGTCAGGCTCTGCCCGTCCCACGAGCACTCCGCGCCCGGCGTGAGGATCGCGGAACGCGAGTAGTCGAATCCGCTCGGCAAACCCGACACCTGCGTGACGGACGCATCCGCCACCACGGCGACGTGGTCCTCGTGCGCGAGGAGGCGCACCCAGGCCTCGTCCTCGGACGAGTGGGCGCTGACGCGCTCGAAGTCCTGCGCCGACAGCGCACGCACGCCGCGCAATTCCGAGCCGTACAGATCGTTCCACGCGCCCAGGCCCTCGAGACATTCGCGCTGCTCGCGCGGGATCGTACCGTCGGCGCGCGGTCCCACGTTGAGGAGGAGGCGCCCGCCGCGCGAGACCACATCCACCAGGTGTCGGACAGCAGCTGCACCGCTGAGGTACTGGTGCTCGCTCTCGGCACGGTTGTAGCCGAAGGACAGGCCGACGCCTCGGCAGTTTTCCCACGGCTTGCCGCTCGTCTCCGAGTCTCCCATGTGCTGATACTCGCTGGTCAGGTAATCCGCGTGGACGCCGCCGTAGCGGTCGTTCGTGACGCCCTCGGGGCGCGCCGCGTAGAAGTACTCGAAGAGCGTCCCCAAGCCGTAGGGACCGAAGTTCTTCCCCTCGTCCGGCCAATCGATGTCGTTCCAGATGACGTCGGGCTGGTAGCGGTCAATGAGGTCGCGCACGTGCACGAAGCAGTAGCGCGCGTACTCGGCGTCCTTCGGGCGACACAGATCCTTGCAGTCGTCCTCGGAGAGGATGGGACGCGCGGGCCGATAGTGCCAGTCCAGGCCACCCGAGTAGTACAGGCCCACTCGCAGCCCCTCATCGCGCGCGGCGTCCGTAAAGCCGGCCACGAGGTCGGTACACGGGCCTCGTCGCACGGTGTTGCGCGCGCCCGTCTCGGGGGCATCCCACAGGGTCACGCCGTCGTGGTGCTTCGTCGTCAGCACCGCGTACCCGGCACCGGCACGATGAAAGAGTCGCATCCACTCGGCCGGATCCCACGCGTCAGGATCCCACGCATCCAGGAACGCGTCGTACGAGGCCGAGCCGTACAGGTCCTTGTGCCTCAGCGCGGCCGGGGAGCCTGGGATACGAATCGTGTTGAAGTACCACTCCGCGTAGGAATTGTGAGTAAACCAGGCCTCCCAGTCCTCCTCGACGCCCAGCTCGCCATGGTCCTCAGCCCACGCGGGCACCGAGTAGGGGCCCCAGTGGACGAAGATCCCCAGCGGGGCGTCCTCGAACCACTGCGGGGTCGGGCGAGCCAGTGAGCTCCAGCGTTGCTCGTCACTCATCGTTTCGTTGCGTTCGGTCACGTTTATCACCGTCCTCCGAAGGCACCCAGGGTAACGCCCTTTTCCAGCTGCTTCTGCAGGAACACGACCAGCAGAATCGACGGGATCGTCGTCATCGTGACCGCCGCCATGAGCGGACCCCAGTCGGTGCCGCGCTCACCCGAGAACATCTGCAGGCCCAGCGGGATCGTCGCCAGCGTCGAATCGTTGACCACGATGAGGGGCCACAGGAACGAGGACCAGTAGTCGATGAAAGCGAACACGCCGACCACCGTGATCGGAGCCTTCAAGAGGGGCAGGAGGATCTTCGTGAGGATCTGCCAGTCGCTGCACCCGTCGATGCGTGCTGCCTCCTCGAACTCGAGGGGCAAGGACAGCAGGAACTGCCGGATCAGGAACGCCCCGAACGCCCCGAACGCGAAGGGCACGATGAGCGCGAAATACGAGTTCACGAGTCCCATGCGCTGCATGCCGATGTACAGGGGGATCACGAGGACCTCCTGGGGCAGGACGAGCGTGCCCAGGAACAGCATGAACAGGTGATCGCGCCCCTTAAAGCGCAGCCGCGCGAACGCGTATGCCGACAGAACCGACACGACGACCACGAGGGCCGCGCCGGACAACGACACGATGAACGAGTTGAGCACGACCCGACCGAAGGGAATCGAGCGCAGCGCGGAAGGATAGTTCTCCCACGCCACCTCACTGCCCGTCGGGCTGAAGGTAAAAACCTCGGTCGTGGGCTTCAGGGAGGTCGCGACCATCCACGCGAAGGGGAACAGGAACGCGACCCCAACAATCCCCAGCAGGACAACCGAAACAGCAGTCGACAGTCGTTTTTTGCTACGCATCGTAGTTCACCCACTTCTTCTGGCCCGCGAACTGCAGGGCCGTCACCGTCATGACAATCACGAAGAGAACCCACGCCATCGACGAGGCGTACCCGAGCTTGTCGAATGAGAAACCGTTGCGGTACAGGGACAACACGATCGTGTTGGTCGACTCTCCCGGGCCGCCCAGCGTCAGGAAATAGGGTTGCGCGAACACCTTGAAGGCACCGATGATCGTCATGACCGTACAGAAGAACACGGTCGGGGAAATCATCGGGAAGACGACCTTGAAGAAGCGCTGCACGCCGTTACAGCCGTCGATCGTGGCGGCCTCGAGCACCGAGGTGTTCAGGCCGTTGAGCCCGGCCGTCAGGACCACGATGTTGTAGCCCAGGCCCTGCCACAGGCTCATCACCAGCAGCGACCCCATCGCCAGAGCGGGCTTGTTCAGGAACGGGATGTGCTCGATCCCGAAGACACCCAGCGCGGAGTTCACGACGCCGTGGTCGGAGAGCAGGAGGCGCCAGATCAGCGCGTTACCGACCATCGGGGTGACCACGGGGATGAAGAAAATGACGCGCAGGACTCGGCTAAGCCATTCGGGTACGCGCTGGAGCCAGTAGCTCAGACCGATCGAGATCACGAGGTTGAGCGCCGTGTAGCAGGCCGCAAACACGACGGTGTTACGCATGACCGTCCAGAACGCCGGGTCCGCTCCGCTGAGCATGCGCTTGTAGTTGTCGATTCCGACGAAACGGCCACCCCCGAAGAGCGACCAGTCGAAGAAAGAGATCACGAGGGACGCGATCAGAGGCAGGACGATGAACAGCAGGAAGCCGGTCATGCCCGGAGCCAGGTAGACGAGGGCGCGCACGCCGTCGCCGCGCTTACCCGCGTCGCGCGCCTTCTTCGTGCGCTTCGAGGCCTTCGCCTCACCCGTATCCACCGCGCCCGCTGGCGCCTCGCGACCGGGTGTCACAGTGTCAGTGCTCATCAGCAGTGTCACCTTTCCATCACAGGGACCGTGGTGGGCCCGCCGGGCAGCGCCAACCATCGTCGTTAGCGCTAACGCCAAAGGACCCACTCAACGAGGCCGGGGAACCCGAGCAGGTCACCCCGGCCTCGTCAATGGGGAGCCGGACTCAGCCGGCGGAGTTCTGCAGATCGGAGAGGATATCCTGCGCGGTCTTGGTGCCGCGGAAGCCCTCGGGCGAGTACTGCTGGAAGGACGTGTTGATCTGGTTCCACGTCGTGGTCGTCACGAGCGGGGTGCCGTTCTCGAGGAGAACCTTCACCGCCTCGGCGCTGTCAGCAGGCTTGTTCGCGGCCCACTTGTCCATCGCGGACTCGACCGAGGGGACGGTTCCCTGCTTGTCCGCCACCGAGCCAATGACCTCGGGGGTGACCAGCTGCTTGAGAACGTCGAAGGCGGCCTGCTTGTCGGGGCAAGACTTCGAGATACCGAAGCCCGACCCCTGAATGACGGCTCGGGGCTGACCCGACGGGGTCGGAATGACCGCAACGCCGAGCTTATCGCCCAGCTCCTTCTCGAAGGAGCCGTACATCCACGGGCCGTCCACGATCATCGCGGCGGTGCCGGAGGTGAAGGCGGTCTGCGCGGGGCCGTCGTTGTCCGCAGCGTTCGGAGCAACCGCGACCTGCTCCTTGTGGACCAGGTCGAAAGCGAACTGGACGCCCTCGACGAACTTGGGATCCGTCAGCGTGTTCTTGCCATCCTTGGAGACCTGTCCACCAAAAGAAATGCCGAAGTCACCGGGCGCGTTGCCCAGGAGGAGCGGCTTGACCGCCATGCCATACTTGCCGTCCCCCGTCAGAGCCTTGGCATCCTTGAGGAACTGGTCGGTCGTGTACGAGGTCGAGGGGGCCGCCAGACCAGCCTTCTCGAACAATTCACGGTTGTAGTACAGGACGTCGGGCTCGGCGTCGTAAGGCAGGGCCAGCACCTTGCCGTCGACCGTCATGCCCTGCATCATCGCAGCGTTGTAGTCCGAGGCCTTAATGCCAGCGGCTTCCATGTAGGAGTCGAGAGGCTCGAGGAGGCCGGAGAGCTCCTGCGCACGAGCCGCCTGCGTGGTCAGGATGCAGGGCGCATCCGAGGCAACCATGCGAGTCTTGACCTTGGTCCAGTAATCGTTGAAGGCCGGGCCGTCGAAGGTCAGGGAGAAGTTAGGGTCCTTCTCCTTGGCAGCATCGATGAAGGACTGCCACTGGGCGCGGTCATTGTCCGTGGAGACCCATGTGTACATCTGGTGGACCTGATCGGAACCGGAACCACCGCTGGACGAGGTGCTTCCCGATCCGCACGCGCCTGCGAGCAGGGCGAAGGCCGAGGCGGTCGCACCGAGTGCGAGGAACTTGGAGATAGTGGGGCGCACGATGCGCTCCTTCCTTGTCAGGGCACCGGGAGTTCCAGTGGTCGCGTCGCCTCTCTGTAACGCGGTTTGGGGAACCTACCCTCACGTGCCGTCTCTCGTCATTGAAATTGACAGGACAACTATACCATTCCCCAACCTGCGCACACAACCCTGATTTTAACTTCGATCACATTCATCCATTAACTCTCACTATCCTATGAAACTTCGTAGGAACGCAGGCAACAGGGTTTTCAATCGTTTCCATCAAACTCTTGCCGATCTGTCACTCATTCAGCTGGATTAAAGAGGGATTTTAGTCTGCGAGCACACCTCGCAGCGCCTCATCCAGGGAAATCTCCGCGCCACCAATCATGGCCTCCAGGCTCTCGAGCGTGTAGTGCGACGGGCCTGCCAGGAAGGCGACCATCGCACCGACCTCCGCCGGATCCACTCCCATGCGAGCCGCCCACGCGCGCCGGTACAGGCGCAGCTGAGTCACGAAATAGGCGACCTTGTCCGGCTTGGTCGAATCGGTCACCGGGCGGCCGCTCTTCCAGTCGACGACCAGGTAGCGCGGCCCATCGCCGCGTACGCGCTCGAACACGGCGTCGATACGGCCCTGGACGGACACGCCGCCCACCTCGACCGAGAAGGCTTCCTCAATCGCGACGGCCCGGTAGTCCGACAGCACTCCCGCCACAAAGGCACGGAAATTCTCGCGCAGCCGCTCTAGGCGCTCGCGTTCACCATCCGTCAGCAGGGCCTCCTCCGCCCCATCGTCGCCGCTAGCCAGCGCCGTGTCATCGCCCGCGACCACGTCGGCACCCGCAGTGATCTCCGAGGCCGGGTCCGCGGAGGCCAGGTGAAGCTCGCGCTCCACCCACGCGTGAAACACCGTGCCCAGCGCTGAGAACGAACTGGGACGCGTCGGCATCGGGCGACGCATATCGCGTGCGAACTCCTGTGCATCCTGCAGGAGTGCCGACACGGACGTCGCCGGAACGCGCTCGGCCCACAGGTCGACGATCGGCGTTTCCCGAGACAGGTGGTACTCCTCGATGAGAGCGACCGTATCGCGCACCGCGGGATCATCACCCAACTGCGCCAAGGCCTCGTACACGTCCTGATCCTCAGGCATCGCGTCAATCTGCGCTTCAACTGCCTGCGCCGCTGCCGAGGCGCGCTGACGCGAAGGCCCCGGATCCTGCGGGAAAGTCTCGAACTCGCGCACCCCCGCGGCGGGTTCATCGTCTTCGTCCTGATGCGGAATCGGGGCTATCAGACACCTGCCCTCCCCCACCGAGGACTCACCGGCGAGGTCACGCCAGCGCCCGTTGGACCACATCTGCGGGTCTTCGATGGTGCCAACCGAGCCAGACGAGGCATCCGGAGTATGCCCAAACAACTGCGCGCTGGCCTCCATCAGGTAGCGCGACGGATGCGTCACCTTTTTGTTAAAGCCAGACGTCCACGAACCCACCAGCAGCTGAGCGCTACGCGCGCGCGTCATCGCCACGTAGGCCAGGCGCCGTTCCTCGCGCTCCGCGTGTTCCCCGAGGGACGCGCCATACTCGCCCTCCAGCCACTTCTTGAAGGCAGTTGACGGGTTCTTTTCCCCATCAACGTCAAATTCGAAGGGCGGTAGGTCCACGCGGTCCCCGCGCAACGGGTGCGGTAGTGCACCAGCACTGGTCACCCATGCGGTATTCGCGGGAGGATCGTCGATCCACGACCGACTTTTGCTCTTATGCATCGGGAAGGAGCCATCGGCCAAAGCGAAGACAACAACCCCGTCCCATTCCAGGCCCTTCGAGCCGTGGACCGTCAAGATCTGGACAGCGTTCGGATCCGGCTCGCCCAGCGGCGCATCCAGCCCATCCTCGCGTTTCTCTGCCATGTCCAGATACGCCAGGAAGGACCCGAGGGACGCACCCGGCGTTTCCTTCTCGTATGCCGCAGCGACAGAAATGAACTCATCGAGTGCCGCGCGCCCACCCATCGACAGCGGATCCGCGATCACGTCATCGAGCGTGCCCATGATGAGGATTGCTCGCTCGACCTGCTCGGTGATGGAACGCCCCACGCCCTCACGAACCTGATGCAGGCGCTGGCCCAGCAGCCGCACGCGGCGCACTGCTTCCTCACTGATCGCGGGATGTCCCTCAGCCGCCCAACCGGGCGCTGGCGGGTTATCGACAGCATCCAAGAGCACGGCCTGGTGCGGGCTTGCCCCCTCCCCGCGCGCCAGGATCCGAGCCCAGTCACCCAGAGCCATCAAGTCGGCCACCCCCAGGTCAATGCCTGCCAGCAGACGCGCGAGCCACGGGGACGCTTCGACGTCGTAGGCCAGCTCCAGCGCGGCGCGCACGTCCTGGACGGCCGGCTGATCGAGCAGACCGCCCAGGCCGACGATCTCCGTGGGAATGCCCGCCTCGCGCAGCGCGTCATCGATCAGCGGAAAATCACGACGCTGCCTACTGAGCACGGCGACGCTCCGGCGCTGACCGCCCTTAGTCGGCTGTGAGCGCACCCGCCGCACGAAATCAACCATCGCGCCCAGGGCCTCGTCGTAGTCCTGCGTGAAGGCAATGTCGACGGTTCCTGAACCCGCCCCGCCCCTGGGGACCAGGACCGGAGACTGTGCCTTCAGCTGCTGCTTGCTCACCTGGAAGGAAGGTACCTCCCGCAGGGGTGCTGCCACCCTGTTCGCAGCGTCCAGAATCGACACATCGTTGCGCCACGCGGTCGACAGCGTGAGCGTCTGTCCTTCTTCGGGCGCGCCCGTCTGGAAACGATCCAGGAAAGACTCCAGCGAAGAGGCCGAGGCCCCTCTCCAGCCGTAAATGGCCTGATTCGGGTCGCCCACCGCGGTCACCGCGTGATCCGCGAAGAGTATCGACAGCAGATCCATCTGGATGACGGAGGTGTCCTGGAACTCGTCGAGGAGGACCGCGCGGAACTCCTCGCGTAGAGACTCACGCACCGCAGGAGCTTCGCGCACGATGCGCGTGGCCAGGACCAGCTGATCGGAAAAGTCCAGGACGCCCATGTCACGCTTGCGCTGCTGGTAGACCTCGATGGGGTCGAGGAGGGCAATGCGACGCCGATTCACGTCAATGGCATCGCGAGACTTACTGTTCCCGCGCCCCACCTGCTCCAGCTCGCGCCCGAATTCCTCCAACGCCTCACGAGCACTGCCCACCGTGTATCCGTGCTCTGCGATCTCGCCTGCCAGGTGCAGTACCTGCTCGACGACGCCGGTCGGTGTGAGCGTGTCATCCAGGTCGGTGGGCCACGCCTCGACGATCTGAGTCATCAGGTCGATCGCGCCAGCCTCGGAGAGCATCGAGAAATCGGGGTCGAGGCCGATGCGCATCCCGTGCTCGGAGACAATGCGTTCCGCAAAGGAGTTGTATGTCAGTGCCACAGGGTCTTCGTCGAGGCGCTCACGCAGCCGGGGCATCTCGCGCGACAGCAGGCGGATGCGTTCGCGCAGGCGCTCCCCCAGCTCACCCGCAGCCTTGCGCGTGAAGGTCAAACCCAGGATCGACGACGGGCTCAGGTCCGGATGGTTCGCCAGGAGCCAGAGCACGCGCATGGACATGGTCTCGGTCTTACCAGACCCCGCCCCCGCCACGACGAGGAGGGGACGGCGCGGGGCCTCGACTACTCGCACCTGCTCTGGCGTCGGAGTCTTCGTCGCATCGACGATTGCCTGGATCTGCAGAGCACCGAGATTCATTGCACTATCCTTTGCCACGTCACTCCACCACCTTGTGGCCGCGCTCGCGCGCCGGGCACAGCCGATCGAAGGGACAGAACAGGCACGCCGTCTCCGAGGGGCGTGCCTCAAAGTAGGGTCCACGCGCGTCCGCCACGACCGCACGAAGCTTGGTGTGCCATTCCTGCAGGGTCTCGCCCTCCAGGGCTGACTGGTCGAAGGTCTTTGGCTTATCGCCACCGAGCAGGGCAATGCGAGCCCCCGCGACCTTTTCGCCCGAAGCGATCAGGGCCATCTGATATGCCGCTAACTGCGCGTTATCGGGGACGTTCTTCGCCGTATATCCGCTCTTTCCCGTCTTCAGGTCGGTGACACGCACGCCCTCATCAACGTGTTCGAGGCGATCCATACGGCCGCGGATCGTGACGCCATCAACCTCAGCGCAAACCGACTGCTCGACCTCGACCCGGCCGGGAACGCCCTCCACGTAGGACGCCAGGTTGTTCACGATGTCGCGCGCGTGGCGGTCGGCGACGCGCCCCGCCCACGTGTCCAGGTTGTAGCCCAGCTCATCGATGCGCGCCTCAAGCGCCTCGGTCAGTTCCTCTGGCGTGCCGTGTGGATGTTCCTCGGCGACCGCGTGAACGAGGGTACCCAAGCTGGCTGCAGCGTTCGACGGTCCGTCGGCTCCGATGGTGGTGAGGAACCATCGCAGCGGGCACGACAGCGCACGCTCGAACTGCGAGGGAGACAGCGTGATCTCACCCGTGTACTCCTCCTGAGTCGTCGGGGTACCGCCTGCCCCCAGCCAGCGATCCGGCTGCGCCGCAAGCACACCTTCGCGCGCCATGAGTGCCAGCAGGGTGGCGGCCAGCTGCGCATCGGCTGGCTCGTCGGGGTTGGCGGCGCGCGCCCGCAGGTCCGCGATGTGCCCGGACAGAGACAGAGGTGCCTCCACCGGATCCACCGGCACGATGTCGTTCTCGCGCGGCGTGCCCGCCAGGCGTGCCACCAGATCGAAAAACACCGAGGGCGCCGCGTCCTCCGAGCGCACCGCACCGGCATGCACAATGCACCGTGAGCGCGTCACGGCCGCGACAAACAGGCGATATTCATCGTCCAAAACCGCGCGCCGGGCGGCCCGCGTCGAGTCGATGAGCTCCTCGCGCCCATCCTCGCCCACGGCGACGCGACCCGCACCCACGTCCGCAAGCAGGTCGGCGCGCAGGATCCGGTCGCGCAGCCGCAGATTCGGCCACGCCCCGTCCTGCAGGCCAGCGAGGACGACGACCTGCCAGTGGCGGCCCATCGCCTGCGCGGGGGTAAGGACCTCGACGCCACCGGGGCGCACGCCCACGCGCGAGATGGTGTCGATGGGAACCGAGCCGGACAGCAGCTCAGACGCGAAGCGGACGGCGGAGCCCGCGGGGTTGCGTTGCTCCCACACGTCGGCAACGCGTAGGAGAGCCACGACAGCGTCCAGCTGATCGTCGTACCAGCCCGACGACTCATCCGACGCGATAGCCCGCGCGCGCCATTCGCCCGCCACTCCGGAGGCCTCCCAGAGCGACCACAGGCGCTCCTGGGGGCGAGCGCTGCCGCTCATCCCCAGCTCCCACAGGCGTACCGCGGTCTCGAGGGGGCGCGCGAGCATGGAGGCGGCCTGGGCACGCTTGCCGCCCGCCTGCTCAGCCTGTTCAAGGGCAGGCCGCCACGTCTGCGGGTCACTGACGAGGTCCGCCATGGTCAGCGGGATCAGCGGCGCCTCGTCGCCCGCCTCCTCGGCGGCCTGGGCGCGCGCGGCGTTCAGACGGCGCAGCAGGCGGTGGACGGCGAGGGCGTCGGCGCACACGAGGGGCGAGGGCAGCAGGCGCTCGGCGAGTTCGCGGCGCGCGGCCGCCTCCGTGTCACTCTGTCCCGTCGGCATGGTCACCAGGTCCAGCAGCAGGCGCGTCGTAGGCTGAGTCGCGAAGTCGAAGGCACGGCTACCTCCCGCGACCGGCACGCCCCCGCGCGCCAGGTAGCGGCTAGTTTCGGCGACCATCGACGAGCTGCGCACGATGACGACCTGCTCCGAAAAATCGATGCCGTCGTGCAGGTGGTGGGCCCGCAGGGCACGCGCGATGAGCGCACCCATCTGCGAGGGCGTGGCACCCAGGTGCGTCACCAGGCGTCCCTGGGGCGCATCGTCCGAGACACCGGCCTCTCGCCGGGCGGGCGATCCCGACTGGGCGATGCGCGCGCAGGCCTGGCGCGCCAGCTCACGCACGGCACGGGACATGTCGTAGACCTGGCCGAGCTCCGCAATCTCAACGCCGAGGAGGGAAGCGAGCCTGCGGTCCAGGTGCGGTTCGCCGCCGCGATATCCGGCCACGGCCACGTCGGAATCCGAGAAGGCGACGATTCGGGCACCCGCGTCGCGGCACGCTGCCAGCAGCGTCAACGTCGACGGCGTGCAATCCTGCAGGTCATCAACGATCACCACGTCGGGCACCGGGCAGGGCGCCTGCACCCCGCGAGAGGGCGCATCCTTCTCCCACGCATCGATCAGCTCAGCCGCGAGCGCCTGGATGCGCGACAGGTCCACACGCAGGGTCTGCGGGTACTCCAGGGAGTGCTCGGGCCCCTCCTCCAGCGCGGCGATGATCGCGCCCGCCCCCTGCCACTCCGGCCGACCAAACCTGGCCCCGGCCTCGGACAGGGCGGACGCGTCCATCCCGGCCTCGCCCGCGCGGGCCACCAGGTTGCGAAGCTCCGCTCGGAACGCCGGCATCGCGCGCATCTGCGGGCCGATATCCTCTGGCCACGGCGCCTCCACCGACTCCAGGGCCTCGGCGAGCATCTGATCCTGGGCCGCGCCCGTCACCAGCTCCACGCCCTCCAACGGCACGTCGCGCTGGGTGCGCCACGTGGCCACCACCTGATACGCGAAGGAGGCGGGCGTGCGCACCGGGCGAACCACGTCCGGGCCGAGAGCCTGGGCGCGCGGAGTCAGCACATCGGCTCGCGTACGATCGGGAGCAAGAATCAGCGCGCTGCGCCCCCGAGAGGCCGCCTGCTCGAACACGGCCAGGGCACACGTCGAGCGGCCCGACGACGGGGCACCACGCGCAATCACGTCACCCAAGCGCGCCGCGTCCACAACCGCACGCTGGCGCGCGTTCAGCTCCGGCAGACGCCACCAATCGGCGCCACGGCTACGCAACCTGACCTGAATTTCGCTCATAACGCAATACTCGCAGACCCCACCCACATCTGCGGCACATATGATGGGCGTGACGACATTTACCAGCAAGGAGTCATCATGGAGATCTTCATCGGCATCCGCGACAACACGCGTCAGCTCGGTCTCGACGTCGACATGACCGAAAGCGAGCTCATGGCCAAGGTTCACGAGGCCCTTGCCGCCACCAACGGCGTCCTCGACCTCACCGACACCAAGGGCCAGCGCACCCTCGTGCCCGCCCAGGCCCTCGCATACGTGCAGGTCGCCGCCAAGTCCGAGCGCCGCGTCGGCTTCGCGATCCACTGATGCGCTGATCGCGCCCACACGAACGAGGCCGGGGAACCCGAGCGGACACGATACCGCCCGAGGAACCCCGGCCTCGTCAATGCCTGCGGCCTCAGGCCTTCAGGTGAATGTCCCTCATGCGCTCCCCGTGGCGCTTAATCACGTACTCCGTGATCTCATCGACGTTCTCCGGGGACGCCGCCAGCGACGGGTAGGTGAACAGCGTCGCGCGCACAAGGCCGAGGGCCTCGCCCGCCACGCGACGACCCCACAGGGACAGACGCGAGGACAACTGCTCATCCGCCTCGATCTGCGGGCCCAGATGCGCGCGCACCCAGTGTCCCTGTTCGAAGGGCCACACGTCCTCGATCCCCTCAAACAGGCCGTGCACCTGCGCGACGCGGATCAGCATGTCGCCCAGCATGCCGCGCGTAATAAACGTCTTGACAGCGCGCTCCGCGAACGTCGTGGGTCGCGTGCGCGCATCCAGATCGTCGTACGCGCCCGAGAACGCGTCGGCGGCCGCCAGCAGGTCAAAACCGCGATGCTCGCTCCACACTTCCAGCTGCTGGTAGAGCTTGAAGCACCGCGCCGCCATGCGCGCATGCTCCACGTGGGCCTCGAACGTGGGGGCCTGCTCACCGTCCTTCGCCAAGCGCGTCATAAACGCGAGCGACGAATAGGCGAGAATACCAAGGACTTCGGCGTCGTCGGCGGGGACGGAATCAAACTCGTGTGCCATGACTCCAGCATAGTGCCTGACAAGCCGCGCGGTGTGGTGCATTCGCCCCTCTTCTTGACATTTGGCGGTCTTCCCTGTGACCAGCCCCTCGCCCGCGAACTCCTCCCACACCATTACACTGAAAGACGACCACCGGACGACCGGTCGCATTTTTGAATAAGTAACACGTACGCGCGGACGAGAATCCCCGCGCCAGATAATGCGCGATCGGCACCGACCCCAACCCCGGAATAGCCCGGGAGACAAGGTAGATCGTGACCAACACGAGCACTGAGGCAACCGTGCCCACCCCCGACGTCGACGCCACCGAAAAGGCCACCCCGGCCTCGTCCGTCGAATACTCCGCAGGCGTCGTCCGCCTCGGCAACATCAAGCCCGCAGCTCCCGAAGAGGAAGAAGCCACCCCGGATATCACCGGCAAGGGCGAGGACCTCGACAAGAAGTCCTTCGCCGACTTCGGCGTCACCGACCCCATCGTTGACGCCCTCGAAGACAAGGGCATCACGCACCCCTTCCCGATCCAGGCCCTGACCCTCGGCCCCGCGCTGGACCGCCACGACATCATCGGCCAGGCCAAGACCGGCACCGGCAAGACCCTCGGCTTCGGCATCCCCGTCCTCGAGGACGTCATCGCGCCGGACGAAGAGGGCTACGAGGACCTGCTCAACCCGAACCAGCCGCAGGCGCTCATCATCCTGCCGACCCGCGAACTCACCAAGCAGGTCGCCCAGGACCTGCGCGAGGCCGCCAAGTACCTGTCGACCCGCATCGTTGAAATCTACGGCGGCGTCGCCTTCGAGCCCCAGATCGAGGCCCTCCAGCGTGGTGCCGACATCGTCGTGGGCACGCCCGGCCGCCTCATCGACCTGCTGCGCAAGGGCCACCTGCACCTGTCCGGCGTCGAGAACGTCGTCCTGGACGAGGCCGACGAGATGCTCGACCTGGGCTTCCTGCCCGACGTCGAGACGCTGCTCAGCCGAGTCCCCGAGAACCGTCACACCATGCTGTTCTCCGCGACCATGCCCGGCCCCGTCGTGGCACTCGCCCGCCGCTTCATGGTCCAGCCGACCCACATCCGCGCGCAGGATCCCGACGACCAGAACCAGACCGTCAACACGGTCAAGCAGGTCATCTACCGCGTTCACGCCATGAACAAGGTGGAGGTCGTCTCGCGCATCCTCCAGGCCGAGGGTCGTGGCCGCACCGTCATCTTCTGCCGCACCAAGCGCACCGCCGCCCGCCTGGGCGAGGACCTGACCGCCCGCGGCTTCGCGGTCGGCGCGCTGCACGGCGACCTCGGCCAGGGTGCCCGCGAGCAGGCGCTGCGCGCGTTCCGCAACGGCAAGGTCGACGTCCTGGTCGCCACCGACGTCGCCGCGCGAGGCATCGACGTCGACGACGTCACGCACGTCATCAACTACCAGTGCCCCGAAGACGAGAAGATCTACATCCACCGCATCGGCCGCACGGGCCGCGCCGGACACTCTGGTACGGCCGTCACCTTCGTCGACTGGGACGACACGCCACGCTGGTCGCTCATCTCCAAGGCCCTGGGCCTGGGCGTGCCGGATCCGCTCGAGACCTACCACACCTCCCCCCACCTGTTCACCGACCTGGACATCCCGGAGGGCACGACCGGTCGCCTGCCGCGCGCCAAGCGCACGCGCGCGGGCTTGGACGCCGAGGTCCTTGAGGACCTGGGCGGCTCCTCCCCCCACTCCGAAGGACGAGGCCGTGGCGGCCGTTCCGGGTCGCGTTCGGGTTCGCGTGGTGGCTCGCGTGGTGGCTCACGTGGTGGCCGCGGTCGTTCGTCGCGTGGTGGTTCGGCGTCTTCTTCCGACGCGTCGCGTTCGCGCGGGTCGCGTCGCGGCTCCCAGGACGGCGATCGCACGCTGAACGCCGGCAAGGGCGGCCGCTCCGACCGCGGCACGCGTGGCCGTGGCCGCGGCGAGCACTCGCAGCGTTCGGGTTCGACTGATGGTGGCGCTGCGTCTGAGGGTGCTCCCCGCGCCCGCAAGCGCATCCGCCGCCGCAAGGGCGGTGAGTGAGGCGCTAGCGCACCGCGCCGATACGACATGAGGAGGGGTCCGAGCCGCAAGGCTTGGGCCCCTCCTCTGTTTGAGGCCTCAGGGCACGGCAAGATTCAACCTGATCGGGAACATTCAACCCGTTAGGGAAGATTCAACCCGATCAGATGGGGTTGAATCTTCCCGATCGGGTGCAACACCTCATCGGTAACAACCTTGAGCGCGGGTTTACTCGCTGGCGCCGCCCACGTCGGCGTCCGATAGCCCCAAGCCGTGCCGCGCTGCACCACTTAGGGAGCATTACACCAGTTAGGGAGCATTACACCGCCTCCGAGCTGGTGTAACACCCCGCTAAGTGGTGTAACACCACTTGGAAACAAGCCCACGCGCGGGTTTCCTCGCTGACACTGCACATGCCAGCGCCCAACAGGCCCAGGCCGTGCCGCGCTGCACCACTTAGGGAGCATTACACCAGTTAGGGAGCATTACACCGCCTCCGAGCTGGTGTAACACCCCGCTAAGTGGTGTAACACCACTAACCAACAAGCCCCGTCGCGGAACTGGGCGGCACCTACGACCTCCACTGACGCGCAACAGACCCAGGCCGTGCAGCGCTGCACCAGTTAGGGAGCATTACACGAGTTAGCGAGCGTTACAACACTCTCGAACAGAACAAAATCAGATGAGATGAGTCCCCACTGATCACCGCTCAACGCCGGAAGCCGTAGCGCACAATAATAGTTAAGAATGCCGCCACAATAACCCCTCCAACTGTAGAACCAACCAACGACCTCGATACGGCTTCGCTATGAGGTCTATGCGGAGCAGCCGGCGTGGTGACATGGCCCTTACCATTTCCCTCAAAGTACTTTACGGGCAAAGTCCTAGATCCCAAGCCCCCCAAAGGCCGCTCAAACAGATAAAGGGATACAGGACGATGCGTCTCAATCCACACATTCGCAATTTGCTGAATAACACTAATGAACCACGAGGGGAACAGGCCGACAACAAATAACATCAACAAGGAGACAGTGTACGCAATCCCCATCTCATACAATACAGAACCTTCGACCCCATCCACCGGACACCACCTATTAGAACAATATGCACGCAGGATCGAATAAGACTCGAGCAATTTCGGCATCAAAATACCAACGATGGCGAGCCCCCCTCCAACAATCGTCCGCATTTCAATGCGCCAGTTTTCACTATCTACCAAACAGCACTGGAACAGTGAACATATACAAAAAATACAGTAGACAAAGAATACCTCATAGGTTGACACAAGGCTCAGCCCGACCTCGCCAAATCCAAGATAAAACGCCATGCCCTCGCCACGAAGGAGCTGGCACACGAGCAAAAAAGTCAATACATATACACAAATGAAAATCAAACGCATTGTGGTTACAAAGCGTTTTTGACCAGCATTTCGCACACGCGCCAAATAAGTCACGACAAGAAGGAGAACGACGGGAGCAATATACATCACAGCCAAAATTTTGCCACTTTCGCAATTAACACGCGATAAGAGCACAGCCAAACTAGCCGAAGAGATACCCAGAATGGCAACTACTAGCATAAGATCTAGCACCCGATACCTCACCGTCTCAAGTTTTTTCCATAATGGAACCTGAAATGCAAAATCAGCTGCACGCAGCACCGGATTCAGTCGCACCCATTCGACCGCAATTTCGACGATCTCATTAACAGATTTCATACCCGCGTTATGGCACTGGAGCGAGACTGCAACAGCTTTGGCACGAGACAAATAAAGCGACGAAGAGGAGCTATTAAAAGAAATAAGACGAATATACTGATTCAGCAGCACTCGAAGTGAAGAACCCCGTTTCTCTCGCCCCTCACCACATACTATATTGCTAATTTCGCCAACAATACGAATTACCTCACCCTGCAGCGTTTCGCACCGACCACTATCAGGTACTAGACGGTCCCATAGCTCGCCATACTGCCGCAGAGGCGGCACTGACGAGTCAAGATCTAGTCGCTCCCCAATTTTTAGGGCAGGTCTCGCTTCCCGCTGCTCCAGCCCGAATAGCGCGCATAGCTTTCTCAAGGATTCTACAGAAGCATCAAATTCTGCTCGAGTTATATTTTGTGGAAGACCGTGCGTGATGAACCTACAGCGCTCTCGATCTTTCGATTGCAGCATCTGCATTACTCTATCTCCAGCAGGAGCTCCGAAAGACAGCAGCAATCGGATAACAGCAAGCACTCTAGGAGTATCCACGAAGTCAGACTTACTTAATATGTATTCGACTAGCGTCACCTCGCCATAATTCTGCAAGCTAGCAGTCACTCGCGGGTCTGCACCCCACAAGATCATTTGTTCGACGTCAACGACAGATAAGCTTTTGACAACCTCAAACAAGGGGGTTTCGCCGGATGCATTTCGCGCGTTGATATCAGCTCCGCGTCTAATGAGCGCAGGAATTTGATCTAAGCGCATACGTCGAACACACTCATGAATTAGGGCGCTTTCAATACCATCGACAGTGCCGCTCTTACTAGAGTTCACGACTGCAACACGCCTTTGTCGCAGCCATCCGAGAATTCGTTTACCCATGCTCACAGTGTAACGTGGCACGCTTTACACTCTGAAGCCCGCCCCGTTGCTTACCGCCCCACGTCGGGCAGATTCGCCTCCACAAGAACGGGGTTCAAACGCACCCACGCTACCGCCAGCTCCGTGATGTCGTCGACGGCCTGGTAGGACATCGAACGGGACTTGAGGGAGGCGACCGCGGCCTCGGCGCGCGCGAGAGAGTCAGGCGGCATCGGCAGGCCTGAACGCACGACACAGAGATACTGGTCCAGCAGCGCCCCAAAAGAACGATCCCAGTTGATACCGCCGTTGTCGTACACTTCGTGGCCAACCCGACCCGCAATGCGAATGACCTCGCCCTGCAGCGTCTGACACTGGCCACTGTCGGGCACGAGAAGATCCCACAGCTCCCCATACTGACGCAGAGCAGGCACGGAAGGATCAAGCGTGAGCCGCTCCCCCACTACAGGCGCAGGCTTCGCCTCACGCTGCTCCACCCCAAACAGGGAACACAGCTCCGACAACGCAGCCGAGGCCTCGTCGAACTCCTCCTGAGACACCGTCTCCGGCAGCCCGTGCGTGATGAACGTGCAGCGCATCCGGTCCATGGCCCGCAGCGCGGTCGGCACACGCTCGCCGACAGGTGCCCCAACGGACAGAAGCAACCGAATCACCGCGAGCGCGCGCGGGGCGTCCAGGAAGTTGTGCCAGGACACCACGTTCTCGACAAGCGTCGCCTTGCCATAGACTCGCGAATCAGCAACAACCAGCGGATCCGCGCCCCACGACATCATCCGCGACACGTCGGCGACAGGGAAACGCTCGACGACGCCAAACAACGCCGTCTGATCGGACGTGTCGCGGGCGTTAATGTCGCCTCCGCGAGCGATCAACAACGGGATCTGATCGAGGCATCGCGAGCTCACGCGCGCGTGAATCGGAGTGCGCTGATACCGGTCACGCGAGTTGATATCCTCGCCGCGTGCCAGCAGGAAGTCCGTGATCTCCTCGGAGGCAGGGAAGTGCATGAGCCGCGACTCATAGGCGGAGCCCCGCAGGTACGCGCCGACCTCGCAGCGCGCGACCGCGCGCGCGACGGCCTCGACGTCACCGGAGGCGATGATCTGCTCGATGTCCTCGGGCAGGGTCTTGCGCAGGCTCACACCCACCACTCTCCTCTCTGAGTGCCTGATGCCAGTCTAACCGCCCCGGCTCACTCCCCGTCAGCACCCGATGCCCCGTGCTTCGCACGCTCTACGAGGACGCGCTCGACGACGCGCGGCAGGCGGGTGGGGGTATCGCGGTGGCGACGAAGCGTGAAGAACAGACGCGCGCGGGTCAGCGGCGAGACGCGCACGGATTCGGGCCAGCGCGCGGCCACGTACTGCACGGCGTCGGCGACCTCGAGGCGCCGCGTCGAGTTGCCGACGCGCACCCACAGCTCGGCCTCGCCCTTACCCTTGGGGCCCTTCAGGTACACGGGACGCGCGGACGGCGGGATCGTCACCCGGCACACCTCCTGGCGCTCGTAGCCCTCCTGGGGGTCCGAGGCCTCGGCGAAGTCGAGGAGGGGCAGCGCGGCCGCGTTGGTCCCCAGGCGCTGGCCCCACAGGTCGCGGATCCACAGCTCGAAGCGGTCGGCGTCCGGTGTCTTGAGGGTCGCATAGTCGGGGCCCAGCCCGATGAGGCGACCGTCGTCGTCCACGCCGATGAGCAGGGTGCCGCCGCCGGAGTTCATGAACGCGGCGACCGTCTTCGCGATGACGGTTTCCATGGCATCATCACGCTTTCCGGCGCGCATGTTCCAGCGGGCACTCGACTTGAATTCGAGGGAGTCGGATTCGCCGCGCTTGGCGACCTCGGCGATGGGCTCGAGGCCGGGGCGCGGATGCAGGTACGCGACGATCAGGGAGACGATGACGACCACAACGAGGGCCACCGCCGCGGCCACACCGAGCATCGCGGGGCGCCACATGTCGGAGGAGGAGAAGATCCAGCCTGCGACCAGCAGGCCGCCCCACAGGCCACCCAGGCCGGTGAGGGTCGCCGAGGCCGTGGACATCGTCATGCGCGAGGCCAGGAGGCGCCGCACGACCAGACCAATCACCCAGGCGATGACGAGAAGAAGGACCTGAATGCCGATCCACCGCAGCAGGTCTGGATTTTGCGGCGTAGCCCCAAAGCGAGGTCCATCGGCGGTCATCTGCGCTCCTCACGGACAAGTCGGCGGCGGGATCGGATGCAACAACCCTATCCCACCGCCGACTACCCCTCAGCGCATCACACCATCAGCGCAAGGACGTGTGCTTTTCGATCGAGCGAGAGGCCCACAGGCCCATGGCCAGCGCAAACAGGGGCACGAGGACATAGGAGCCGATGCCGATGACGTTCGGGTGCCCCTCGGTTCCCATCGTGGCCCGGTACGAGGTCCACATGATCTCGGTGGAGAAGTGTCCGTCGGTTGTAACAGACAGCGGAAGGAAGAACGTGCCAACCGTGGAAAGCACCTGGTTCACGATGTACAGCAGGACGAAACCGATGATCGGCGCGCCGAAACCCATGTGATTGAAGCGCCCTTCCGCACCGATGGACATGACGGCACTCCCCTGCACGAGCCACGACAACGACACGAGCACCTGCACCACAATCATGATAACGAGGGTGGCGGTCGGCATTCCGGCCGCGACGGAACGCGGCCCGGCGGTGTACTCGGCGAGGCTAATGCCGTCGCTCCACGCGGCGGCCGAAGCGACGGCAAGGATTCCGCCGACGGCCAGGGCGAGGGCCAGGAGGCACTCGATCATAATGCGAATGTTCTTCGCCCAGAAGATGACCTTTCCGGAGATCGGCAGGCTCATCGTGAAGTAGCCGCGCTGCCCGTACAGGGTCTTCCAGTAGTCGGCCAGGGCCGCGATCGCGCAGGCGACCGGTGTGAGCGCACACAGGGCGTAGGCGAGGACAGCGGTGGAGCCGCTGATCCCCGGCAGCCCCGCGGCGACGATTCCCGACGCGATGGCAATAGTGACGATGAACGCCCCGAAGGAGCGCCCGTCCACGCGGTAACGCGAGCGAATCTCGTAGGCAAGCAGTTTGGTGAACATCAGCGGTACTCCTTCCGGAAGATGGCGTCGAGGGAATCGCCGTGGGAGGCGCGCAGGTCATCGGCGTCGCCCTGCAGGAGGACCTGTCCTTCCTTCATGAAGAGCGCGTAGTCGACGAAGTGCTCGATGTCGGAGATGAGGTGGGTGGACATGATGAGCAGCGAGGCGGGGTCAAACTCGCGCAGGATACCGTCGAGGATGACGTCGCGCGTGGCGGGGTCGACGCCGCTGATGGGTTCGTCGAGGAGGAACACGCGGGCGTGCCGGGACATGACGAGGCTGATCTGGAGCTTCTCCCCCATGCCCTTGCTCATCTGGCCGAGGCGGCGGTCGGTGGGCAGTCCGAAGAAGTCGACCATGGAGGCCGCCTTGTCGGCGTCGAAGTCGGCGAAGAACGTGGAGTAGATGCGGATCGCGTCCTCTGCCGTCCACTCGGTGTTCAGGAAGTCGGCGTCGGGCAGGTAGGAGACGATCTCCTTGGTGGCGACGCCGGGCGCGTGTCCGTCGATGGTCACGGTGCCCTCATAGTCGGAGAGGACTCCGGCGAGGATCTTGAGCAGCGTGGTCTTGCCGCAGCCGTTGGGGCCCATGAGGCCGACGATGTGTCCGGATTCGAGGCTCAGGTTGTAGTCGCGCAGTGCGGGGGTCGAGCGGTAGCTCTTCGTCAGGCCGGTGACCTTAACGAGGTCGGGGCCAGCCGCGGCAGCGCCTGTGGGTTGGGTGGTCATGAGAGTGTGTCCTCCTGGGTTACAGGTCCGCGTTCCAGCGTTCATCGACGAGGCCGCGGGCACCTTCGCGCTCGACACCGAGGGCTCGGCAGGCGCGGATGAATGCGTCTGCTGCCGCGCGTGCGCCCTCCTGGCGGAGAGCATTGAGCGCAGTGTCGTCGGTGGCGACGTATCGTCCTGCCGTCCGCTTGGGGACGGTGAGCCCTTCGTCGTCAAGGGCGGCGAGGGCTCGCTGGACGGTGTTGGGGTTGGTGCCGGCCTCGATGGCGAGGTCGCGGACGGAGGGGATCTTCTGGCCCGGCTTCCACGTGCCGTCAGTAATGCGGGCGCGGAAGCTGTCGGCCAGCTGGATCCAGATGGGGCGGGTGTCATCGATGCGCATCGACGCGTCCCTCCTGTCTTTCTGTATTAATACACTAATACAATGACACAGATACTCAACTGTGTCAACCCAGTAATACAGTTGGTTCACAGACCGATACAACTGCGCTCCCCCCGGCAACAAGAGAGGCCCGGAACCATGCGGTTCCGGGCCTCCCCTACGCGAATGCGTCAGTCGATCGACTCACCCTCGATGTGCCAGACCTCGCGAGCGTAGTCGGAGATCGTGCGGTCCGAGGAGAAGCGGCCGGAGCGGGAGATGTTCGCCCACACGCGCTTATTCCAGGCCTTCTGGTCGCGGTAATCGGCGGCCATGCGGTCCTTGGTCTCACGGTACGCGGCGAAGTCGCCCAGGACGTAGTACACGTCGGCCGGGTCGTAGCCGCCCTCGAGGATCGAGTGGCGGATGTCGTGGAACCAGCCGGAGTTGGAGTCGTCGAGCGTGCCGTCGGTCAGGGCGTCAATGACGCGCTTGAGGCCGGGGACATTCTCGTAGTGCCAACGGGGGTCGTAGTGACGACGCAGCTCGGGCAGCTCATCGTCGGTCGCACCGAAGATGTAGGCGTTGTCCGCGCCCACGGCCTCGAGAATCTCAACGTTCGCGCCATCCAGCGTGCCCAGGGTGAGGGCACCGTTCATCATGAACTTCATGTTGGACGTGCCCGAGGCCTCCTTGCCGGCCATCGAGATCTGCTCAGAGACGTCGGCGGCGGGGATGATGTGCTCGGCGGGCGAGACGTTGTAGTTGTGAACGAAGACGACCTTGATGCGACCGTTGATGTCCTCGTCGTTGTTCACCAGCTCCGCGATGGCGTTGATGAGCTTGATGATGGCCTTCGCACGAATGTAGCCGGGGGCGGCCTTCGCACCGAAGATAAACACGCGGTTGGGGGTGTCCAGCGTCGGATCGTCCTTCATGCGGAAGTACAGGTCCAGGACGTAGAAGGCGTTGAGCAGCTGGCGCTTGTACTCGTGCAGACGCTTGATCTGAACGTCGAAGATCGAGTCGGGGTCGATCTCGACACCCTCGCGCTCCTTGATCCACGCGGCGAAGTCGACCTTGTTGGCGTGCTTGATCTCGCCCAGGCGCTCAAGCACCTCGTCGGTGCCAGCCTCGGTGAAGTCAGAGAGCACGGTGAGGTCACGGACCCACGCGTCGGAACCGGTCACCTCGTCGAGGAGGGCGGCCAGGCGGGGGTTGCACTGCTTGAGCCAGCGGCGCGGGGTCACGCCGTTGGTCTTGTTGTTGAAGCGCTCGGGCCAGATGGCGTACCACTCCTTGAGGGTGTCGCGCTTGATGATCTCCGTGTGGAGGGCGGCGACGCCGTTGATGGAGTAGGACGCGTAGCAGGCGATCCAGGCCATGCGCACGGTGTTGCCGGCGACGGGGGCCATGTAGTCGATGGTGCCCTGATCGAGGCCGCGCTCGGCCATGTCGATCCGGAAGCGGCGGTCGATCTCGCGGACGATCTCGGCGATGCGCGGGAACAGGCGGTCGAAGATGTGAATATCCCAGGTCTCGAGGGCCTCAGCCAGAACAGTGTGGTTCGTGTAGGCGAAGGTCTTGGAGACAACCTTCCAGGCCTCTTCCCAGCCGAGGCCGTGCTCATCCATGAGGATACGCATGAGCTCGGGGATGGCGAGGACCGGGTGGGTGTCGTTGAGCTGGACGGCGTTGTACTCGGCGAAGCCATTCAGGTCGGTGCCGTGGTGACGCACGTAGTTCTCGACGATCTCCTGCAGCGAGGCGGAGCAGAAGAAGTACTGCTGGCGCACGCGCAGAACCTTGCCCTCGAACGTGGTGTCGTTGGGGTACAGGACGCGGGAGATGTCCATGGTGCGCTCACGGTCGATGATCGCGTCGGTGAAGCGCTGGGAGTTGAAGGCGTCGTAGTCGAACTCTTCGATGGGCTCGGCCTTCCACAGGCGCAGGGTACCCACGTTCTTGGTGCCGTAGCCGGTGATCGCAATGTCGTAGGGGACGGCGCGCACGGTCAGGTCGGCGTAGGAGACGATGCGGGAGAGCTCCTCGCGGCGGGTGACGAAGGGGTAGCCCTCTTCCATCCATGGGTCGGGATGCTCGGTCTGGAAGCCGTTGTCGAAGAGCTGCTTGAACAGGCCGTAGCGGTACAGGATGCCGTAGCCGCGCACGGGCAGGTCGAGGGTGGCGCAGGAGTCGAGGAAGCAGGCAGCGAGGCGGCCGAGGCCACCGTTACCGAGGGCGGCGTCCGGCTCCTCTTCGAGGACCTGACCGAGGTCGAGGCCGTAGGCGGCGAGGGCTTCGCGAGCCTTCTCGACGAGTCCGAGGTTCGACAGGTTGTTGAGCAGGGCGCGGCCCATGAGGAACTCGGCGGAGAAGTAGTGTTCCTGACGACCCTTGGCGTAACGCTCGGTGGTGGCGGCCCAGTTATCGGCGATCTGATCGACGATTGCGGCGGAGAGTCCCTGCCACACCTCCATCAGAGTCGAGTCTTCAACGGGGCGCCCGGAGGTCGCACGCACATGCGAGGGCAGCGACTGCGTCAGATCCAGCGTCATATGACTTCCTTTTTTGTGTCTATGCCCTCCCGCCAAGCGGCGAGTCCCGGATAGGGATCGGGCCTCACCTTAGAGATTACCGATCCGAGCAGCTAATTCCCTGTTGTGATCGCCCTCTGGGAGATTCACCACCCCCACCCACGTGACCGACTACACCACCACGAGACCCCCTATGACTAAAGACCCACCCAGCTCGTCGTGCGTCACACTGACATGCGATAACAGCTGCATCAAGACACGCGATTCACAGGCTAGAGGGCACCACGGGCCACCCAGACTCGTCCCACGTGACGACAACGGTCCTGTCACGAAAGATCCGTTCCAACAGATCGCATCGCCCGGCACCAGACGCCACCCGGATACAACATCACAAAAGATGCCAGGCACAGCACTCGACTCGGCGACCAGACCCGGACACGGGCGACAGGGAGCGCCCCTGCGGGGGCACTGCCCGCAGGGGCGCATACAGGAAAGTGGCACCCCTCGATGGAGCGGTGCCACTTTCCATCACCGGTTCAACATGAGGGCTCAATTCATGGTGACTTTCGGTACTTCCATTGCGCCTGTGACGCACGCATCAAATCAAGGCGAAACGGGTATCTTTCGGTGCAAATTCGAGGTTCTTAGGTGCACATTTGTGCATAAATCATCGTCGATCTGCGCAAACTAGACAAAATGCGGGCCCGCTCGAAACGAGCGGGCCCGCGGTGCTTGTCAGGCGAAGACGCCTCAGTGACGCTTGCGAGCAATCACGAGGGTCACGCCACCAGCCAGGGCGATGACGCCAGCGCCAGCGGCGATCGAAGCGGCAGAACCGGTGTTCGCCAGGGTCGGGGCAGCCCCACCCTGAGCACCGGACGAAGCCGGAGCGTTCGTGTTGCGGATGCCGCCACGAGCGGAAACGGGGGCCGGGCCGTTGCCGGTTGCAATCTGGCCGCGGGTGGACACGCCAGCGTTGCCGACGGGGCCGGAGGCCGCGCCTGCGCCACCCTGATCGGCGACGGGGGCGGGAGCCGGAGAATCGTTGGAGGGGGTCGGGATCTCAGCGGAGCCACCGGTGTTGTTGTCGGCCGGGGTCGAGGGCTCGGGGGCCGGGTCCTCGGTGGCCGGGGTCGAGGGATCGGGGGCCGGATCCTCGGTGGCCGGGGTCGAGGGGGTCTCGGTGGAGGGGGCCTCGGTAGCCGGGGTCGAGGGCTGCTCGGTGACGGGGGTCTCGGCGGCGAAAGCGACACCAGCCGAGGCAGCGATCAGGCCGAGCGCCGCAGTCGCGGCGAGCAGAGACGAGGTCGTCTTCTTCATTGTTACTCCTGGTACGGATGTGGTGAGGGATGAATGCGTGACCCTGACCAGTGCAGGCCGTGTCGTGTCACGGCGTTCTCCCCCACCCTACAACACTTCCTGACCGATACGCACAGATTTTCGAAAATCACGCATCGGCGAGTCGCACTCCACTCTTTCGTGTGGCATTCATCGACTCCGCCGCGATGGAAAACCGCCAGGTCAGGAGAGCTTCGCAGCCGCGATGAACTGGAAGATTCCCTCCATGATGAGCTGCGTCGCAATGGCCGCCAGCAACAGACCAGAGATCTTTGTCAGCAGCATGATGCCGCCGGGACCCAGGAACCGGGAGACCACCAGGGAAAAACGCATGGTGAACCACATGACGACATGGGCCAGGACTACGGCGACGATCACCGCAATCCACGAGCCGACGTTGGTGCCGGCCTGCCCGACGGCCACCATGACCGCGACGATCGAGCCGGGCCCCGCCAGGAGCGGTGTCCCCAGCGGCACGAGCGCGACGTTCACGCCCTCGTCCCCCGTATCGGGCGTCGAGGAGTCGGTACCCATGAGGAGTTCCATAGCGACCAGGAAGAGCAGGACGCCGCCCGAGAGCTGCAGAGCCTCCATAGAAATATGCAGGAGGCGCAGGATCTGCCCGCCGAGGATCGCGAACGTCAGGATGACACCGAAGGAGACCAGCGTGGCTTGGATGGCGGCGCGGCGCTGCTTCGGCTGCGTAAAGCGCGAGGTGAGCCCCAGGAAGATCGGGACGGTGCCGACGGGGTCCATGATGACCGTCAGCGTCGCGAAGGCGGTCGCGAAGAGGGTGACGTCGAAGAGGCTCACGGCTCGACCACCTCGATGCATCCCTGCGCGACGACCTCGGCGATGACCTGCGGGTCCGTCGTATTTTCGCCGATGCGATTCGGCTTGCCCGTGCCGTGGTAGTCGGAGGAGCCGAACATCGCCAGGCCCATCTCCCGGGCCATGCGCTCGACGTCGGCGCGGTCCTCGGGCGCGTGGTCGCGGTGGTCGCGCTCGATGCCGAAGAGGCCGGCCGCCGCCATGTCGGCGATGACTCCCTCGGGCAGCAGGCGCTGGCGCTTGCGAGCGCGGGGGTGGGCCAGGACGGGCACTCCCCCGGCCTCGCGCACGCAGCGCACGGCCTCGACCGGGTCGGGCGCCCAGTGGTGCACGTAGTACGGACCCGACGGGTGCAGGGCCTTGACGAAAGCGGCGCTGCGGTCGGGGAAGGCACCGGCGGCGACGAGCGCGTCGGCGATGTGCGGGCGCCCCACGGGGCCTCCCTCGGGCGCGAAGGAAAGGACGTCCTCCCACGTGATCGGGTAGTCCGCCGACAGGTTCTCCACCATGCGCGCGGCGCGCGTCTCGCGGTCCTCACGGGTCCGGCGGAAATTATCGACGAGGCCGGTGCTGGTCGGGTCGAAAAGGTAGGCCAGCAGGTGCACGGTGATCCCCGAGGACGAACACGACATCTCAGCACCACGGATGAGGCTCACGCCGGTGCTCGAGACGGCAGCTGCGGCCTCGTCCCATCCCGCCGTCGTGTCGTGATCGGTCAGCGCGATGGCGTCCAGCCCGGCCTGCGCGGCGATCGCCAGGAGCTGGGCGGGCGTATCCGTCCCATCGGAATACGCGCTATGAGTATGGGGGTCAATTCGCTTCACCATTTGAGATTACCCCATTAATCCCATCACACAACCGCGTACGAGAGACGCCCCCGCGAGCGCCTCGCGGCCTCGTCAAAAACCGGTTTTTGCCCGATCTTGACCGTGTTTTCTGTACGTTCTCTCACCGCGGCCCACACGATGTTGACCACCGGCTCACCTGCAGCGGTCGGCTCCCGACTGTAGGAAACTGGCATCACACGGCCGTTTGGCCTCCCTCAACACCGATTGGAGTACATGCGTGTCTGACAAGGATCAGACCCAGGTATCCACCGCGACCGACGCGGGAGATGCCGGGTACAACAAGGCTCTGAAAAACCGACACATCCAGATGATCGCCATCGGCGGCTCGATTGGCACCGGCCTGTTCCTGGGTGCCGGCGGTCGTCTGGCCCAGGGTGGCCCCGCACTGGCCTTCGCCTACGCGGTGTGTGGCGTCTTCGCGTTCTTGATGGTCCGCGCCCTCGGCGAGCTTGCGGTCCGTCGCCCCTCGTCGGGCGCGTTCGTGTCCTACGCCCGCGAGTTCCTGGGCGAGAAGGGCGCGTTCGTCACCGGCTGGTTCTTCTTCCTGGACTGGGCTGTCACCGTCATGGCTGACATCACCGCGGTGGCGCTGTACATGCACTACTGGACAATGTTCCAGGGCGTCCCACAGTGGGTCATCGCCCTCATCGCGCTGGCCCTCGTGTTCGTCCTGAACATGCTCAGCGTCAAGGCCTTTGGCGAGGCCGAGTTCTGGTTCGCGATGATCAAGGTCGCCACGATCCTTATCTTCATGGCTGTCGCCATCTGGGCGATCATCACGCAGGCGCACGTCGGCGATTACAGCGCGGGCGTCCACAACATCTCCGAGTCCGGCGGTTGGTTCCCGGAGGGCCTGGCCCCCGTCTTTGCTCTGACGCTGGGCGTCGTCTTCGCTTTCGGCGGCACCGAGATGGTGGGCGTCGCAGCCGGCGAGGCCAAGAACGCCGCGACAATTCTGCCCAAGGCCATCAACTCGATGGTCATCCGCATTTTCTTCTTCTATGTTGGCTCCGTCGTCCTCTTCGCCCTGGCGCTGCCCTACAACGCCTACTCGTCGAACGAGTCCCCCTTCACGACGTTCTTCTCCGGCCTCGGTGTGCCCCACGCGGGCGACATCATTCAGGTGGTCGTCCTGACCGCGGCCCTCTCTTCGCTGAACGCCGGCCTGTACGCGACCGGCCGCACGCTGCGCTCGATGGCGCTCGTGGGCGAAGGACCGCGCTTCGCGTCGCGTCTGAACAAGAACCACGTGCCCTACGGCGGCATCATCATCACCGCGTCGCTCGGCCTGCTGGGCGTCCTGCTCAACGCTTTCGTTCCGGAGAACGCTTTCAACATCGTCATGGATCTGGCGGGCATCGGCATCGCCGGCACATGGGCGATGATCCTCATCTCGCACCTGGCGTTCCTGCGCAAGGTCAAGCGCGGTGAGGCAGAGCGTCCCTCGTTCCGTATGCCCGGCGCCCCCTACACCAACTACCTGGCGCTCCTGTTCTTCACTGTCGTCGTGGCCTCGAACGTGACCTCCGAGTCGGGCCGCTGGACCCTCGCACTGTTTGCAGTCGTCGTCGTCCTCATGGTCGCGGGCTGGTACTTCGTGCGCGGGCGCGTCGGCAACCTGACCGACGAGGCCGCCGCCTCGCTCCAGGGTGACGAGACCCTGGTGTCGGGCGACTGATCGAAAGGACTCACCGTGCGTCTTCACGTCACGTATGCCGGTGGAACCATCGGCATGGTCGATTCCCCCGAGGGGCTGCGCCCCGGCGCTGACCTGCAGGGTTGGTTTGGATCCCAGCTGGAGGGCATCGAGCTGGCGTCGAACATTTCCATGTCGACGTTGGACCCGCTCATCGACTCCTCGGAGGCCACCCCCGAGGACTGGCAGGCCATCATCGACGACATTACCGCGCACGCCGACGAAGCAGACGCCTTCTTGGTCCTGCACGGCACGGACACGATGGCTTACTCGGCCGCGGCCCTGTCCTACGCGCTGGCAAGCATGGGCAAGCCTGTCGTCCTGACCGGCTCCCAGTACCCGCTCGGCGTCGTCGGCTCGGACGCGTCGGCGAACGTCACGGGCGCGCTACGCGCAGCGATTTCGCCGCGCGCTCGCGGGGTCATGCTGTTCTTTGGCCACAAGCTCCTGGCGGGCAATCGCGCCACGAAGACCTCGTCGTGGGCCTTCCGTGGCTTCGAGTCACCTTCCGTGTCCCCGATGGCGCGCACGGGCGCCCCGTGGCGCTGGTACGGCGCGCCCCATCCGGGCACCGGCTGGACCGATCCCAGCCCGTACACGCGCCAGGATGTCGCCGTCATCGACGTGGTTCCCGGTATGAGCGCCGCACGGCTGCGCGCGATGACGACGCCCCACCCGGACGCGGTCATCCTGCGTACCTTCGGCGTGGGTAACATCCCCGCGTCCGAGCCGGGCCTGGTGGATGTCCTGACCGAGCTCGCCAACGCGGATGTGCCGATCATCGTCGCCTCCCAGTGCTACCAGTCCGAGGTCATGCTCGGCCACTACGAGGCCGGCAACGCCCTCGCGCAGCTGGGCGCGATCGGCGCGCATGACATGACGCTCGAGGCCCTCTACGCCAAGACCGTCTTCCTGCTCTCGCAGGGCAAGCGCGGCGCGGACTTCAAGCGTTGGATGGACCTGTCCATCGCGGGAGAGCTCACCCTCCAGGACTGATCCTCTCCCACCTGACCTGCCCCGGCCTCGTCCCAGCGCCCACCGCGCGACCTGGGAACGAGGCCGGGGTTTGTCATGACCATCGGGTCCTCCCCCGGGACGAAGCGGCCGTAGAATAGTGACCATGAGTGAAGAAGCGCCCCAGTCCATGGCCGACCGCGGCCAAAACCGATCCCGCCAGCCTCAGTCCTCTGCCTTCCGCGACTTCATTGGCACCGGGTGGGGGCCTCGCCCCTCCGAGCTGCCCGAGCGCGAACGCGTCGCCGACTTCCTGACCGACCGCGCCCTCAAGGCCGGTGCCCCCTTCCCGGGCGAGCGCCTCGTCGTGCCCGCGGGCCCCTACAAGGTCCGCTCGAACGACTGCGACTACCGTTTCCGCGCGCACTCCGCCTTCGCGCACCTGTCGGGCCTGGGCGGCGAGAAGGAGCCGGACACCGTCCTGGTGCTGGAGCCGAACGAGGATGGCACGCACACTCCCCTGCTCTTCTTTAAGCCGCGTGCATCGCGTTCCTCCAAGGAGTTCTACGCGGATCCGCGCTACGGCGAATTCTGGGTGGGCGCGCGCCCCTCGCTCGAGGAGCTGAGCGCGCAGACCGGCCTGGAGACCCGCCACATCGACACGCTGCGCGACGTGCTGGCGAAGGACGCCGGGACCGTGCAGCTGCGCATCGTGCGCGGCGTCGATGGATGCGTCGAGGCGATGGTGAACGAGGTGCGCACGCAGGCTTCGCTGCCCGCGGGAGAGGATGCGCGCAAGGAGGACGAGGCCCTCGAAGAACACCTCTCGGAGATCCGCCTCATCAAGGATGCCTTCGAGCTCGAGGAGATGATCCGCGCGGTCGAGGTCACCAAGGCCGGCTTCGAGGACATCATCCGCGTCCTGCCCCGCGCCGTGGGTCACCGTCGCGGCGAGCGCGTGATTGAGGGCGCATTCCGAGCGGTCGCCCGAGAAGAGGGCAACGGCGAGGGCTACGAGACCATCGCGGCCTCAGGCAACCACGCGAACACCCTGCACTGGATCGACAACGACGGCGAGGTGCGCGACGGCGACCTCGTGCTCGTCGACGCCGGCGTCGAGGTCGATTCCCTGTACACGGCCGACATTACGCGCACCCTGCCCGTCAACGGCCGTTTCACCGAGGTCCAGGCCCGCGTCTACCAGGCTGTCCTCGACGCCTGCGAGGCCGCCCTGGCACGCGCGAACGAGCCGGGCTGCCGCTTCAAGGACGTGCACGACGCGGCCATGAGAGTCATCGCCGCCCGCCTGCATGAGTGGGGCATCCTGCCCGTTACCCCGGAAGAGTCCCTGGCAACCACCGGCCAGCAGCACCGCCGCTGGATGCCGCACGGCACCAGCCACCACCTTGGCCTGGACGTGCACGACTGCGCGAAGGCACGCGCGGAGCTCTACCAGGGCGCGCTTCTCGAGCCGGGCATGGTCTTCACGATCGAGCCGGGCCTGTACTTCCGCGCCGACGACCTGCTGATCCCCGAGGAGTACCGGGGCATCGGCGTGCGCATTGAGGACGACGTCGTGGTGAACACCGACGGCACCGTCACGCGTATCTCCGAGGACATCCCGCGCACGATCGCGGACGTCGAGGAGTGGATCGCCTCGGTTCAGTCCCGCTGAGCTAGGCGCGTAGACGCTGAGGTTACGCCTCGGTCTGGTCCTCTCGGGACGAGGCCGGGGCGTCCTCGCGTGCGGCGGGCGCGCTCTCGGGGGTGGTCACCGCGGGCGCTGGCGACTCGGGCGCGGAAGGCGTAGCCACGGCCTCGTGCGCATCGGTGTCGGGCAAGCCCCCGGGCACCTCACCGTCCTTGGTCGCCGCGCCGAAGCGGGGGCGACCGTCGGGGAAGAAACCGACGGAATCCTTCTTCTGACGCTGCTCCTCCGTGCGCGGACGCACGACGCGCGCACGGTTACCGGGGGTGCGCTGCAGAAGCTGGTACGCGCGGTCGATATCGGCCGACGCGAGGACCGCGTAACTCAGGGCGACAACCTGCTGAGAGGAAACCAGGTCGCGGCTGCGTCCTCGGATGATGAAGGCCAGGGCGGACAGGGCCATGCCCGTCAGCGCGCCGACGAGGATGCCGCCCACGACCCACGCTCCCGTACCGCCAGCATTCTGACCTGCGGACATGAACATGCCGGCGAGGGCGCCCCACAGCGCGCCGCTCGACGCGCCAGAAATCGACGCGCGGGCGATCGTCAGGCGTCCCGTCACCCGCTCCACGAGGTGCAGGTCCGTTCCCACGATCGTGATCGAAGAGACGTCAAATCCGCTGTCCGACAGAAAATCAACGGCCGCACGCGCCTGGGCGTAGGTCTGGTAGGAAGCCACCTCCGTGCCCGTGGGCATCTGCGGATCCATCACGACAGCCATACTCTCTCCTTCGTCCCGGCCTCGGTGGCATGGAACGCATTGTTCATGCAGCGACCGGCTCATCGTTACTCTTTCTTTGTCAACAGCCTAAGATGATTAGGTGAGCATTGCATCTATTGAGGTCGGCACCAAGGGCCGCCGCGTGTACATCGGAAAGCTCGCCGGCACCGGTGTTTTCGACCCTCTGGGCGATCAGGTCGGCAAGATTCACGATGTCGTTGTCATCTTTCGGCTGAAATCTGAAGCCAACGTCATCGGCTTCGTCGTCGAGGTCGGCCCGCGTAAACGCGTCTTCCTGCCGCTCACCCGCGTGACCTCGATCGAGTCCGGGTCAGTCATTACGACGGGCCTGCTCAACATCCGTGCTTTCACGCAGCGCCCCATCGAAACCCTCGTGCTCTCCGAGCTTTTCGACCGCGTCGTCACGATGAACGACGGCTCCGGTCAGGTGCGCATCCTCGACGTCGCCATGCGTCAGCGCCGCCCCAAGGACTGGGTGATCTCCACGCTGCATGTCCAGCGCGTGCGCACCTCCTCCCTCGGTTTCACGCGCAGCGGCGAGATGCTCACGGTGGACGTGAACGAGGTATCCGGGCTGCTCAAGACGGATTCCAACCAGGCGGCCACCGCGCTCCTGCAGTACACGGAGGACATGCGCCCGGCCGACCTGGCGGATTTCATCCACAGCCTGCCTCAGGACCGTAAGATGGCCGTCGCTCAGCAGCTGACGGATGCCCGTCTGGCAGACGTGCTCGAGGAGCTCGGTGACGACGACCGCGTCGCGATCGTCTCGGCTCTCCAGGCTGCGCGCGCGGCCGACGTCCTGGACGTCATGCAGCCCGACGATGCGGCGGACCTCGTCGCGGAGCTGCCGGAGGCACAAGCGCAGTCCCTGCTGGCACTCATGGGCCCCGACGAGGCCGAGGATGTGCGTCGACTCATGACCTACGACGAGTCGACCGCGGGTTCGCTCATGACCACCGAACCCGTCATTTTCGGTCCCAACGCGACCGTCGCGCAGATGCTCGCGGCCGTGCGACGCGAGGACATCCCGGCCTCGATCGCGACCGTCGCCTTCATCGCACGCCCGCCCCAGGAGACGCCGACCGGACAGTACCTGGGCATGGTCCACATCCAGCGCGCGCTGCGCGAGCCACCGCAGACGCTGCTCGGTACGATCCTGGATCGCGACATCGAGTCCGTGGACCCCAACGCGCACATCGCGACCGTGACCCGTCTGCTCGCAACCTACAACCTGACGGTCCTGCCCGTCGTCGACGAGGACGGGCACCTGCACGGTGCCGTCTCGGTCGATGACGTCCTCGACGAGCTGCTGCCCGAGGACTGGCGAGACTTCGACGACGACGTGACCGACCGCATGATGGCAAGGAGCATCGATGGCTGATCGTCTGGATAATCCCCTCGACAAGCGTCGGTCTTTCTTCCGCCGCTCCTCCGGTAGCGGCGACGGTTTCGGCCGCTTCGCCGAGGCCACCGCACGTTTCATGGGGTCGCCGAAGTTCGTCCTGTACATGACGATCTTCGTCGTCGCCTGGATCAGCGCGAACCTTATCCTCGCGGGAATTAGCGAGAAGGCTGCCTGGGATCCCTACCCCTTCATCCTGTTGAACCTCGCGTTCTCGACCCAGGCCTCGTACTCGGCCCCGCTGATTATGCTCGCGCAGAACCGCCAGGATGCACGCGACCGCGTGGTCGCCGAACAGGACCGCATTCGCGCCGAGCGTAACCTCGCCGACACCGAGTACCTCGCCCGCGAGATCGCAGGCCTGCGCCTGGCCCTCCAGGACGTCGCCACGCGCGACTTCGTGCGCTCCGAACTGCGCGACATGCTCGAGGACCTGCGCGCCGAGATCGCCGCGGACGCTGCCAACGCCTCGGCGCATGAGGATGAGACAGAGAGCGATCACGAGTCCGACGAAGCCCTTCGTCCCCTAGAAGATGGGCACACCGGCCAGTAGAGTGGAGTCCATGCCAGTCACGCTTGATTCCGTCATGGAGGCTCTCGGTGAGGTCATCGACCCCGAGATCCGCCGCCCCATTACCGACCTGAACATGGTGACCCCCGACCTGGTCACCATCGACGGCTCGTCCGTCGCGATCAAGGTCCTGCTCACCACCGCTGGATGCCCTCTGCGTACCCAGATCACGAAGGACGTCACCGAGCGTGTCGGTGCCCTTGACGGCGTCGACAACGTCTCCGTCGAGATGGGCGTCATGGACGACGCTCAGAAGAAGGCCCTGCGTGAGAAGCTCAACGGCGGTCGCCCCGAGCGCGAGATTCCTTTCTCCCGTCCCGACTCCCTCACGCGCGTCATCGCCGTGACCTCCGGCAAGGGCGGCGTCGGCAAGTCCTCCATGACCGCGAACCTGGCCGCCGCGCTCGCCGCGCAGGGCCTCAAGGTCGGCGTCATGGACGCGGACATCTACGGCTTCTCGATTCCCCGTATGCTCGGCGTGGACCACGACCCGCAGGTCATCGACGGCATGATGATCCCGCCCGTGGGCGCCGGCGGCGTCAAGGTCATTTCGATCGGCATGTTCGTGCCCGACGGCCAGGCCGTCATCTGGCGCGGCCCCATGCTGCATCGCGCGCTCCAGCAGTTCCTCGCGGACGTGTTCTGGGGCGACCTCGACGTCCTGCTCATCGATATGCCTCCGGGCACGGGCGACGTCGCGATCTCGATCGCGCAGCTGCTGCCGAACTCGGAGATCCTCGTGGTGACGACCCCGCAGGTCGCGGCCGCTGAGGTCGCCGAGCGCGCCGGTTCGATCGCCGCCCAGACGAACCAGAAGGTCATCGGCGTCGTCGAAAACATGTCCTTCCTGCCTCAGCCCGACGGCTCGCGTCTGGAGATCTTCGGCGCGGGCGGCGGCGAGTCCGTTTCGCAGCGCCTGACCGCCCAGCTCGGCTACTCCGTGCCGCTGCTCGCTCAGGTACCCCTCGATATCGCACTGCGCGAGGGCGGCGACCGCGGCGAGCCCGTGTCCGTCGCCTCGGGTCCCGCCGCCGAGGAGCTGACGGCCCTCGCCAAGCAGCTCTCCTCGGCCCATCGCGGGTTGGCGGGCCGCCCCCTGGGCGTCTCCCCCATCCAGCACTGAGCCCGCGTGCTCTTCCCCGGCCTCGTCCACCTGACGAGGCCGGGGTTTTGACTGCTCGTCACGCGCTGTTTTCGCTGGGAATCGGAGTGCCACCGCGCCCTGACGTCACGCCGCCTGTACGCTGATGCATGGGGAGGGCGCAGCGCGTGCGTGCCTCTCGCCGAGGCGACCAATACGACGTGAGGATCAAGGCGATGGCGGACAAGGCCCAGACGTGGGTGTACACCGAGGACTATGTTGCGGAGAGCGACGCGCTGACCGCCGCACGCGCCGTCGCCACGGAAATGGGTGCCACTCCTGTCTCCCCGGGGACGGGTGCGGCCCTGCGCATGCTCGCCGCGGTGTCGGGGGCACGCGCCATCCTCGAGATCGGTACCGGTGCCGGCGTCTCGGGGCTGTGGATCCTCGATGGTATGGCCTCCGATGGCGTCCTGACGACGATTGACTCCGAGTCCGAGCTCCTGGGTCATGCACGTCGCAACTTCGCCGCAGCGGGCCTGTCCTCCCACCGCACGCGCTTGATCGCCGGGCGTGCCCTCGATGTTCTGCCGCGCATGGCCGCTCGCGGTTACGACATGGTCGTTCTCGACGGTGACCTGGAGGAGACCCCGCAGTACCTCGATCACGCCGTTCGCATCCTGCGCCCCGGTGGCACGATCGCCTTCGTGCACGCGCTGTGGCACGATCAGGTTGCCGATCCGGCTCGTCGCGACGCGCACACCGTTGTCGCGCGCGAGGTCGTCAACTACCTGCGCGACTCCGAGGAGTTCGTGCCCGCGCTGCTGCCCGTCGGCGACGGCCTGGCGGTCGCGGTCAAGCGCTGAGCCCACAGACAACAAGGAAGCGGTGGGACAGGAGGACCTGTCCCACCGCTTCTATGTATTGGATCAGATGGCTGCGCCGAGCGCTCTGGCGAGTTCCGTAGCTTCGTCCGGAGTCATCTCGATGACGAGACGCCCGCCCCCTTCCGTGGGAATCCGCATGACGATGCCGCGACCTTCAGCACTGACTTCCAGGGGGCCGTCCCCCGTACGAGGCTTCATTGCTGCCATGAGAGTACTCCTTCTCAGAGTTATGCCCGCGCCTCCACAGGCGGGGTAACATATCCATTTTACCGGAAAAGCGCCGTTTTTCCTTAACAGCTCGCAAAGAGAAATCAAAAGAAAATAGGCCGTCCGATCAATTAGACCGATTATCGCAGCATTGAGCGCAATTCTCGGACCCTCAGAAAGAGGAACTAACTACTAGGCACCCGTCGCGAGACGAACCGCTTCCTCCG
This sequence comes from Pauljensenia sp. 20925_1_27, assembly GCF_041432835.1. NCBI lineage: Bacteria > Bacillati > Actinomycetota > Actinomycetes > Actinomycetales > Actinomycetaceae > Pauljensenia > Pauljensenia sp. 20925_1_27. The sequence continues at coordinate 90,329 of NZ_JAPWAH010000004.1, forward strand.
GATCATCAACGACACGCAGCAGGTCCACATCGCCCGGAGAGATCATTCCGGCCTCGACCATCGAGGAACGGATCCACTCCACCAAACCCGACCAGTACGCAGCGCCCACGAGAACTAACGGGAACGAACGAATCTTCCCCGTCTGCACCAGCGTCGCGGACTCGAAGAGCTCATCCATCGTGCCGAAGCCGCCGGGCATCACAATGAAACCCTGGGAGTACTTCACGAACATCGTCTTACGTGCAAAGAAGTAACGGAAGTTAACACCCAGGTTCACCCACTGATTCATCCCCTGCTCGTGGGGCAGCTCAATACCCAGCCCCACGGACGTGCCACCGGCCTCCCAGGCGCCCCGGTTCGCGGCCTCCATCATGCCGGGACCACCGCCGGTGACGACCGCGTAGCCACGCTCGACGAGCAGGTGGCCGATCCGCTGAGCGCACTCGTAGAGGGGCTCCTCGGGACGCGTCCGTGCGGACCCGAAGACGGAGATGGCGGGACCGACCTCGGCCAGCGCCTCGAAGCCCTCAACGAACTCGGACTGGATGCGCAGGACGCGCCACGGGTCCTCGTGCTTCCAGTCGGCACTCTGCTCGGACTGAAGCAGGGACGCGTCTGCCGTCAGGCGCGGAATCTGGTCCCCGCGTAGGACGACGGATCCGCGGCGATAGGTGTGCGTCGGCTTGGTCATTCATGCCTCCTCGTGTGTGTCGGCGTCATCGCCGATCGATGCGAGCACGAACGCGCGCAGCGTATCGTGCACTCTGACAATATCCGATACGGGCGCGTGTTCGTCGCGCGTGTGCGCCAGCAGCGGATCACCGGGGCCAAAGTTCATGGCGGGCACGCCGATCTCGCCAAAGCGCGCGACATCGGTCCACCCGACCTTCGCGCTGAGCTGGAGCTCGCTGCCCTGCGCGCGGGCCACGGAGCGCGCGACGGACAGGAACCGCTGGGCCAGGGGCGAGTCCGCGCCCGGCCTGGCGCCCTCACACAGGTCGTCAACCTCGATCGTGGCACCCGTCCCCTCGAAGAGCCCACGCACCCACTCCAGGGCATCCTCGGCACGCGTGGAGGGGGCGAAACGATAGTTGACGGTCATCGAGGCCGCCTCGGGGATGACGTTATTAGCGATGCCGCCCTCGACGCGCACGACCGACAGGGATTCACGGAATTGTAGTCCGTCGACCGTGACGACGGGGTTTGCGTACGCGGCGATGCGCTCAATGACGGGAGCCATCGCGTGAATCGCGTTGACCCCCATCCACGCGCGCGCCGAGTGAGCCGCGCGGCCCGGGAAGTGCGCGATGACGCGCAGCGTGCCATTGCAGCCGCCTTCCACGTGAGCGGCGGTGGGCTCACCCAGCAGCGCCAGGTCGCCCGCCAGCCACTCGGGATGGTTGCGCTGGACGCGCCCGAGGCCGTTGAGATGGGAGGCGACCTCCTCATGGTCGTAGAAGATCCACGTGACATCGGCATTCAACATGGCGTCGTTACCCTCGCGGATGGCCGCCCCGACCTCGCAGGCGAGTGCGAGCGCCGCCGCGCAACCGCCGAGCATGTCGACCGACCCACGCCCCCACAGGACCGTGACCCCGTCGCGCTCCTCGATGCGGCCAGGGACGTTATCCGCGATCGGAACGGTGTCGAGGTGGCCGGCGAGGACCACGCGCTGGGTGAGGCCGAGCCGGGTCCGCGCACACACGGCATCCCCGTCGCGCAGGATCTCCAGGGCCGGAACCGACCCGAATCCGGCGCTTCGGAGGGCCTCTTCAACGCCGTCAGCCAGTGGGCCCTCATCTCCCGACACCGAGGGGATGTCGATCATCTGGCGTGTCAGCTCAACGGCATCCATCACGTTCGTCAGCTGCATGATTCCTCCTTCGTGGATGCCTCCAGGATACCGGCGCGGCCCCCCACCTGCGTCTTCCCGCCGTTGCATCAGGGCACGCCCACGCCTCGTTCCTGATACCGGTTTTTACGCAAGGCACCCACAGTGTTACCCTCAGCACATGACACGCTGTGCTCGCCCGTCGTTGTTTGCGGGTATCGCTTCTTTCCTGTCCGCGCGCACCGGCGGCCGTTTCCGCCTCATCATTGGCTTCGAGGCCCCCGAGGATCAGGACAGCGCGCGCGACGGCGCGGCAATCATCGAAGCAGCCGGCGGACACGCCCTCCTCATGCCGCGCGCGCTCCCCGCTCCCCTCACGGCATTTTCGGTGCGCATGGTCATGGCGGACGGTGCCGTGTACGTGCGCGCGTCGGGCGAGGCGCTCATCTACCTGGGCGGACGCGCGATCGACCGCTCGCGTGAGGGCGCGCTGGCCCCCGACGCCGAGCTCGCTCTCATCGACGAGGCCGTGGCCACGTTCGGGGATGAGGCGTCCCTCCCGCGTGCCGAGGACGGCTGGGAGTCCGTGGGAGATGGAATGATCGGCGCTTACGTCGACCGCTGCGCATCGCGTATCGCATCTGTGGAGGCGTCCGGCACGCGTCCGGCATCCGTGTCAATCGACGAGGCCTCGGGCCTGCTGGTGACCCTCCTGGAGCGCCTGGGCGTTCCGGTTGTCGAGGAGGGCGCCACCCTGTCTCTCGCCGTCTCCGCAGATGGACGCACTCTTACGACGTCCCTACCTGAACAGGATGTCCGCACGGCGCTGGCCGATGCTTTGACCACCTCACCGGCCGTCCCACACGGCCCGGGCCTGTACTGCGTGGACCCGGCCTTCGTCCTCGACGCGGACGCCCTGTGCGCGGGGGCGGCGCTGGCTGCGCTGGGAGACTAAGACCGCACTGAAACAGTTGTGCCCCGGGGACGCGTCCCCGGGGCACAACGATCTCTTCGATCAACTCACACGTCGAAAGGTGTGGAGATGACCATGCCGCCCGTTTCGATCTGACCGGCCATGTCGGACAGACCCAGCTTCAAGTCGGAGGACAGCATCGGCGTGTAGGCACCGAATCCGGTGAGGATAACGCCACCGGAGGCCAGTGACACCGGCACGACGGACGCCTGAGCGCCCGCGTTCGCCTGCTCGATGAGCGTCTCCATCGCACTCTGGTAGTCGACGACGATGCCCGTCAGCACGGGCGCACCGATGGCAGAGCGGACCTCGTTGGAGATCTGGATGTAGCTGAACGCGTCCGCGAAGGACTGCGTGTCGGCCTGCTGCGTCGCCGTCACGCCGGATTGACCGGACATCGGAGCAGTCTCCGCAGACTGCGCCTCATCGCGGGTCAGGCCCTTGAGATCGGCCTTCGTCAGGCCCGACCACACGAGGCGAACCATCGGGTTGGCCGCCTCGGTGACGGCGCGCGCGGCACCCTCGTTCGCGTCACCGGCGAAGGGCACGATGATGTCGGCCCCCCGGGCGATGAAGTCGGCAGCCGCGCCGCGTACCTCGTCGGCGCTGCCCGCGTAGGTGCCGTCGCTCGTCGCGGGGTTCCAGCCGAGGACGCTGATCGACGTTCCGTTCGCCAGGTTGTAGGCGTCCACGCCCTGGGAGAATGCGGACATCTGCGAGCTCGTCACGTTGTCGCGCGCGCCACCGATGACCGCGAGCGTGCCCGTGGTCGTCATGCCCGCCGACGCGTAGCCGGCCAGGTAGGCGGCCTGCGAGGCATCCACGTCGACGATGGACCCGTTCTTCAGGGAGGTTGCGGCTCCCTTGCTATCGACGAAGGAAGCACCCACGAGGGCGAAGCGCACCTTCGGATTGGCGCGCGCGGCCTCGGAAATCGAGGGAGCCATGGTCGAATCCGCGCCCACGATCAACGTGCAGCCGGAGGTCACCAGCGAGGCGGGTGCCTCCGCGCCACTGGCCGCCTCAAAGGCGACCGATGCGTCGTTAGCAGCGCCCGCGAGCGCGGCCGCGACGGGGTCCGCGGCGGCGTCGCCGTGGGCTCCTGAGATGGCGGCGCAGACCTTCGCGGAGGCCGCGGGTGTGGCGGCGGGCGTGGTCGAGCAAGCTCCAAGGGCCACAGTAACCGCGGTCGCGGTGGTTACGAGGGCGGCGATGGTCCGCTTGTTCACGTGTGATGCCTTTCGTCGGGGCTTCTTGCTCCCAATCACGCTACCAGCCCCACGCCCCCACGCGGCGGGCGGGGCGGCGCACCTCACCCGAGAGCGAACGCGGCGCGACGAGGCCGGCCCCTCACGGGAGCTGCGCCGACGGTTGCGGGGGCGGCGCGGAAACGACGCGTCAGAGCAGGTCCGAGCGCCCCTGTTCGGCGAGTTGGTCGACGACTGCCTTGACGGATTGAGCGTGGTCGCGGCGCGTGACGAGGATCGCGTCGGGGGTGAGCGCGACAGCTACGTCGGGCACGCCGACGAGCGCCACGAGCGGCCCCTCGCTGTCGTCTCCCAACGAAGCGAAGACGGCCGCGCCGTCGGAGTCCACGCGCAGCGCCTCACCCAGGTTGCCCGCCTCCGCGACGATGCCGGTGAGGGCCTCGAAATCACCCAGGTCCGTCCAGCCCAGCTGCGCGTCGGCGGGAACGACGGCCACTCCCCCGTCGGCGGCGACGGGTTCAGCGATGGCATGGTCGATCGCGATCTTCGTCAGGTGCGGCCAATTCTCCGCCAGCGTCTCCTCGAACGCGGGGGTGCCCCACGCGCGCGCAATGGTCTCCAGGCGCGCGTGCATGTCGGGCAGCAGGCGGGCCAGATGGGAGGCGAGCACGCCCGCCGACACGATGAACATGCCCGCGTTCCACAGGTAGCCCGCCGCTACGTAGCGAGCAGCGGTCCCAGCATCCGGCTTCTCCACGAACTCGGCGACCCGGCGGGCGCCACACTCAGCGTCGGCAGCCCCGGCCTCGTCGCCATCGTTCAGCGCGGGCCCGGGTGCGATGTATCCGTAGGCTGTCGAGGCCTCGGTGGGCGTCAGGCCGATGGTCACGACGTAGCCGTCGCGGGCGGCGCCAATCGCCGTCTCGACGGCGTCACGCAGCAGCTCGGGACGGGCGATCAGATGATCGGCCGCGAAGGAACCGACGATCGCGTCGTCCCCGAAGCGCTCGCGCACGACGTAGGCGGCCAGGCCGATCGCGGCCATGGAATCGCGGCCCGACGGCTCGATGAGGAGCGTGCGATCGTGCGAGGAAGCGAACTCGGGCAGCTGGGCGAGTACGCCGTCACGGTGCGCCTGGCCGGTCACGATACTCACCGACGAGGCCACCCCCTCCAAGCGGTCCACCGTACCCTGCAGGAGGGTGCGTCCCGTGCCCGCCAGGTCGAGGAGGAACTTGGGACGACGGCGCCGCGACAGCGGCCACAGGCGGGTGCCGGCTCCGCCGGCGGGAATAATCACGTGGAGGTCACTCATGCCCCCAGTATCGCAGATACGACGAGGGGGCGAGGCACCAGCCCCGCCCCCTCGTGGAAAGCGTGTGCTACGCGAGTGTCACTCGGCGTCGCCCTCGGCGGCGGCCTCAGCCTCGCCCTCAGCGGCTTCCTCAGCCTCTTCAGCGGCGGCTTCCTGGATGGAAACGATGACCGTCTCGGGATCGAGCTCGACCTCAACGCCGGCGGGCAGCTGCAGGTCAGAGACGTGGACGGCGGAGCCGACCTCAAGACCCTCGATGGACACCTCAAGGTGCTCGGGGATGGAGGTGGCGGGGGCTTTCACCAGGATGGTGAACTCGTCGAGCGAGTGGACGGTGCCGGGGGTGGGCTCGCCAACAACGACGACGGGGACCTCGACGTCGACCTTCTCGCCGGCCTTGACGGCCAGGAAGTCGGCGTGCAGGATGTCGCGGCGCACGGGGTGAACCTGAACGTCCTTGACGAGGGCCAGCTGGGTCTTGCCGTCGATCTTCAGCTCAACGAGGGCGTTCTTGGAGCCGCGGACGATGAGGAAGAGGTCGTGGGCGGGAACGTCCAGGTGACGGGGCTCGGCGCCGTGGCCGTAGAGGACCGTGGGGACCTTGCCAGCGCGGCGGGCGCGGCGGGCAGCACCCTTACCAAACTCGGAACGCTCTTCGGCAAGCAGGACGGGGTTGTCGCTCATGTGTCTTTCCTTCGTTTCTCAGGTCCGGCGTCGGTGTCGGCAGAGTGAAGGAAACGCGAGGCATTTCAATTCAAGCCCTGTCGATAACGGCGGATACGGATCCGCCCTCGCCGGAGCAACCCCAATAGGTTACCTCACGACGAGGGCGGATGTGAAGCGGGAGCCGCTCAGTTAAAGAGCGATGTGACCGAACCGTCTTCGAAGACCTCGCGGATCGCGCGAGCCAGGAGCGGCGCGATGGAGAGGACGGTGAGCTGATCAAAACGCTTCTCAGCGGGGATCGGCAGGGTGTCGGTGACGACAACCTCGGCGGCGCCGGACTCGGAGAGGCGACGGGCCGCCGGGTCAGAGAGGATACCGTGCGTGGCCACGACGATGACCTTCTTCGCGCCGGCGTCCATGAGGACCTTGATGGCCTCGGTGATCGTGCCGGCGGTGTCGATCATGTCGTCCACGAGGACGCATTCCTTGCCAGCAACGTCGCCAACGACGCGGTTCGCGACGGCGACGTTCGGGCGCGTGGTATCGCGGGTCTTGTGGACGAAGGCCAGGGGCGTGCCACCCAGCTTCTTCGACCACTTCTCGGCGACGCGGATGCGGCCCGCGTCCGGGGAGACGACAGCGGTGTTGGACAGGTCGACGCGGCCGCGCACGTAGTCCACGAGGACCGGCATGGCGAAGAGGTGGTCGACCGGGCCGTCGAAGAAGCCCTGCTCCTGCGAGGCATGCAGGTCGACGCTCATGATACGGTCGGCGCCGGCAGCGCGGTACAGGTCAGCCATGAGGCGAGCGGAGATAGGCTCGCGGCCCTGGTGCTTCTTGTCCTGACGCGAGTAAGGGTAGAAGGGAGCGACGACGGTGATGCGCTTGGCGGAGGCACGCTTGGCAGCATCGATCATGATGAGCTGCTCCATCAGCCACTTGTTGATGTCGCCCGCGATGGACTGCAAGACGAACACGTCGGCGCCACGAACGGACTCGTTGAAGCGCACGTAAATCTCGCCGGAGGCGAAGTCGTAGGCCGTCACCGGCGAGACCCCACATCCGATTTCCTCGCCCACGGCGTGAGCCAGGTCCATGTGAGCTCGCCCAGAAACGAGGACGAGGTTCTTCTCTCCGGTGGTCACCAGTCCGCTCATGCGGTTGTCTCTCCTTGTGTTGGATCAGGCGCGGGGCGCCGCGATCAATGTGCCGATGGTGCTATATGGCGCAACCATCGTATCGGCTGCGACGCAGCCCTGGCCGATCCACGCGGTGGGAACCACACTGCGGTCCCCGATTTCCGCATCAATCAGCGTGGCGCTAGGACCGATTTCACAGTCGGCCCCAACGACGGTTGTCCCCCGCAGACAGGTGCCGGGGTAGATGGTGGTGTCCGCGCCGACGCGCACGTCGACGTCGATCCAGGTGGAGGCCGGGTCGACGATCGTCACGCCGGCGCGCATGTGCGCCTCGCAGATGCGACGGTTCATCTCGGCACCAAGCTCGGCCAGCTGAACGCGGTCGTTGGCGCCCGCGCTCTGCCAGTGGTCGGTTAGCTCGAGGGCACCCGCGGTGCGTCCGGCGGGGGCGGCTGCCGCGAGGACGTCGGTCAGGTAGACCTCGCCCTGATCGTTGTCGGTGCCCAGCGAGGCCAGGGAGGCGCGCAGGAAATCGGCGTCGAAGGCGTAGATGCCCGCGTTGATCTCGTTGATCGCGGCCTGCTCAGGCGTGGCGTCACGCTGCTCAACAATGGCGGTGACGGTACCGGAGGCGTCGCGGATGATGCGGCCGTATCCGGTGGGATCCTCGACGCGCGAGGTCAGGACGGTGACGGCATGGCCCGCGGCCTCGTGGGTGGCGACCAGCTCGGCCAGGGTGTGGGTGGAGAGGAGGGGGACGTCGCCGTAGGTGACGACGATGGTGCCGGAGACCGGCTCGACGGCCTGATCGAGTGCTTCCAGGCCGCACTGGACGGCGCGGCCGGTGCCGGGGATCTCGTCCTGGTCCGCGATGATGGCGCTGGGCAGGACGCGCTCGATTTCGGCGGCGACGACGTCGCGCTGGTGGCGCACCACGGCAACCAGGTACTGGGGGTCAAGGCCATGGGCGGCGCGCAGGGCATGTCCGATCATGGACAGGCCAGACAGGGAGTGAACGACCTTGGGGAGAGCGGATTTCATGCGCGTTCCCTGACCTGCGGCCAGGACGATGACGGCGGCGGGGCGAGACATGTTCCTCCTCGGGGTCTGCGGTCCCATCGGGACCGGTCGCTCCGCCCCTAGGATTCGAACCTAGACTAAAGGCACCAAAAACCTCTGTGCTGCCGTTACACCAAGGCGGAATGCGTCCACTGTGATGATACCTGCACCCCGCGTGCGCTTTCAAACGCGGCCGCGCGCCCGCGCCGTGGTCTACGCGCGGCCCAGCCCAGGCCTCGTGTGATACTGGGGTCATGGCTGAGAAGAGGACACGAATGAGCGGCTTCGCACGCCGCGAGCAGCTGGTGACTGTGGGGCGCTCTCTGTTTGCCGAAAAGGGCTTCGGCGCGACCAGCGTCGAGGAGATCGCCGCCAGAGCGAAGGTCTCCAAGCCCGTCGTCTACGAGCACTTCGGAGGCAAGGAAGGCCTGTACGCGGTCATCGTCGACCGCGAGGTGCAGGCGCTCATTTCTTCCCTACAGACGTCCCTGGAGTCCTCCCAGCGCCCGCGCCTCATCCTGGAAAACGCGACCCTGGGACTGCTCGACTACATCGAGCGCAACACGGACGGCTTCCGCGTCCTCGTGCGCGACGCCCCGTCGGATCGCACGGCGGGTTCTTTCTCCTCCGTCATGGGCGACGTGGCGACCAGCGTCGAGCACATCATCGCCGAGCAGTTCAAGCGCTCGGATTTCGATACGACCTGGTCCCCGCTGTACGCGCAGATGCTCGTCGGCCTCATCGCGCAGGTCGGCCAGTGGTGGCTCGATGACCGGCGCATGAAGAAGGACGAGGTCGCCGCCCACGTCGTCAACCTCATTTGGAACGGCCAGCGCGGCCTGCGCCCCCACCCCACGCTGCGGGTGCGGTCGGGCGAGGGACGCTGAGCTTATCGTCATCTCCATACGACGAGGCCGTGGCGGGTCATCCCTGCCACGGCCTCGCCGATGAGTGAGACTCAGCGCGCCTCGAAGGAGAGGCAGTCAGCGGTGCCCGCGCCGACCGAGATGGCGGCGGCGGTGCACTCGAGTGCGGAGTTGTGGACGCAGTCGGCCTTCTGGCAGGCGCCAACGAAGGTCTCGGACTTGCCGAGGCCGCCCTTGACGGTCAGCGGGATGAAGGTCGTGCAGGAGGTCGAGTAGCCGACGGTGATAGCGGCGGCTCCGCAGTTCTTCTCCTTGTTGTAGGAGCAGGAGGTGACGGAGCAGTCGAGGATGCGGGGCATATCTGCCATGAGAGTGTCCTTTTCAACGTGGCCCCGTGGGGCCTGAATGTAGCCGGTCGCGACCAGGTTGGCCGCGCTGTTGACACCAGTGATACGCCTTTTCGCAACACTTCCCAAACGAGGCGAGTTTTCGTTGCAATTCCAACGATGCTCCTGGGGCATGACGGGGCTATTTTCGCATTCACACCGTCACTAATTACGCAAATAAATGCGGCATTTCCTTTGCGTAATTCGGGTAGGTGAGCCTGCGCTGCACCGGTATGGCACACCTACCCCGATGCACGTCAGGGCAAGGAAACGCCCGCGCCACCATAAGGCAGCGCGGGCGAATCCAACACAGAGCCGCTGATCAGGAAACGATCACTTCGCAGACCAGAAACGGACCACAATCGTGGTGCCATCGTCGGCCGGCTGCGAGCGCTCCAGGTCCGCAACATAGTTGTAGGAACCGGTAAAATCAGTCGTCGAGACGGGCAGGTACTCGGGCAGGTCGCCGAGCGTCACGTTGTAGACCCGCTTGCCACCCTCCACGGAGTACTCCATGTCGGGGGTGATGGTCAGGCCATCCGCCTTGGACACCCAGTAGCGGTTGATCGTGCCGTCATTGCCGCGCTCGTCGCGCTGGTACCAGTAGAGGCTGTAGTTCTCAGACTCGGGAACGGTGCGCACAACCTGGTCGCCCACGAGCACGTAGTTAACAACCTTCGCCTGCGCGGTGTCCATGGCCTCGTCGTCACGCTTGTTGTCGCGCAGCGTGATGCCACGCTTCCTCAGAGTCTCAGAATCGAGATCGAAGTTCGCGCTGATCTCTTCGACGTAGGGGCGCACGATGAGATTATCCGTCACGGAGACGTTGAGCACCTGTCCCACTTCCAGGTTTTCCTCAAAGTCGATCGCGCCCCGCTTCTTGCCATAGAAGTCATCGGTCGTACCCGTGCGGACGAGCTTGTTATGGGTGATCGTCATGCCCGCGTGGTTGTACGTGAAGTTGCGGCCTTCGAAGACGGTGCTGATACGGATGCCCGCTCCGGAGAAGTTATTGACAATGAGGTTGTCCTTGACGACGTGCCCCTCGCCACCGAACAGTCCGATACCGCCTGCTCGCCATCCCAGCTCGATGGTGTTGCCGATGAACGAGTTGAACTTCGAAGCTTCGGAATTGCTTTGTGAACGCAGATCGTTGCTCGCCCAGGAGGCGAGGCTATCGTCGCCATTACCGCGCACGGAAGAGTTGCGGACGGTGGAGTTCTTGGTGCCCTGCACGAAGTTGACGCCGTCGGCGAAGTTGTTGCGGATGCGGGAGTTCTCGATGACCATCCCGTCGGTGTAGGTCATGAACTTGTGCTCACGATAGTCGCCCATCCAGAAGCCGCACTCAAAGTGCTCGACCCACACGTTGGCGACGCGGGTGTTCTCACCGGCCGCACCGGCGAAGCCCTTGTACTGAGCATCCTCGCCAAAGCGAGACTTCAGGTTCGAGGACAAGGCGAAGTCGGTCAGCGTCTCATTGCTCGCACCGGGATTGAAGACGATGCCGCCACCCTCCCTCTGATCGGAGGTGAAGAAGATGTTGGTGTACCACAGGCCCGCACCCTGGAAGGTCAGACCGGGGTGATTAATGCCAATCTTGCGGGAGAACTCCCAGGTCCCGGCGGGAATATAGACGGTCTTGGACGCGGTGTTCGCAGCCGCGTCCATGGCCGCGGCGAGAGCTGCGTCGTCAGCAACGCCATCGCCGGGTTTTGCACTGTTGTAGTCGGCGATGCTCACGGCACCTTCGGGGCGCTCGATGGCCGGTGCGGCCTGCTCGAGCTCGATAAAGTCGATGCCATACTCAGTATCGTTCTTATCAACCTTGACGATGCGCACATGGTCACCCTGTTGGATCTGACCGTTAAGCAGCGTGTGCACCTCGTCGAAACGGAAACGCTTGTGTGCAGTACCAGGGGCCAGGGTCGGCTCGTCGTAGACGCTCTCTTTGTAGACGTACTGCCAGGCGGTTTCCGAGGACAGGGTGAGGGTCGCAGCGAGATCGTTATTAATGTAGACCTGCACCTGACCTGACTTGTGATCGGGCAGGGTGAAGCGCAGGTCGAGGGCGTTGGCTGCGGACGTCGCGGTGAAATCCAGAGAGGAGTCCTGGTCCTTCAGGGCCACGTAGGACTGGCCCGAGGCCTCGATAGCCGTCGATTCGAGGTCGTCGGAGCGTTCGAGCGTCGTCCCGTCGGATCGGCTCGCCTCCTCGGCCTCGTATCGCGTGTAGGGGACGCTCGCGCCGTACTGGTCGTCGGCCGCAACCGCACTGGGAACCAGTGCGGGCACCAGCGCGATGACGCCGAGCAGGCCTGCACCGGCAATAAATGGTCCGCGTTTCATCTGACTCTCAAGCCTCTTTTCATGCCCTGAAGGACGCTCGAAGCGCCGCTTCGCTCCTAGGTTCCACTTGTTGGAAGGAACACGGGCACATAGTAGCGGAATCTGACCACTGTCAAAGAGTTGCTCGGAAATTTCCCCAGTCAAGAACCGTGGAATACTGCAGATTAGACCGACAGTCAATATTTGCACTGTAATTATAAATATGAGATTCCGATAGCGTGGCAGAGATTGAGGACGAGGCGACGAGGCCTCGGCCGTTGCTGCGCTTGTGGCGATTACTACCAGCGCGAGGCGTCAACTGAGGAAGTCCACAACCACCACAGAAACCCCATCAGCTTTCAAGCCGAAGAGCGGACTTCCGCCACTCCGCCCAATACCGGTTAGCATCCCTACGCTCCTCATGGGTTACCCAATGACGAAGCACGCCACCATCTTCACTCGCATAGGCGTCGAGTAACTGCGGCGGGGTCAGGTCATGGACCCACGAGAGCCGACTAGCGTAGCCATCAACATCCTGAAAGATCACGCCTTCATGGCGGCCATAGCTCCGCGCGAAAGGCCAGCCCCTTCAGCCGAGCCGACACGAAGGGCGTCAGGAGACCCACTGACGCAGGAGAGCACCCCCTGATGGATCCATATATCCAGCGAGGAGTTCATCGAAATCTATTTGCATCACCTGTGAGAGTTGATTGAGCTCCGGATGCACAGGGAAAATTGTGCGCATCTCCATCGGAATATATGCACCATCCAAGGTTAGGCGACCAGTGATAGGGGTGAGCTGTTCGAAACCCCACTGAGGCGAAACACTTTCAAGCGCCAAGGGGACACCGATTCGCGGCCACCGGCGACGCCACCGCGCCTTTTCACCGATACGCATGATCGCCCATTTCAGCATGATCTCGCCATAGTCGCTAATCATGGTCGGGACGCGTGGCTCCAAATACTCGCTCTCACCGTAGAACGCTTGAGGGCGACGCGAATTCTTCGTATCCCAAATGTGCTGCCAGCTTCGTCCCGAATCCCATGTAATGGCCACCCCATCGCCGTTGTAGACAGACGAAAGCGCACCACTTTCACGCGCAAAGTTAATGAGATCTTCTGTGACGGACATTAGTTATTTCCTTTTGCTTCGAGAATTCCAAGTTGCAGACATTCGCTCGCCGTCAGCGGATAGTCGCCAAGCATGAATTGCACCTGCCGCGCTCCCCCCGGCATCGAGAACTGCGGGACATTAATTCCTGTTCGGATAGAGAAACCGATCGGCAACTTCACAATCTGATATTGATAGTATGGGTCATTCACCGCAAGAATATCGAGGGATCGCTCTTCCAGCGAAAAGGGACTTCCATTTTCTGGCAGCTGCCAGAAATACTTTCCGTACGGGAGTCCGAGTCTATCGACGTAGGGGCCAAATGTCTTCGTATAGGCGAGAAAACTCGTATAGGTCTTCACTGTGCTTCTATCCATTCGGGCGAGCACTGTCGACCCGTCCGGCACCCATTTCAAGACTCCCGAATTGGGGAAGTTCGGCGAGTGAACATCAGGGATCTGACTGGCGTCCATCTTTCTATTCCTTTCTACTCCATTCACTTGCGCAAGCTAATTTACTTACGTGCTTCAGCAATGCTCATCCACATGAGACGCTCATCGAACATAGGGCCTCCCCAGCCACCGACGAAGCAGCGGCCCACCATCGGGAAGCATGTATGCGTGCAGCAGTTCAGACGGGGAGACACCATAGAGCCACGCGAGCGGGACACAATGAGCGGGATTCCAAGTCACAAATTCAAGCAACTCGCCGGTCGGACCTGTCATACTCTCATAACAAGCAGATGCAGTCTTATAGACTGACCACCCCACCGGCAGCTCGTCAATTGCACTAGGAACAGACAAGCTTGAAAAACCCAGCGCATGTCGCAAATAGGACACTGTGCAATTCACCATAACAATTTGTGTCAGCTCAATTGACTGTGAATTAAATAGTCCGCCTCTCCTAACTTTCCCCCGTTCTTTCTCATCGAAGCAGTACCGGCCGTCCTCCAGCCATAGTAGCCACCCATCGCCACCCCCAAAGTTGAGAGACAGATCAGCACCCTCCTCATTGAATCTATTGCGAACTTCAATCTTCACATATCGATTCATTACTGATGCATATTCATCCATGAATTCCAACGGGTTTATCCTTCCCCTTAAGAATGCCGTTTGCAAGAAGTTCCTGAACACTCGCAGGTTCACCATCGCTCTTCATAACCTGCAACTGCGCAGCTCCACCTGGCTGCTGGTTCCACGCGGCAGCCTTTCCTGACTTGATTGTCCAGCCCTCGGGCAGAGGAGCCTCAGTGAACTCATACTGATAGTAGTAGTCATTGACAGATGTTGGACGAAGCGATCGCTCTTCAAAAGAAGCCGGAACCCCATCTTTTATCGCTCCCAAATAACTTCCGCTTGGATGTCCGATACGGTCAACATCTTTACCAAAATCCTCCACATATTCAGCAACCGAGGAATAGACTGTCGGCTCACCCTCGTAACCGTCATTCGGAGGCCAATGATCTACCCATTCTTTCTTCCCATGCTTATTTACCGCGAATTCTCCATTTTCCGCCTTCCACTCGTCGTATGTATACGAAGACCCATCAGGCTTTACACCCAATACCACTTCACGCTGTTTTGCAAGGTCTCCACCTTTCACTCCGTCTACCAAGCCTTCAGTAGGCGGTTCGCCACCACCCGCTTGTTTGTCAGTCAAAGGAATTCTCTCCATGAGATCGTCCGCACTTCGAGGAAGGACACGTAGTCGTTTTTCTTTCCATTCGTTGGCGAGATCTTCCATCCCGTGCGTACGCAGGTAATCATCCAGATGCGAAGACAATCTCCCCACGACCCCATCCGCACCAAGGCCAAGACGGCCAGCACCCTTCAGAGCAAGAGTCCCTAACCCCATTCCCATATCCCGCAGCATCATGCCTTCACCAATGAGAGGGAGGGATTCAAGCACTGCAGCAGCCCGAGCCGCATTTCCACCGCCAGCGGTGAGCGCAGCAAGAACTGCAGCCGGTACAAGTTCACCGAGTGCAGCACCGGGATCGTCTTTCCAGCCATCAACGTTGATCAGCGCGTCCCACATTTTCTTCGCGAAGCCTGCGGGGTCTGCCATGATCGCGTCACGTAGCGCAAACAAGTCCTCAGCCGAGATTGTATTTTGCTTGTGCTTCGCTTGCAGTTCATCCCAGGTGATCCACCCCAGCATGTACCGCCCATAGTCCCACATGCCTTCAAGAGCCATGCCATACTGCATGGATAAGAGGCTCCAAACGCCATCAAAGATGCCCGCTATCGTACGTTTCGCAAAATGAACGGGGGCCCACGACGGATCGGGAGAACGGTTCGCCTGTTCATACAGCGTGTTCGCGAGTTCCTCGCCAGCGGCATCAGCGTCACTCACAGCGGCTTCGAAGTCCGCAATAGCTTGCGTTTTGATTGCCTCGCCAGGACGCGTGTCACGCTCAGGATGGTATGACAGGTCATAAACGGGCATTCCGAAGATGCCCACCTTCGGATGCGCTGATGCCCATTGCTGCTCGGCAAGTGCCGCTTCCACGGAAGCAACGCCTGCCTCGTATGAAATCTTCGCCTCCGCAGCGCGTGCCTGTGCTTGCTCGAGCGTCGAGGCGTAGTTCTCCCACGCATCAGCCGCCCGACCGAAAGTCGCTGAGGCGCACCACCATTTTTCCGGCTGTAGCTTGAAGTGTTCATGAAAACGATCAGCTGCACGCCCACTCCAGCCGGATACTGAAATCTCCTGGAGTGACCACGCGATGCTCTCACAGTCGGATGCGCGATCACGCATCACCGCAACACGTCCTCGAATGGAGCCGGGATCGCCCTCGATCTCGAACACGGGAGCCCCCGTGTGTCTCACGCTCATGTCAGCCTCCCAACACCAGTTGTTGGATCGAGATACCAGCTGCCGCATCGCGGGCTCGCGTCATCGCTTCCTCACACGCGTCCATGTAATCCGAATAGATCCCCGCAACTCTACCTAATCGTCCGGAGGCCTCAGAAATGTCTCGGAGCATCCCATTGAGTCCCTGATCCCACTTCGTATTAAAGCTCTCCAGCGCTCCAGCTACGACGGGATCGCCAACCATCCCAGAGTTGGGCGTATAGTCCGCGACGTCATACGTTCTATTGCGTTCCTGCAGGTCGCTCAATTCCGATACGGCAGTACCCAACGCCTCAAGATCGACTTCAAAATCATGACTTCCCATGCCACTTCACCCTAATCAACGGCAGCGAATGCACGGGTTTCGGCGTCAATGCCGGCCTGACGGATTTCTTCGAATGCCTGCTTCAGGGAATCCAAGGCAGCGGCCATGTCTTCCACTCGAGCATCCATACGTTGCCCGCATTCCATTTGCGCCTGCCGCGCCTCGGAGCTATCCGTCCATTCGATAAGCTCATGCTCCACGAGGTCCGACATCTCGGTGCCCCCTTCCCGCAGTTTCAACGCCGCACGCTCGACATCGTCCATGATGTAATTGACAGCAGTCTCATTGAAGACAAGGTCATTCCCACTCATGATGCACTCCTGAAGCTCAGCGCGATGTCGTTCAGATTCCCGCTCGCATCTTCCTCCGCTGCCACAAGTGCTTCATCAACTGAGATCAGTGCCTGCGTATAGCGCTCTAGGTCGGCCTGATGTGCGTTTGCGCCCTCACCCCACCGTTGTAGGGCATCACTTAGAACCGATACATAGGGCCCATTCACTCGCGCAACGTCATCGAGAATGCAGGACTCAAGCATGTCTGCTACGTCCACGAGCTTACTCTCGAAGTCGACCACATAACCAGCAGCCTTCGTTTGTGCACCGATAACAAGTCCGAAGCCAGGTCCACTCATAACACGCTCCTCCTTCATCGGAGAGAGAGCGGCTAACACCACTCGTTCAACCACTTGTTCAGTCGAACGTTGTAGTTAATCACAGCACCACTCACTCGAGCAAGTCCGCCGCCTCGAGCCAGGCCTCCTCCAGCTCGTCCATCTCCGACAGGACGTCCTGGTGGGCCGCCGAGACCTTCGTCAGCTCAGACACCGCCGAGGGGTCCGAGGCCACCTGGATCGACAGCTTCTCCAGCTTCGCCTCCAGGCTCGAGGCCTCGGCGCGCAGGCGCTCCAGCTTACGTTCGATGCGAGCTACTTCCTTCTTGGCCGCGCGCCGCGCCGCAGCGTCACTCACGCCGCCGCGAGCGCTCCCCTGCCCCGCACTCTCCTCTCCCGATGAGGCGTCCGCGGAGGGTGCGGTGGAGCGGGAGGCGGAGCCGGCCTCGTCGGCGCGAGCGGAGGCCCCAAACGCCCCGAAGTCGCCGGACGCGCGCATCTGCAGGTACTGCTCGACACCGCCGGGCAGCGCGCGGATCTGGCCGTCGCCGAGGAGGGCGACCTGGTGGTCGGTGACGCGCTCGAGGAGGTAGCGGTCGTGGGAGACAACGACGAGGGTGCCCGGAAAGGTGTCGAGCAGATCCTCCATGGACGCCAGGGTGTCGGTGTCGAGGTCGTTCGTGGGCTCGTCGAGGAGCAGCACGTTCGGCTGGCTCATGAGCAGGCGCATGAGCTGGAGGCGTCGGCGCTCGCCGCCCGAGATCTCGCTGATGCGCGTGTAGGCGCGGGCGCGCGTGAAGCCCATGCGCTCCGTCATCTGGGAGGCGCTGACCTCCTTGCCGTCCACGATGACGGTCTGGGCGACGTCGGCGACGGCCTCGACGACGCGCATGTCAGCCAGGGCGTCAAGCTCGTGCGTGTCCTGGGAGAGGGTGGCGACCTGGACGGTCTTGCCGCGCTTGACGCGCCCCGAGGTGGGCTCGAGGTCGCCGCGCAGCAGGTTCAGAATCGTCGTCTTGCCGGCGCCGTTGACGCCAACGATGCCGACTCGCTCGGCGGGAGCCAGGCGCCAGGTGACGCCCTCAAGGATGTCCAGGCGCGACCCATCGGGGCGCGTGAAGGACACGGAGACGTCCTCGAGATCGATGACATCCTTGCCCAGACGCGCGGTCGCCATCTTGACCAGCTCGACGGTGTCGCGCGGGGGCGGCACGTCGGCGATGAGGGCCTCGGCGGCGGCGATGTGGAACTTCGGCTTGGAGGTGCGGGCGGGTGCCCCGCGGCGCAGCCACGCGAGCTCCTTGGTGAGCAGGTTGGCGCGCTTAGCGGCGGCCACGTCAGCCTGGCGCACGCGCTCGGCGCGGGCCAGCGTGTACGCGGCGTAGGAGCCGTCGTAGATTTCGACATGCCCGGCGATCTGCGGACGGTCACCGCCCGGGTCGACGCCGGGGACGACCTCCCAGATGTGCTCGCACACGGCGTCGAGGAACCAGCGGTCGTGGGTGACGGCCAGGAGCGCGCCGGACGCGCCGGGGCGGGCGAAGCGGGCGTTCAGGTGCGCGGCCAGCCAGGCCACGCCCTCGACGTCGAGGTGGTTCGTGGGCTCGTCCAGGCACACGATGTCGGCGGGGGCCGCGAGGACTCGGGCGAGCGCGACGCGGCGGCGCTGACCGCCCGACAGGGTGCCGACGAGGGCCGCGGGGTTGATGTCGGCGAGGAGGCCGGCGTGGATGTCGCGCACATCCGGGTCGGAGGCCCACTCGTACTCCTCCATGCCGGGGTGAACGGCCTCGATGACGGTGTCCTCGGGGTTGAGGGTGTCCGCCTGGGTAAGGACGGCGACGCGCACGCCGTCGCGTCGGGTCACCACTCCCCCGTCGGGCTCCTGCGTGCCGGCGACGATGCGCAGGAGCGTGGACTTTCCGGCGCCGTTGGGGCCGAGGATGCCGACGCGACTGCCGTCGTCGAGGCCGACCGTGACCCCTTCGAGGAGCTTGCGGGAGCCCGCGAGGGCGCCGACGTTCTGAGTTCCGAGCAGGTGCGCCATCAGATGGCCTCCGTCGATTCAATGCGGGCACCGCACACGGGCCCGTGGGTGGGGATCGCGCGCGCAACCGTGGGCGCGTCGCTGAGGGTGGCAGCGAGGGCTTGGGCATGCTCGGCGTCGCGCGCGAGGGCGGCGACGGTCGGGCCGGACCCGGACAGGGTGACGGCCAGGGCTCCCGCACCCTTCGCGGCGGCGATCGTGTCGGCCAGTTCGGGGCGCAGGCGCAGGGCGGGTGCCTGCAGGTCATTGACGAGGCAGTGGCGCAGTTCCTCGGGTCCTGCGCACAGGGCGGCAACCTCCTCGGGCGTGGGTTCGGCGAGGGCGGGCGCATGCTCTGCGTCGACTCGGTCGAACTCGCGGAACACCTCGGGGGTGGACAGGCCTTCGTGGGCCAGGAGCATGACCCAGTGGTGCCCAGCCCCGGCCTCGTCCCCGTCGCGCAGGACGCTCATGTGGTCACCGCGCCCGGTTCCCAGCGCGATGCCGCCCGCTAGGCAGGCGGGCACGTCGGCGCCCAGCGAGCGGCCGATCGCCTCGAGTTGCTCGGCGCCCAGGCCCAGCTCCCACAGCTCATTGCAGGCAACGAGGGCGGCGGCCGCGTCAGCCGATCCGCCGGCCATGCCACCGGCGACGGGGACGCGCTTGTCGACGCGAATGCTCAGGCCCGCGGCGGTGGACGCCCAGGGGCCAGCGGCAGCGAGGCGCTGAAGGACGCGCGCGGCGCGCACGGCCAGGTGGGTCTGCGGGTCGAGGTCAGCCATCGCGCGGGTCGTGGCCTCGTCGATGCTCCCGTCTGGCAGGTACGCGGTCGTCTCGACGCGCACGCCCGGCGTCTTCGAGGTGCGCACGGTGACGGTCTCGCGCAGGTTCAGGGCCTCGAAAACCGTGACCAGGGGGTGGTAGCCGTCGGGCGTGGGCGCGCCGACGCGCAGGGTCAGGTTGACTTTTCCAGGCGCACTGGCGCGCACTTCACGCATGGCGTTCCTTCTTCCTGCCGATTGTCTTCCCAGCCGCCGTCAGCGGGCCGCGGTCGACGCCTCGAGGGTGCCGTTGGCGCGAGCCTCGATGACGGCGCGTCCCAGTTCGACGAACTCGTCAATCGAGAGGGTCTCGCCGCGGCGCGTCGGGTCAATGCCGGCGGCCGACAGGAGGGCCTCGGAGGCCTCGGGGCCGCCCGCCCAGTTCTTCAGGGCCGCACGCAGGGTCTTGCGGCGCTGCCCGAAGGCCACGTCGGTGACCTCGAAGGTCGCGCGGCGCAGCTCGTCGTCCCCGCGCGGGGTCTCCAGGCGCGTCAGGCGCACGAGGGCACTATCCACGCCGGGCACCGGCCAAAACACCGAGCGACCAATCGTCCCCGCGCGCTCAACCGAGCCATACCAGGAGGCCTTCACCGAGGGCACGCCGTAGGTGCGCGATCCGGGGCCGGCAGCCAGGCGGTCCGCGACCTCGGCCTGGACCATGACGACGACGACCTGGATGGAGGGGAAGGCCTCGAGCATGTTGAGCAGAACCGGCACAGCCACGTTGTACGGCAGGTTCGCGACAAGCTTCGTGGGGGCGGGCCAGTCCACGCCGAAGTCATCGACGCCGCTGATCTCCGTGGCATCCATGGTCACGACGTGGAAGCGTTCGGCGGCCTCCCTCATGCGGGCGCGCACAGTCTCGGGTAGGGCGGCAGCCAGGGGCGGGTCGATTTCGACGGCACGCACGCGCGCGCCCACTTCCAGGAGTGCAAGCGTCAGGGAGCCGAGGCCAGGGCCGACCTCGACGACCTCGTCACCTTCTTCGACGCCGCCGGCTGCGACGATCTTGCGTACCGTGCCAGCGTCGTGCACGAAGTTCTGGCCCAGCACCTTCGTGGGGCGAATACCGAGCGCCTCGGAGATGGCCTTCACTTCGAGGGGACCGAGGAGGCCCGTCTCAGAGGGGACGGCACCCTCGGGCAGGGTCGGGTCGAGGCGGCGGCGCGCATCGCGCTGGTTACGGGGGCTGGAGGATCGGCTCACGCTGGCAAGTCTAGTGCACGGAATGGACGAGGCCGAGGCTAGGTGCCCTGTGAGGCGCGGCCCGCGTATGGCACGATGTCCGCCCGGTGAGGTTCAGCTCCCTGAGATGATCAGCCCCTTGAGAGCATCAGCCCTTGAGAGCATCTGCCCCTTGAGAGCATCAGCCCCTTGAGAGCATCAGCCCTTGAGAGGCTTAGAGCATCACTGACGCGTGCCCAGATTTCACCTTACCCAACAATGTTGCATGTAATTTAATCTGGTCAGATTTTAGGTATGGCTTAAAACCGCATGATTCCAACGCCTGAAGTTCAGATCATGAAATACTCGACGGGGAATTGCATGCGAAATTGCGGCAGCACGGCACAGGGAGGCCTCATGAACCCGCGCGACGGGCGATGACAATCGCTCTACGCGGATAGGTTCCAGGCATCCGGATAGGTTAGCCGCATCCCGATAGGTTAGCCGCATCCCGATAGGTTAGCCGCATCCGGATAGGTTAGCCGCATCCGGATAGGTTAATAAGCTATCCGGATAGGTTAATAAGCTATCCGGATGCTCATTACCTATCCATATCTTCACAACCTATCCGCATGTGCGCGCCCCGAAGGCCAGCCCTTCGCCCATCAAACCCCTGACAGCAAGGACAGGCACGATGCGGGCCGCAGCGCGATGCTCAGGCTAGGTGCCCTGCGAGGCTCGGAGCGTCACTGAGCGGGGGCGGGCGGCAGGACGACACGCACCTCGTACTTGCTGGCCTGCTCACCCAGAACGGCGTTGACCTGCTTCTTCACGACGTCTTCCACACGCCCCTGCGCCTTGTCCAGCAGGCCCTTGGAGACAGCCTCGTCTTTCGCGGCAGCCTCTCGATCAGCCAAAAAGGAGGTAACCTCTCCAACCTCAATCTGGTTAACGGGGGAGAAAGACTGGTCGTAGGTCTCGACCGAGGCAGGGTCAATGGACGCGGAGAGAATTTCGACGGCAGGTACGGTCACCGTCACAACATGACCTGCCTCGTCAACCTCGACCTGAATCTGGCTCACGTCGGCCACTCCAGCCTTGACCTCTCCCGAATACGTGATGAGGTAATGGGAGCCTGTGCCCGGCACTTCCATGCCGAACACCTTGGTTCCCTCCTCAGAGTATTTCCCCACCTGGGTGAAGTTGTAGGACTCTGTGGCGAGTTCACCAATGTCGGCAAAAGAGTTTTTTACAACGGTCGTATCTACCGTGACGACAGGGGCTGGCTCCTCCTGCGACGCACCCAGACCAAGCATCGGCCCAATGTTCGCCCCACCTGCAAAGCATGCGATGGCACCGATAACAGCCCCACCAGTTTTAATCGCGCCCATCAAACCCACGACAACCTCACTGACACCAACGGGATAAGTATTGAGTAACCTAATGTGCCTGATTGTACAGTAAGGGTCAATGGGTGACAAGGGATGTCTCTTCGCGCGCAACTGCCGCATCTACGCGGATAGGTTAGCCGTATCCGGATAGGTTATCGACATGCGGATAGGTTATTTTCCTATCCGTATCGTCACAACCTATCCGCATCTTCATAACCTATCCACGTCTTCATAACCTATCCGCAAACCGACGGCGAGCCAGAATCTCACCTTCCCCAACAATCTCGCACGTAATTTAAACTGTTCAGTTTCTAGCCACGGCTCAAAACCGCATGATTCCAACGATGCGATTTCAAATCTTGAAACAGCTGATAGGGAATTACGTGCGAAATTGCGGTGGGAGCGCACCGACACACCACCACACCGACACACCACCACACCGACGCACCTCCGACACAAAGGGCCGGGCCCGACAACAAAAGTTGTCAGGCCCGGCCCTCACTAGCTCTCAGACTTAGTACCAGCCCACCGTGTTCGAGTGCGCCCACGCCGAGCACGGCGTGCCGTAGCGGCCCTTGATGTAGCCGATGCCCCAGTTGATCTGAGTGATCGGGTTGGTGCGCCAGTCAGCGCCGACCGACGCCATCTTGGAACCGGGCAGGGCCTGCGGAATACCGTAGGCGCCCGACGACGTGTTCTCGGCGTAGGGATTCCACTGCGACTCACGGTTCCACAGGAGGACCAGGCACTGGTACTCGCTGTCGCCCCAGCCCTGGGCTGCGACGAGAGGCTTGGCCAGCGAACGTGGATCCTCGCCCGAGTAGGTTGTCGGCACAGCACCCGCCGCGGCGGCAGCAGCCGCAGCAGCGGCGGCAGTGGCCGAGTCCGCGTTCTTCGTGTCGGCAGCGATCGCGGCGATCTCTTCCTTCGTGGAGATCGTTCCGAGCTTCGCGCGATAGCGCACGGAGGTGGTGCCGTCCGCCTCGGTCTTCTCCTCAAGGGTGGCCTTGGGATCAATGCCTGCGGCAACGAGGGCGGCCGGGGTCGCTTCCTTCGTTCCTTCACTGCGCACCTGGGTGACAGGCTGCGAGGTCGAATGCTCGGTGATCGGCACGGAGGTCAGGACCTCGTCGCCATTCTTTTCCTGCCACACGGTCCACGTCGTCGCACCATTGACGCCGGCAGTGGTCACCTGGTACTCGCCCACGAACAGGTCGGCGCTGGTCGTCGTCGTCTCGCTGAAGGGGATTTCAACGGTTTCGGTGGCTTCGCCGCGGGTCACGCGACTCACGTTGATCGTGAGTTCGCCGGTGGGGCCGTTGGAGACGGTCACGCGGTCGAGGGGGTGCACGGAGACTCCGGCGGCCTCGAGAATGGCGCGCGCGTCCTGGCCGGGACGTGCGGCGACTTCGCGGGTCGAGCCGTCCACCGTGACCGAGACGTTGCGGGCGCGCGAGACGAGCGGGGTCAGCTCATCGCGGGACGAGGAGCGGTCCGCCGCGAGCGAGACAGCCGAGCCGAGCGGCGCAGCGTCGGCGAGGATGCTGTCCGCTGAGGAGGCCGTGGTCCACAGGGTGCGCGTCTGCCCGTCGACGCTGACCGTGTAGGCCTTCGAGGTGCGCACGACGATCGTGTCGCCGTCGCGCACGGCCTCACCCGGGCCGGGCTGCACGAGGTCGTTGCTGCCAACGCTCACGCCGGCGGCCTTGAGGGCATCGCCGACAGTGTTGCCCCACGAGGTGACAGGGCGGGATACGCCGTTGACCTCGAGCATGACGGAGGTGTGCGAGGAGGCGACGCCGACGCCAGCGATAGCGAAGACGCCTGCCGAGGTCAGGGCCGCGGCTCCGAGAACGACGCGCTGGGAGGGTGCAAAGGAGCGCAGTCGGCCACCGAGGACGTGCAGGGCGCTGGCGGCGGACGCACTCAGGGAGGTGCTCAGATGATGGCTCACAATTCTCCAGTTACTCGCTCTTGGTACTGCTGGTCAGCTTAGCGTGAGCGCCCGCTGGCACGCCAGAGTCCTGGCGCGCCAGCGGGCAATGTCACGTCAGACGAGGCCGAGCTTGTAGGCGCAGCCCCACTGGCCCCAACCGGAGCGCTGCTGGAGCATGCGCGCACGCATGGTCTGCTCCTCGGCGGAAGCATCGGAGGGCAGGCCGGATCCGCCCACGGAACGCCACGTCGGCAGCGAGAACTGATACATGCCGTAGTAGCCGTTGCCCGTGTTGATCGAGGGGTTACCGCCGGACTCACACTGAGCGATGGCAGCCCAGATCGCCGCATCGTCGCCGGAGACGGCGGCGGGAGCAGAGCCGGACGAGGATGAGGAGGAACCTGAAGAATCAGACGAGGAGGACGACTTCGAGGCGGTATCCTCGGCCTTCTTGGCCTTCGTGCCCTTGGAGACGATGCGCTTGGTGGGCTCGGTGCGCGTGGTGGACAGGACGGCGGAGACGGTGACGTTGCCGTCGACGGTCTCCTGGTATGTCTGGGTCACCTCGGAGCCGGCAACGCCCTCCTGGACGGTCTTCTCGGTGCCTTCTTCGGCCTCGGCGTCCTCACGCTCTTCGGTCTCGTAGGGGATCTCGGTCGTGGAGGACACGTTGCCGCGCACGACGCGCGCGACGCGCAAGGTGGCCTCGCCGCCGTTGTGTTCCAGGGTGACGCGGTCGATCGGACCGGCGCTGATGCCGGCCTTCTCGAGGATCGCGGTCGTGCCTTCGTCGGAGGAAGCGACGACGTCGGTCGTGGCACCATCGGCGATGACGTGGATCGTCTCGCCGGCCTCGGCGACGGGCATCTCGGCGCGGGTGTAGGAGCGGTCGGCGGCCATCGACGAGGCAGACGCCGGCAGGGCCGCGAGCACGCCGTGGATGGACGAGGCGGTGGACCAAGCGGTGGTCTGGTTGCCGTCGACGGTCACGTTGTATTCGGTGGCGGTACGCACGACGACGGTATCGCCGTTCGCAACACTCTGATCGGAGGCGGGGGCGACGAGGTCATGAGCGCCGACGGAGACACCGGCCGTGCTCAGGGCGTCGCCTGCGGTCGTGAAGAAGCCGGACACGTCGCGCGTGACGCCGTCAACTTCGACGGTCACGTGACGATAGGAAGTGCCGATGGCGGTAGCAGCGGTGCCGGCCACCAGGAGGGCCGTCGCAGCGGCGACGGAAATAACGGTTGTGCGGGAGGGCTGAACGCTCACGTGTCTCCAGACGTTGAAGGTTCCGCTTCGAGGGTCACATCACCGCGTTTGCCGCGGGCTGCGGCGTGTGCGGGCGAGTCGCTCGAATTGGACTGACACACCCACCGTAACCAATTTGTTACCGTTGCGCGACCACTTTGACGCAATTCACCAGCATGTGAGCACGGCCCGAAACGAGGCGAAGGCCTCGTCAAACCCGCGTCATCGCGGGCAAAAGGCCCCTCACCAGCTGCCGTAGACCGCCTCAGTGTTCGCTCGTAGCTGGTCGCACGCCGCAGCTTCGCTGACGCCCCACTGGTCCGCAATGAAACGCACAGTGTGCGCCATGACGTAGGAGGCGTTGGGGCATCCGCGCCACGGGACGGGCGTCAGGTAGGGAGCGTCGGTCTCGACCAGGACGAGCTCTCGCGGCAGGACCGCGAGCGCGGCACGCAGGTCGGAGTTCGCGGGGTAGGTGATGGGGCCGGCGAAGGAGGCGTACCAGCCGCGCTCGGCGAGACGCTCGGCCATGGCAGCATCCCCCGAGTAGCAGTGGAAGACGATGCGCTGGTCCGAGCTGGCGCACTCGCGGAGGATCTCCAGCGTGTCCTCGTGGGCGTCGCGGTCGTGGATCTGGAGGGGCAGGCCAGTGCGCTGCGCCATCTCGATGTGTGCGCGGAAGGACTCCTTCTGTGCCTCGCGGCCGGGTTCGGCCGTGCGGAAGTAGTCCAGGCCGCTCTCCCCCACCGCGACGACCATCGGGTCGCCGAGGCGCTTCTCGACCTCAACCAGCGCCTCGACGAGGGGCACGTGGTAGTCGCGCACGGTGGGGACCAGCCCGTCGGGCGAGGGGTCGGCGCAGCCCGCGTGCAGGGCCGCATCGTTGGGGTGGATCGCGATCGCGACGCGCACGCCGTTGTGGGCACGCGCCAGCTCGATCATCGGGTCGAAGTCGGGCAGCTCGCAGGCGCTCGAAATCATGCGGGTGACGCCCACCTCGCGGGCACGCTCCAGCTGCTCCTCGAGGCTGAGCGCCACGCCCTCGCGCCGGGGAATCTCACCGACGTGGGTGGGCAGGTGCGTGTGGTTGTCCACCACGGGCACCGCCAGGGGCGCGGGCGCGTCGGGCCAGGGACGAGGCTTACGCGGGCTCATGCGAGAACAGTGACCTTTCGGGGAAACGAGGCGAGGGGGCGTGGCGGACGTCAGCGGGCGAGCACGACGCCGCGGGATACCTCTTCGGCGGCCTCGTCACCCAGAAGCTGGCGCACGAGTTCGACGCCGAGTTCGAGGGCTGTTCCGGCGCCTCGGCTGGTCGTAATGAACTCGTCGGCAACGACCGGGTTCTCGTGAACGATCGCCCCGCCGGAGGCGATGGCCTTGACGAACGCGGGGTTGGCGGTCGCGTGGCGGCCGTCGAGGACACCCAGCTCGGACAGGATCGAGGGGGCCGCGCAGATCGCCGCGATGGGCTGGGATTCGTCGGAGCGGCGCAGCACCTCGGTCTGGATCGCGGGCGTGGCCTTCAGATTCAGGGTGCCGGGCATGCCGCCGGGCAGGAAGAGGATGGTGTAGGTGGACAGGTCCACGTCCTCGAGCATGAGGTCGGCGACGACGCGGATGCCGTGCGAGCTGGTCACGTGGCGCGCGTCGGTCACGGAGATCAGGTCCGAGCGCACACCGGCGCGGTACAGGACGTCGGCGACGGCCAGGGCCTCGACCTCTTCGAAGCCGTCGGCCAACATGATGGCGACGGTGGCGTCGGTGGCAAGCTTCTCGGGAGTGGGCATGATTCCTCTTTCCTCACGGCTACAACAAGCGTTACGTCCAGGTTAGCGCAGGCGAGCCCACCCCGAAAACGCGCCACGGCCTCGCCCCACAGTGGGACGAGGCCGCGTGTCTCACTCGGAGCGCAGGGCCTCGACCGGGTCCTGACGCGAGGCGCGTGAGGCCGGGATGATGCCGGCGATGACGGTCAGGCCGACGGAGACGCCGATCAGGACGAGCGCCGTGACGGGCGAGAGCTGGGCGATGTTGTCCACGTTGAAGGAGGAGTGAGCGATACCGTTGGCGATCGCGCACAGCCCGTACGTCACGCCCACGCCCATCACACCGGCCAACAGACCTTCGATGACGGTCTCGGCGTTGAAGACGCGCGACACGTCGCCCTTCGAGGCACCGATCGACCGCAGGATACCGATTTCCTTGCGGCGCTCGAGCACCGAAATGTAGGTGATGATCGCGATCATGATCGAGGAGACCACGAGAGAGATCGACACGAAGGCGATGAGCAGCCAGGAGATGATGTCGACGATCTTGGTCACCGAGCTCATGAGCGCACCCATGACGTCGGAGTAGGTGATGACCTTGTCGGTCGCGCCCGCCGCCTTGTTGTCGGCGTTGTAGGCGTCGAGGGCGGCCTTCACCTTGTCCTTGTCCGCGAAGGACTTGGGGTAGATCGAGATGTTCGACGGGGAGGCGATATCCGCCCAGCCCAGGTTCCTCAGGTTCGTCTCCAGGGTCGGCACGTTCGTGGAGAACATGGTCGCCATGAGGGCCGCGAGGGACTTCTCATCCAGGTTGGAGTGGAAAGCGTCGGCGAACGCCTGCGGGTCCATGGAGAACGCGCTCGACATGTTGGTGGCGAACTGCTCCATGGTGGCACCAATCTGGTTGCCGATCGTGGTCGACAGCTGCGTCATCATCGAGGTCATCGCGTTCGTCATCGCTTCCTGCATGACCTGGCCGATGACGGCGCTCACCCCCTTCGTGAGGGTGGTCCCCAGCTGGGCAGCGATCTGCGCGGAGATCGCGTTCATGACCTGGGTGGACACGTCGGTGCCGATCTGGGCCAGGGCTGGATCGTCCCCGAGGGCCTTCGTCAGGTTCGCCGCGAGTTTCTGGGAGTCGACGACCTGGTCGGAGGAGACGGCCGCTCGCAACTGCTCCATCACCTGGGGCTGGGAGAAATAGGCCGAGGCCAGGGTCGCGAAGTCCGTCGAGCCTCCCGCCTCGATCTGCTCGCGGGCGTAGTCCTGGAACCCCTGGGCGATCTGGGACGCCTGCGCGCTCAGGTAGTCGGCGGCGCCATCCTTGACGGCACCGTCGGCCAGGGCCGAGCGAATAATCGTCGGGAAGTCCACGTTGGCTAGCTGCGGCAGGTCCTTGCTCAGCTCCCCGAAGTCGAGGCCGGACAGATTAAAGGTCATGCCCGACTGGGCGCCCGACTGGGCACCGGACTGCGCGGCGAGGGCCGACAGGTCGATGGTGGACAGGTCCAGGCCTGACATGTCGAGGTTCGAAAAATCGAGGCCCGACAGGTCCATGCCGGAAAAATCGAGGCCCGACAGGTCCATCTGCATCTTCTCGGGGTCGATCTGGAAGGCAGCGGAAAGCTTGGACTCGTCCACCGTGAACAGGGAGGACATGTCGAAGCCGCCGGACTGGCTCTTCTGATTGTCCGCCAGTTCCTTGAAGGTCTTGCCAGTGAACACGTCGACGTCGGGCTTGGCTCGCTGCGCCTTGACGATCGGGCTGGCGGCCGCCTCCTCGATGATCTGGTAGGTCAGGGCAGGCGTGTAGGCGATGCCCTGACGCAGGGCGCCGCCCTTGTCGGAGTTGGGCTTGACGATGCCGGAGATCGTCAGCTGCTGGCCACCATCCACGAGCTTCTTCATGAAGTCCGCGTCGGAGGAGCGGTCGGTCCACACCTTGTAGGTGTCGTCCCACGTGTACTTGTCGAAGGCGTTGACGCGGCGGAAGGTGGTGCCCAGGATCGTAGAGTAGTCGTAGGTGGCGGTGCTCGCCCCCGACTGGGTGCCCGACTGCGCGCCGGACTGGCTCTTGCCCGTGAGAGCGCCCTGATAGTACTGACGCATCAGGTCATCGAATTCCTTGTGGTTCTTCAGGCCAAGCGTGTACTCGAAGACGTTGGGGATATTACCGTCCTCATCGAGGACGAGGACCACCTGGTTCGCGCCGGTCGGCCAGGAGCCGGCGACCACGTCGTACGCGGAGGTGTACAGCGAGGTCGTGGCGGGCATCTGGTAGAAGGCGTTCGTCTGTACCATCGACCCGAAGGCACCCCCGCCGAAACCCGCCTCCATCTGCTTCATCGACTGGTCGGGGCTGACCTGCACGGTCTCCTTGGACGTGTCGGACTGGTAGATCTGCGGGACGATGTCGTAGTCGTATTCGATCGCGTTGACCATCGAGTTGATGTCGCCGCCGTTGTTGTCCAGGTAGGTCTTGAGCGAGGCCAGATCGTTCGTCTTCGCGTCGCGGATCGTGTCGGCGAAGGTGCGCAGCTTGGAGACGCCGACCTTGCCGTCGGGTGCGGGCTTGGAGTCCTGGGAGTCCGAGGCCGACACGGACAGCGCGGCGGTCATGTCGATGCCGGTCTTTTGGATTGTCAGCGGGTATGCCCCCAGCGTCTCTTCTTCGGTCTTTGCGATGTAGGCGTTCGTGCCGTTGGCCAGGGCGAGGATCGCGGCGATGCCGATGATGCCGATGGACCCCGCGAAGGAGGTCATGAGGGTGCGGCCCTTCTTCGTCATCAGGTTGTTGAAGGAGAGGGACAGGGCGGTCAGGAAGCCCATCGACGTGCGGCGCGCGGGCTTGGCCTCGCGCCGGTCCTCGGCGGCGGGCACGAAGGGGTCGGAGTCGGCGACGATGCAGCCGTCGGCCAGCTCGACGATGCGGGTCGCGTACTGGTGGGCCAGCTCGGGGTTGTGCGTGACCATGATGACGAGGCGGTCGCGGGCCACGTCGCGCAGCAGGTCCATGACCTGCACGCTCGTCTTGGAGTCGAGGGCACCGGTGGGTTCGTCGGCCAGCAGGATCTCGGGGTCGTTGATGAGGGCGCGCGCGATGGCGACGCGCTGCATCTGTCCGCCCGACATCTGCGAGGGCTTCTTGTTGACGTGGTCCTTCAGGCCGACCCGTTCCAGGGCGTCGAGGGCCCGCTTGCGGCGCTCGGAGCGCGAGACGCCCGACAGGGTCAGGGCCAGCTCGACGTTCGCCAGGACGCTCTGGTGCGGGATCAGGTTGTAGGCCTGGAAGACGAAGCCAATGCGATTGTTGCGGTAGGCGTCCCAGTCGCGGGCCTTGTAGTCCTTCGTCGAAATGCCGTCGATGACGAGGTCGCCGCTCTGGAAGCGGTCGAGGCCACCGATGACGTTGAGCATCGTCGTCTTGCCGGAGCCTGACTGGCCCAGCACGGCCACAAACTCGTTGTCGCGGAACGCCACGGAGACCTTGTTGAGCGCCACCTGCACGAGGTTGGCGGTCTGGTAGGCCTTGACGATCTCCTTGAGCTCTAGCACGCTTCATCCTCACATCTGCTGTTGATTGTGCCTACAAGTCTAGGCGAGTGGGCGCTCGACCCGACCGTCGCTGTTCACCCACTGGGCCCTGATCGTCCCCTGACCCGACCCTGACGACAGTTCCGCACGCCACAGTCCCTTGGTCGAAACCCCGCCCCGGCCTCGTTCATCGGGCCCGCTCCCTGGAGGCAACAGACCGAGCGAGTAGACTGGTTCCATGACCGACCTCACCCCGATTCCCGTGCCCAACGACGGGCCGATCGCCGACAAAGTCAAGGAAATCTACGAGCGGTCCTTCCCGCCCGAGGAGCAGGTCCCCCTTCCCGAGCTGGCGCAGAGCGCTCTGCGCGACGAGGTCGATTTCCTTGCCTGGATCGACCCCTCCCTCCCTGCGGGCGAGGACGGGGCGGGCAACGTGGTCGCCCTGACGTTCTCCTTCGCTTTCCCGGACCTGTTCTACCTGGGTTTCCTCGCGGTGGATGGTCGCACGCGCAGCTCGGGCTACGGCACGCGCATCCTCACGCACATCCGCGAGCGCTACGGCGACGTGCCGCAGCTGCTCGAAATCGAGCCGGTCGTCCGCGAGGCCGGGAACTACCAGCAGCGCGTGCGACGCCTGGCGTTCTACGAGCGCAACGGCTTTACGGTGACGAACATGCTCACGCACGAGGCCGGCCAAACCTACCGGGTCCTGGCGCGCGACGGCGTCGTCACCCCGCAGCGCCTGGAGGAGGCACTCAACTCGGTGAGCGAGAACCCGGCTTACGCCTCGCGGGTGACAACGGACTGACGTCTGCGCGCAATCAGTGGCCGACGCCGCCGCTGGAGACCAGGAGGATTTCCTCGTTGTCGAGTCGTGCGAGCGCGCCTTCCAGTGCCGCCGAGGAGAAGATGCCCTCATCGCGGGCCTGCAGGAGCGCGTCACGCTGGGCGTGGATCGCCTCCAGCGCCAGTTCACGGATCTGGTCGCGCGTGAAGGAACGCTCAACCTCTTCCTCGCTCATGTCGACGGTGCCGTGGCCATCGTCGTCGCTGTCGCCGGCGGCGTCCTGGAGGATGTCCGTGAGGACGCGGTCAGCGGCGTGCGCACTCCGCGCTTGCTCACCCATAGCCTCGTCAGTAAGTGCATGCCCCAGCCGGGAGAGTGTGCGCGAGACACCCGCGGAGAGCAGGGTCTGGCCGTCGACCTCGTGGATCGCCTGGGCGAGGGCGGTGTCCACCAGCGCGGAGCCCATCACCTTCAGGAGCTTGGCGCGTTCCTCCTCGGAGATATCGCCCGTGGCCATCTGGGGTTTGACGATGCGAATGAGTCCGGGGAGGGTCAGGCCCTGGATGACGAGGGCACCCGCCGCGATGAACAGGGCGATCGTGAGCAGCAGCGCGCGCATCGGCGCATGCGTCGAGATAGTTTGCGCGGCGGCCAGGGTGATCGCGCCTCGCATGCCCGCCCACACGATGACGCTGCCCTCGCGCGGCCCCAGCGGCTCGTTCGCGAAGTAGTCCAGGTCCGATCCGCGCATCGCGTTACGGCGCGCGCGCCGCTTGAGGCGGCGACGATAGTGGTTAAGCGCGTTCTCCCAGTGCTCGGGGCTCAGGTCGCGGGCCTCGAGCATGTCGGCGTCGACTTCGCAGGCCTTGTTCATGCGTTTCTCGAAGCGCGCGATTCGCGAGTTCTCAACTTCGTAGCGGCGTTGACGGTGGGTACGGCGGTGGTCCAGCCAGGCGAGCATGATGGCGATGAAGATGGCTCGCATGACCATGATGAGCGCGCCGAGGATGACGGCGAGGAACGCGGCGAAGGCCAGGCCACCGGAGAACGCGGCGGTCTCCTCAACGATGCCGAAGGCCTGCAGGCCCATCGTCAGGAAGATCCCGCTCTCCAAGACGAGCGTCATGGTCTGCCAGTTCTGCTGGGAGAAACGCCTGTTCGCCGCGGAGATAACGGCCGCGCGTCGGCTCGAGACGACCAGTCCGGCGACGACGGCCGCAACGAGGCCGGACCCTCCCAGGTGCTCGGCGGGGACCGATGCGATGAAGGGCATCGCGAAGGAGAAAACCGTGTCGGCCGAGGGATCCTTGATGAGGGCGCGCAGACGCACGCCGACCTCGCCGACGACCCAGCCAATACCCGCAGCGATACCGAGGGCGATGGCGACCTTACCGATGAGCGGGCCCGGGTGGAGGGCGTGTTCGTCAGCGGCCAGGCCGGCGCTCATCGCTGCGGAGAGCATGACCAGCGAGGTCGCGTCGTTAAAGAGCCCCTCGCCTTCGAGGACTGTGATGATGCGGTGGGAGACACCCGAGCGTTTCGCGATCGAGATGGCGACCGCGTCGGTCGGCGACAGGACCGCGCCCAGCGCGACACCCCAGGGCAGGGAGATCGCGGGGACCAGCCAGTTGATGACGAAGCCGACCGCGAAGGCGGACAGGAACACGAGGGGAATCGCGAGCATCGCGACGGCCTGCATCTCGCGCCGGAAGTCCATGGTCGGCATACGCACGGCCGCCGAGAACAGCAGGGGCGGCAGCACCATCTCGAGGATGATGTTCGGCTCAATCTCGATGGCCCCCACCTGCGGCAGGAACCCGATCACCAGGCCAACGACCAGCAGGATCAGGGGGGATGCCACGCCCACCTTCGGGGCGATGAATTGGCAGGCCACGATGATGAGCATTCCGGCCACGGCAATAAGAAGGGGTTCCACAGGTCAATTGTATTGCGAGCAACCCCACCAGCGCCGTTGCCATCTCACTACAGCGGCTACGCGCGCCGCGAACTCGCGCGGCGTACCACGCCCCGCCCGCATGGCCTCGACACCATCCCCGAATGTCAAACAGACCCACACGATCAGAGCACGTGCTACAATCGACGCATCGTTTCAAGGAGGTTCTCATGACCGCTTACGACCACTCGTCGGGGTACACCTACGGCACCGATGCCGTCCCCACATCCCCGCTCACACTCGAGGATCTACGCCAGATCGAGGCCGCCGCACACGTCCAGCCCGGTGACGCAGAGCTGCTCTCACGAGCAGAACCCATCCTGGCGCCACACGCTATGGAAATGGTCGACACGTGGCGCGGAATTCTGGCTCAAAAGACGTATCTGGCAGCACATTCCGCGCACCCGGACGGGCAGCCAAACCCCGAGTACGCGCAGGCGTCAAAGCCGCGCTTCGCCCAGTGGATCATCGACATGTGCACGCGCGAGCGTGACCAGGCGTGGTTGGACTACCAGTACCTGATCGGCGCACGGCACATGTCCGCAGCGAAGAACGCGGCGGATGGGGCGGACTCGACACCATTCGTGCCCCTGCGCTACGTGCTCGCCTTCATCGCGCCCACTGTGGAGGTCGGTCACCGTCTCCTCGCGGAGGGCTTCGAGGGTGACGAACTGAGCGCCGTCCGTGATGCCTGGACTCGCGCTGTGACTGTCGCCGTGACAGTGTGGGCGTATGCCTACCGAGAGCACCCCGAGCAGTTCTGATCCGGCACTCGCCACCTACGACTCCCCCATCGGCAGCCTCACGCTGGCCGCGCGGGGCGGTGCGCTCATCGGCTTGTGGGGGGCCGGGCAGCGTTTCTTCGGCTCCCCCTACGGCATCGACGAGGCCGTGGCTCGCTCCGCGCTCGATCTGACCTCGCCCGTTTCTCGGGACAGCGTCCGCGCCGAAGCCGGGTGGGACGAGGCCGATGCGCGCGCCCTTCACGCGGCTACCTCGTGGCTGGACGACTATTTCGCGGGCGAGGCCCCCTCCCCCGCGACCGTCCCCCTCGCGCCCGCGGGTACGGACTTTCAGAGGCGCGTGTGGGAGGCGATGGACGCTATCCCCTACGGCGCGACGCGTACGTATGGGCAGATCGTCGCCCAGCTGCGCGAAACAGGCGCGCCCGCCTCCGCTCAGTCGGTCGGCGGCGCGGTCGGTCGCAATCCTCTACTCCTCATCCGCCCCTGCCACCGCGTTGTGGCGGCCAGCGGCCCGGGCGGCTACGCGGCGGGAGGCGACGCAAAAGCCTGGCTGCTCGCGCACGAGGCGGCCACGGCCTCGTCGGTGAGCTGACTCAGGAGTTCGAGCGGTCGGCCTCGAGAGCCTCCTCGACCAGGGCCTCGTCGACGGGCAGGGCCGCGCGAGCGTAAGCGGCGGCATCATCCTGGGTGTCCGCGATCTGCTCGGCGATCGTGTCGGCCTCGCGGCGCAGCTCGGCGCCATCGACGACCGAGGCCTGCGCGAGGGTACGGGCCTGGGCGCGGTGCTCGTCCGTGTA
Source organism: Pauljensenia sp. 20925_1_27 (assembly GCF_041432835.1). NCBI lineage: Bacteria > Bacillati > Actinomycetota > Actinomycetes > Actinomycetales > Actinomycetaceae > Pauljensenia > Pauljensenia sp. 20925_1_27. Next base: position 125,181 of record NZ_JAPWAH010000004.1, read on the forward strand.
CTCCAGGTCATCGGCGTGCTTGCGCACGAGGACGCGGATGAGCTTGCGGCGCAGGTTCTCCTCGCGTAGGACGGCGGAGCGCTCGCGCAGCCAGCCGACCGCGAGGACGACGAGGAGGGCGACGCCCAGCCAACCGATGATCGGGTACATGCCGCCGATCAGCTTCTTGAAGCCCATGAGCGAAGCCGCGTAGCCCACCGCGACGACACCAACGAGGACGATACGCATGCGAGTGGTCGACCCGCCCGAGAATCGGCGCGCCGTCGCGTAGAACAGCGAGAACACTGTGTTGTAGATGAGTGCGAAAATGATGAGCGTGTAGATGAAGGCGAAGGCCGGATGGATCGCGCGGGCGATTTCCAGCGCCGGAACGTCAACGTCCCAGATCCGATCCATGTTCAGGTACAGGCTCAGGGCGTCGCCGCCGATCACGAGCGCGATGATGGTGCCGCCAATGCGCCCGGCGCGGCGGGCCTCGCCGATGCGCAGAACGGACCCACCGAGGACGAAGGCCATGGCGATGCCGTTGACGACGCACAGAGCGAAGTAGTTGATCGTGGAGAGCCACAGGTTGGGCAGCGCCGGGGTGACCTGGGTGGCGGCGGCGTTCAGCTCGGCGACGCCCGGGTACGGTGTGGCCAGCGAGTAGATGGTGAGGATCGTGATCGCGACGATGATCATGGGCGTGAAGACACCGATCACCTTCATGATCCGGTCGAAATCCAGGAAGGCCGTGAGAACGACGATCACGGCGCACAGGGCGCTGCCCGCCCACGCGGGCAGGCCAAACTGCTGCTCGAGGTTCGCGCCCGCACCCGCGAGCATCACGAAGCCCATCGCGAAGCCCGAGAAGACGAGCACGACGTCGATGACGCGGCGTAGCGCCGGGTGGGTGATGCGTTCGAAGACCTCGTCGTGGTGGCCGGAGCGGTAGTAGGAGCCGAGCTGGAGCGCGACCACGCCGAAGATGACGTTGAGGACGCCCAGGACTGCGATACCGATCAGGCCCTTCGCGCCAAAGGACAGGAAGTACTGGAGCAGGTCCTGGCCACTCGCCAGGCCCGCGCCGATGATGACTCCCACGTAGGCGAAGGCGACAGAGAGGTACTTCTTGGACATAGGGTCCTTCCGATTGCGGACGTTTCACGAGGCCGGGGCCTCGTTCCACGGTAGACGCTCCCCCGGGCGTCAGGTATGTCCGTGGGAAATTGTTCACGCTCAGGAGGGCCGGAAGAGGCGTAGATGTGTACACATTGTACTAAAATGACACTATGAACACACTTGCCACGACACTCTCGACTCGCGAGCTGCGCGCGAACCTCTCCGACGTCCTCGGGAGAGCTTCATACGGCGGCGAGCGTATCGGAGTGACGAAGAACGGTCGCCTCACTGCGATCGTGATCGGCGTCGACGATTTGTTGGCCCTGGAAGAACTCGAGGACGCGCGCGATCTCGCGGCCTACCAGGAGGCAGTGCGCAACGACGACGGGCAGCGCGTCAGCCTGGACGACCTGCGCGCTGAGCTCAACGACTAGCGACGCCCTCGTTGTGACGGTCGTGCGCGTCGCACACCGCCGCGAGGTCTACCGCTCGTAGCGTCACTTGCCTTCGAGGAGCTGGATCGGCGGACGCGGCGCCTGCATCGCGTTGATCGGGGCCTCGGGATCCGCGTAACCGAGCGCGAAACCGGTAATCAACTGGTAGCCCTCGGGAATCTCGAACTCGGCTTCGACAGGCTCACGCCAGATGGCAAGGAAGCCGATCGGGCACGAGTCAACGCCGCGCGACTTGGCGGACAAGAACAGGGTCTGGAGCATGAGGCCGGCGTCCATGGCGCTCCACGGGAGCATGTCCTCGTGGACGAAGACGAAGCCCATGACGGGCGCGCCGAAGGCCGTGACGTTGCGACGGGCAACACGGTTGCGCCCCTCAATGTCGGCGCGCTCGATACCGTGGATGCCGTAGAGGAGCTTTGCGACCTCGATCTGGGCAGGTCGCACCTCGTCCGGGTACCGCTTGCGCACGGGGAAGTCGCCGTCGGGCACGGGGATTTCAACGGTGGGATCCTCGGCCTTGCGGGCGTGGGCGGCGATCTCCTCGTCAAAGAGGCGGCCGTAGTGCTCACGCAGACGCTGGGCGCGCTCACCCGTGGCCAGGGCGACGCGGAAGGCGCGCGTGTTGGACCAGGACGGCGCGGTCGTCGCGTCGGCAAGAATCGCGTCGAGGACCTCGGCGGGGATCTCCCGGTCCGTGAAGGCGCGCGTCGAGCGGCGCGAGGCGGTCAGGGCGGAAAAATCGTTCGTCTGCGCAGTGACTGTCATGCACCCAGGCTAGCCCGGCCTCGTCCCCCGATCCACCCGGCCCGCCCACCGGACGGCCGTCGGTTTGCCAGCTAGCGATCCCCGTTCAGCCCTCGCGACACCCCACGCCCAGCCTCCAGCTCCGCGATACCGCGGTCAAGGTGAGCAAGGTTGGCGCGCGAGTAAAAGCCATCAACCTCCAGAACGAAGGGAATCCGCTGCTCCCGCGCCACCTTCTTCGCGAAGATCGTGAAAGCAGTATTCATGGAGAGGCCCATTTCTTTACAGGCGCGCTCCATCGCGGCCTTATCCTCAGCATCGAGTCGAACAGTCACCGTAGCGGTCGCCATTTGATACCTCCACAATCGACATATAGATAGCTACATGCTATCAGATCAATAGCATATTAAAGACTATGAGAGCGTACTCCACCCAGAGAATGCAGAAAAACTGCCTTTACCGGGCCAGGGCCTCCTCGAAGGCGACCACATCCTCCTCGGGCGTGGCCCACGAGGTTCCGATGCGCGCAAGATAGCGACCGTCGGGCAGGGTCTCCCAGATGCTGTAGCGCACCTTGTCCGACAGGCGCTCATGCCCGGCCTGGTCGAGGGCCACGAAGGTCAGGTTGGTCGGCGAATCCATGGTGACAACGTAGCCGGCGCGCTTAAGGGCTTCGCGAATCCGGGCGGTCGCCTTGACGGCGGGCTCGCCGATCGTCAGGTAGAGGCCGTCCTCGAAGAGCGCCTCGAACTGCACGCCCAGGAGGCGCCCCTTCGCCAGGAGCGCGCCGTGCTGCTTCATATGGGTGACGAACTGACGGATCGACCCGCGCTCAGGGATTACCACGGCCTCGCCAAAGAGCGTGCCGCACTTGGTGCCGCCGATGTAGAACACGTCGGTCAGGCGCGCCAGGTCGGCCAGGCTCACGTCGTTGGAGGGCGAGGCCAGCGCGTAGGCGAGACGCGCGCCGTCGACGAAGAGCTTGAGTTCGCGCTTGCGGCACACGGCCGAAAGCTCCTCGAGCTCGCGCAGGGAGTAGAGGGTGCCGTACTCGGTAGGCTGCGAAACATAGACGAGGGCGGGGGCGATCATGTGGTCACGCGCGCCGTCGCCCTCCCACGCTGCGCAGATGCGTTCGACGTCGGCCGCGTTGATCTTGCCGTCAACGGCGGGGGTGTCGAGGATCTTGTGGCCGCCGCGCTCGACGATGCCGGCCTCGTGCATGTTGATGTGGCCGGTGTTGGGGGCGATGACGCCCTGCCAGGGCAGGAGGATCGCGTCGATGACAGTCGCGTTCGTCTGCGTGCCGCCGACCAGGAAGTACACGTCAGCGTCGGGGGCTTGGCAGGCCTCGCGGATCAGGTCGCGGGCGCGCTCGCAGTGCTCGTCAGTGCCGTAGCCAGAGGACTGTTCCATGTTGGTGGCGACGAGGGCATCGAGCACCCGAGCGTGCGCGCCCTCCTGGTAGTCGCTGGAGAAGTTCGGCAGCGTGGCAGAAAAAGTCATTGGGCCATTATTCCACGCGCTTGACCAGATAATTCCCGTTTCCTCACGAAGATCTATTCTCGCTGGATCTGAAGGACTATCCTGACTTTCGCCGGGCGATGCTGCCAGGCTTCCCGATACGAAAGTGAGGGCATCGCATGATGCCAACCACGCACGGAGAACAGGCGAGCACAATCAACCGGGACTCGCAGGCCTATTGGAACAAGCGGGCCGCGACATTCACACGCAACGCGACCAGCGACTACGAGCACTGGCTTCTGGACTTGCTCGCGCTCGAGGCGGGCGAGGAGATCCTCGACATGGGGTGCGCGACGGGCACACTCGCCGTCCCCCTCGCCCGCGCCGGGCACCGCGTCCACGGCTGTGACTTCGCCGAGGCCATGCTCGCGATCCTCGACGAGCGCGCGGCAGCAGAAAACCTGCCGATCATCTCCCGCCTGCTCGCCTGGGAGGACGATTGGGAGGAGGCGGGCCTCGGGCAGAACAGCGTGGATGTCGCCTTCGCGTCACGCTCCCTCATGAGTGGGAACGTTTTCTCCGCAGTACGCAAGCTCGACTCGGCAGCACGCTCGCGCGCGGCCGTCGTCGTGCCGGGCAGCCTGCTCCCCTCTCGCGACCCGCGCATCCTCACCTACCTGGGGCGCTCGACGAGGAGAGCGCGCATCGTCCGCGACGTAACCCGCGCGCTCACGTCCCTGGGGCGGATCCCGGCTTTCGCGACCACACGAACCTTCCGCCCGATGCGTTTTTCTTCCTTCGACGAGGCCCGCTCAGACCTTCGTCGCCTAGCTGGCCCCGAGCCGTTCACCGTGCGCGAGCAGAGGCTTTTCGACGCGTACGCCGCCCAGCACTTCATGCGCGAGACCGCCACCGGCACCTCGGGCGAGAGCGACGATCAATGGATCCTCGACTACAAGCTGCCCGTCACCTGGGTGTTTATCGGCTGGCGCACCGATGGGAGCGCATGGGCATAGCGGGCCCCGGCCTCGTCCTTCAAAGCCGCCTTCTCAGTCCGCGTCGGGGCGACGCCTGCGCGCTTTGACCTCCGAGCGCCTCTTCTTGTCAGCAAGGCGGCGCAGCTTCGACGCGCGCGTCGGCTTCGTCGCCCGACGAGGCGTGGGCGGGGTGAGCGCTGCACGCAGGACGTGCGCGAGGCGTTCGCGCGCGGCGGCGCGGTTGCGGCGCTGGGAGCGATGCTCGGCGGCGGTAATCGTGAGGAGCGTTCCCGTCAGGCGATCCCCGAGAACGGACATGGCGCGCTCGCGTTGCTTGTCATTCAGGGCGGTCGTCGTCGCCAGATCCAGGCTGAGCTGGACGCGCGAATCCGCCGTGTTGACGCCCTGGCCGCCGGGGCCCGAGGCGTGGGAGAAACGCTCGACCAGCTCCCCCGCGGGCACGACGAGGCCGCGCGGGCAGCCGGGCCCAGCGGGAATGCGCAGATCGTCCATGGGACTAGTGTGCACTACCCGCCCAGGCTCGTTACTTCATGAGCTCAGCGACCCGCTCCTTCAGGTCAGGCAGCACGTCGGCGGCGAACCAGGGGTTCTTCTTCATCCACATCTGGTTGCGCGGCGAGGGGTGGACCAGCGGGAAGTACGTGGGCAGGTAGTGCTTGTAGTCGCGCACGACGTCCGTGAGGGAGGCCGAGGACTTCAGGTCCAGGTAGCGCCTGGTCGCGTATGCGCCGACGAGGATCGTCATATCCAGGTGCGGCATCAGCTCGAGCAGGCGCGGGTGCCACTTGTCGGCGAAGTCTTTGCGCGGTGCCAGGTCGCCGCTCTTGCCCGTGCCCGGGAAGTAGAAGTCCATGGGGACGATCGCGAGCTTGCCCGAGTGATAGAAGGTGTCGCGGTCGATGCCCATCCAGTCGCGCAGCCGGTCGCCGCTGCGGTCGTTCCACACGATGCCGGTCTCCTCAGCGACGCGCCCAGGCGCCTGGCCGACGATCATGATGCGACACTGCGGGCCCGCAAAGAACAGCGGGTCAATCCCACGCTTCGTAAACGAGGCGTTCTCGGGATCATTTTTGATATCGTCAGCGATTTTCTGGAAGCGCGGATCCGTGATCTCCGGTGTCATACCCCCAGCGTATGCCACATCCGCACGCACTCCGCCTCCAACGCCTTGGAGGTCACACGCTAACGCACGCACGTCAGGCACCAGATGGTCCCCAAAAAAACGGACACACCCCAAATTCCGCATGCAATTCCCCAACCGGCCATTTCAACACCCTCCCAGAAACCGCGGAATTTCAACGATCACAATTCAAATTCTGAAAGATCTGCGGGGGAATTGCATGCGAAATTGGTGGGGAAGGACGTGCGAGGTTCAGGGGAAACGACAAGGGGACGGCGGGGGAACCATAAAGAAACGGCAAGGACGATGACGCGGGAATCACCACACTAATTGGTAGCGGTACATCAAGCGGGCATAGAGTGGACCGCATGAGGACAGCAGAACGCATGACGACGAACGGGACGAGGCGCAGCCAGTGACAACACGACTCGTACGACAAACCAATAGGTTCCGCATCACCGCCATCATCGCGCTGTGCCTGCTCGCCCTCGCGGGGGTCACGGCGTTCGCGCTCAACCGCTCGGGCAACGGACAGAAAGACCCCACGGCCATTGCCTATGAAGAGGACGAGGACCCCCTGCCCGAGGGCGTCGCCTCACTCATGGACACGGCCAAGTCTCTGCACGGCACGATCGACACGATCACCTACGAGCAGAGCTATGAGGGGACGACTTACACCAAGCAGGCCTACGTGTACGTTCCCGCGTCCTACGCCTCGGACACACCCGCGAACGTCCTCTATCTGACGCACGGCTGGTGGGGTAACGCGGCTGGTCTGGCTGACGGCGTCGCGCCGGTCGTCGACGAGCTGGAGACCGCCGGCAAGGCCGCACCGACGCTGGTCGTTTTCGCGACCTACTATCCGGATCGGTCCTTCGCGACGGACGACTACGAGGAGGACTACACCCTCAATCGCTTCTTCGCGACGAGCGAGATCGATACCCTGATCGACACGGTCGAGTCTCGCTACACCACGTTCGCCCGCGGCGACACGTCCGACCAGTCGCTGCGAGCCTCGCGCAAGCACCGCGCATTCGGCGGTTTCTCGATGGGCGCGACGACCACGTGGGATGTTTTTGCCTTGCGTCCGCAGTATTTCTACGGGTACATGCCGATGGCCGGTGAGTCGTGGATCGGGCGCGAGGAGGACGCGGATTCCCCGCGCATCGCCGAGCTGGTGACCGCCGGCGTCACACGCGCCCACTACGGGCCACGCGACTTCCTCATTCTCGCGTCGGTCGGCTCGGAGGACCCAGCCCTGTGGGATATGACCCCGCAGATTGATGAGCTCCGCGAGGACTATCCCGACGTCATGACCGAGGACAGCCTGCAGCTGTGGATCGACGACGGCGAAACCCACTCAATGACCTCGATCGCCAACCAGGTCGAGCACAACCTGCCGCTGCTCTTCCCGGGCAAGTAGGGCACGCCGCGCCGCGTGAGCGCGACACACGCAGCCCCGGCCTCGTTCCTTTTCTCAGGGACGAGGCCGGGGCAGGCTCGCAGATAAGGGGGACTTATGCGCGGGGCTGGCGCTCCGCCCACTCGCCGAGGCTCACGCGCGGACCCGTGAAGAACGGGGTGTCCTCGCGCACGTAGAGGCGCGCCTCGGTGTAGCGCTGAGCGTGCATGACGCCCTCGAGGCGATCCAGGGTGTCAGCCTCGAAGGCGAGCACCCACTCGTAGTCGGAGAAGCCAAAGGCCGACAGGGTCGAACCCTTGACGTCCGGGTACTGCGCGAAGCCGTTGCGGCCGTGTTCGGCCATGATGCGGGCGCGCTCTTCGGGAGCTTTGAGGTACCAGTCGTAGGAGCGCACGAAGGGGTAGACCATCGCCCAGTCGCGGGGGGCGACGCCGCCGAAGCAGGCGGGAATGTGGCGCTTGTTGAATTCGGCGGGGGTGTGCAGGCCCATGCAGGACCACACCGGGTCCAGGAACTTGCCCAGCGCTGACGCGCGCAGGCGGTGGTAGGCGTCCTGCAGGACCTCGGGGTCGTCGTCGAGCCACCACACCATCAGGTCGGCCTCGGCGCGGAAGCCAGACACGTCGTAGAAGCCGCGGATTTCCGCGCCCGCGCCCTTCACGTAGTCCAGGGATTCGGCGACGATGCGGCCGCGCTCGCCATCGTCGGCGGGCAGGGACTCACCGAGCGCAAACACGGAGTAGAGGGCGTAGTGCTGCTTGTTGTTGACCTCGTCGAAGTCGACGTCCGTCGCGTCGCGCGGGTCGGTGACGCGGGCGTGAGCGGCGTGCGAGTGGGGCGTCGCCTCGGTACCCGCGTGGCGGGCCTGGTGGCGCGCGGCGTGCTCACCGACGCGGTCCGGCACTCCCGCGGGATGTCCCGGGTTTTCCGGGTTCTGCTCGGGCGGCACGACGGCGTGGGGATGCGGGGTAGACATGGAGTCCTCCTGAGTTGTGGCTGGTTGACCGGCGGCTCGGGCGGGCGCGCCGGAAGAATGAGGGGCGGTGCCGGGGTGGGCGCTCGCGGCGGCGGGTGAGGGGTGGCCTGGGCGCGCCGGGGAGAGGCAGCAGTCGCTCGGGCAGACGGTGTGGAAGGGGCCGGTGCCCGTCACGGTGACGGGCGAGGGATTCTCGCCTCGCGCCTGGGCCGCGCGTTCTTCGAGCACGTCGACCAGGGAGGACACGAAGCCCGGGTCGGTGGAGACGGTGTCAGCGCGCTCGTAGGGGATCCCCAGGCGCGCGGCGGTTTCCTTCGCCTCGGTGTCGAGGTCGTAGACGACCTCCATGTGGTCGCAGATGAACCCGATCGGAACGACGACAGTACCGGTCAGCGGCGTTGTGTCGGCCGCGATCTCCTCGAGGAAATCGTTGATATCGGGCTCGAGCCAGCGGGCCTGCGGGGGTCCGGACCGCGAGCAATAGACGAGGTCGTAGCCCAGATCCGCGCGGCCGAGGACGCGGCGCAGCTCGGGCATGATCGCTTGGATGAGGGCGTGATGCTGGGCGACGTAGCTGATTTCGGTTGCAGGGGTTCCCGTTTGCGACGAGGCCTCACTCCCCCGCTGCTCGACATGACCGTCCGAGGCCGCCACGGCCTCGTCGATCGAGGGACGGAAGGGGAAGGGCGAGGACCCAGCTTCCATGCTCACGGGAATGGAGTGGGTGACGAAGATCAGGCGGATCCCGGCCGGATCGACTCCGCGTGCCGCGAGGGCCTCCCACGCGCGCCGAACGGATGTGATCTGCGCGCTCGCCATGCCGGGGGCCGAGTAGTAGGGGCGGACCTTGTCCAGGATGATGTCGGCGTCGGGGTTGTCAGCACTGTCCTCGGCGCCCAGGACGATGGTGCCCCACTTGTCGCGCAGGGCAGCCGCCGCCTCGGCGAGGTCTTCGCGGTACTGGCGACACCCCGAGTACGAGGCGTAGGCGGAGGTGGGCAGGACGAGGATGCGCCGGGCGCCCGCCTGAGCGAGCTCGTCGAGTCCTTCGGTGACGAAGGGGTGCCAGTTGCGGTTTCCCCACCCGACGGGAATGTCATGCCCACGGCGAGCGAGCTCGGCAGACAAGTCCGCGATCAGGCGCTGGTTGCACGCGTTGATGGGCGAGACGCCGCCGAAGCGCTTGTAGTGGGCGGCGACCTGAAGCAGGCGCTCGTCGGGGATTCCGCGGCCACGCGTCGCGTTGCGCATGAACGGCAGGACGTCCTCCTCGCCGTTCGGGCCACCGTAGGACAGCAGCATGATCGCGTCGTAGGTTTCCAGACCTGGCACTTTCAGTCCTCCTTCACGCCTAGCGTGGACAGTGTAGGGCCGCTCCTCTCCCCCGTGCAGCGACAGATTGTCAGAAAAACGCAGCAAATCAGCATTTTCCCCGGCACGCAGCACTGGCTTGCGCACATAAGTTAACACTGTTAACCTATGTCGCGACACAAAGTTAACAGCGTTAACCGATGGGAGAGAAACCGTGTCACACCCACACGCCCCGGCCTTAGAAGTCCGGGAAATCCGCAAGAGCTACGGTGCCCACGAGGTCCTGCGCGGGGTCGACCTGCGCGTCGAACCCGGTCAGATCCTCGGCCTGCTCGGACGAAACGGGGCCGGCAAGTCCACGCTCATCACGATCCTGTGCGGACTGCGCCGCGCCGACTCGGGGACCGCATCCATCTGCGGCCACCGCACCGCATCCGCCGAGGCCGCACGACTTATCGGGTACGCACCCCAGGAGCTGGGCATCTACCCCGACCTGAGCGTCGCCCAGAATCTGGCAGCCTTCGGCGAGCTGCACGGACTCGGCCGACGCGAGGCCACCTCCCGCGCGGGCGAGGTCATGGACCTCCTCGGCCTCACAGAGAAGCGAGGGCAGCGCGCCTCACACCTGTCGGGCGGGCAGCAGCGCAGGCTCCACGCGGGAATGGCGATCATGCACCGCCCGCGCCTGGTGTTCATGGACGAGCCGACCGTCGGCGCGGACGTGGAGGCGCGCAGCCAGATCCTGGGAGCGGTGCGCCAGCTCGCGCAGGATGGCGCGGCCATCGTCTATACCTCTCACTACCTCGCCGAGTTCGAGGAGCTCGGCTCCGACGTCGCGATCCTGAACGAGGGACGCATCGTCGCGAGCGGCACGCTCGAAGACATCATTTCCGCCCACGGGCGCGCCGAGGTCACCCTCGAGTTCGACCGCCCCGTCCCCTCGATCGACGGGTGGAGCGCCGACGACAGGTGTCTCCGGCACATCGGGGACGAGGCCGACCCTGGCTCGCGGATCGGCGAAGCCTTGGCCTCGCCCGCCCTCGAAGGCGCGCGCCTGATGGACGTGCGCATCGCGCAGGCGAGCCTGCACAACGCGTATCTGCAGATCATCAAGGAGAATGACCATGTCGCAGCTTAAGCAACTCGGGGCAATGACCCGCTTGAACATCCGCCTGCAGCTCACCGACCCGGCACCCACGCTGATCCTGACGGTGATCCCCCTCGTCTTGATTCCCTTCATGATGCCGGCGTTCAAGTCGATGCTCCTGGCCGACGGCTACACGGGCGTCACCGGTGCCGAGCAGGCGGTCCCATCGATCGCGATCCTCTTCTCGTTCCTGGCCGTGCAGAACATCATCAGCTCGTTCTTCAACGAGCGTTCGTGGGGCACATGGGAGCGCCTCGAGGCCTCGCCCACCTCGCGCGCGTCCATTCTGACGGGTAAGGCGCTGGTCGCCTTCCTCATGCAGACCGTTCAGATCGCAGTTGTCCTCGCGCTCGGCGCTCTCGTTTTCGGCTATCGGCCGACCGGGTCCCTCGTCGCGCTCGCTGCGGTTCTTCTCAGTTTCTCCGCGGTCCTGTCGGCGCTCGGCGTCACGCTCGCGCTGTGGTCGCGCAGCCGCGACGCGGCCCTGTCGTTGTCGAACATCATCGGCATGCTGGCGGCCGGCATCGGCGGTTCTTTCTCCACGGTCTCCTCGTTCCCCGATTGGGCGCAGCACGCCGCGCGCCTGTCCCCCGCGTACTGGGCGATCACCGCGATTCAGGAGGTGAGCCTGGACGGGGCAAGCCTGTCGGACGTCGGGGCGCGGATCGGCGTCCTGTGGGGTTTCTTCGCGGTGATCGCGGGGCTGGCACTGGTACAGTTCCGGTATCACAGGGAGTAATGACCACCGAAGCGGAGAGCCCATGCCGTCGTCACGCCAGCGCGCGCTATCGCGAGACATCATCTTGTCGAGCGCGCTCGACCTGGTCGACGAGGAGGGGCTCTCCGCTTTGTCTCTGCGGTCCCTGGGAAAGCGTCTCGGCGTCTCCCAGGCCGCCTTTTATCGCCATTTCCCCGACAAGGCCGCCCTCCTGGAGGGCATCGCCGAGCAGGTCTGGCGCCTCACGTTCGAGGCCTTCCTGGGCCGCGTCGACAACGAGGCAGTCGACGGAGCGGCGGCACCGGCGCACGCGGTTTCAGAAACGACCGAGGGCGCCCCGGCCTCGCCCCTGCTGACCTACATGCGCGCCTACGCGCATTGCCTGGCCTCCACGCTGCGCTCCCACCCGGGCGCGGTCATGCTGCTACTCACGCACCCCATGTCGACGCCCGAGCAGCTTGCGCTCCTGGCGCGCGTGTTCGTGACGCTCGCACGGCGCGGTTTCACGCCGAACGCGGACATGCTGGGGCTGGTCAACGCCGTGTCGATCTACACGACAGCCTTCGTCGCCGCCGAGGTCGTCCCGCCCGTGGGCGGCTCCCCCGAGCAGCCGGTCGACCTGTCGGCCGCGAGCGCCGCGCTCGACCCCGAGGACGCGCAGGCTCTGCGCCCGCTCATCGAGGATCTCCTGGATGGCCGCTACGACTTTAACGCCCAGTTTGAGCGTGGCCTGGAGGCGATCCTGCGCGGCTGGGCCTAGCTGATCAGTTTTTCTACCTCGCGCACGATGCGCTTGGTGCCTCCCAGAGAGGACAGTTCCTCGCGTAGCCCTCGGATTCCCGAGGTCAGCGCGGGTTCGTCGAGGAGGGCACGGGCGGCGCGCGCAATGAGCGCTGGCTGGGAAGCGCGCACGGTCAGGCCACAGCGCGCGTTTTCCACGGCCTCGGCGTTGAATTGGCGCTCAAAGACGCGACCCGGGACGATCACCTGGGGGACCTCATAGGACAGGGCGTCCATCATCGAGTTTTGCCCGCCGTGGTGCACGAAGACGCGGGCGCGTGGCAGGAGATCGGCGACGTCGAAGCGGGGCGCGCAGCGCACCGTGTAGTCGCCTGAGGCGTGGATAGCCTCGGGCGCTCCCGCGACGTAGACGTCGCAGTCGAGAGCCTCGGCGAGCTCTCGTCCGGCGCGCACGGCCACGCCCGCGGGGACGCTGCCCGCGCCGAGGTAAACGAGGGCGCAGTCGCGAGGCTTACCCGTGGGGGCGGGTGGCTCGTCCAGGAACCCGCAGTAGACAGCCCGCTCCCCTGCCCGCGGTTCCAGGGTCGGGCAGCTCAGGATGAAGCGGCGCCTCATCCCCTCGAGAACCGTCAGGGACGAGGCCGGGGCGGGCATGCCCATGTCGCGTAGCAGGCGCCGAATTCCCGCGGATTTACGCGGGTTGGAGGCGTAGGCGGCGGTTGTCGGCTGCGAGGCGCTGCCCACGCACGGGATTCCCTCGGCGCGGGCGGCGATGATGGCGGCGAGGCTGAATTCGGAGTAGACCACGTCGGGGCGGATGGCACGCATGTGGGCGCGGAGGATATCGACGGCCGCGCAGGTGTAGCGCTCGTCGAGGGTTCCGGTGAGCCAGAGGACCTCCTCGAAGCTGTGCACGGGCTTGCGGCCCATGAGGCCGAGGCGCGAGGCCAGGGGGAAGGTATGGCGCGCAATGGCCTCGGGAAGTCCGAGGGGTGAGGGCACCGGAATCTCGAGCGTGGGCGCGATGGGATCGGCGCAGTTGCCGTCGTCTCCCCACGCGAGCGTGACCTCGTGGCCGGCGTCCTGGAAGGCGCGGGCGACGCGCTGCGCGCGCGACCACGGCCCGCCCATCCGCGAGCGGGCGACCATGGGAACGACGAGAACCTTCACGATTCAAGGGTACGTCACTCACAACCGCGCGCCCGCCACGGTTTTCCCTACTCAGTCCTCGTCTCTGACCAGAACGGACGAGGCCGGGGCCGAGAAACTCGATACACCAAAGACGCACACGTCACACCACCATCCGTTGACGGATGCCGACCAGCCAAATACTGTATCTGCATCTGATACAGAAACGGACAAGGTGATGGACACTCGATTCTCTTCCGCGATTCACGCGCTCATCCTCATCTCCGAGGCCGACTCCCCCATCAACTCGACCGCCATCGCGGCGAGTGTGGGCACCAACGCCAGCTACATCCGCAAGCTGACGGCCCCCCTGGCGAAGGCGGGATTCATCGAGTCCAGCCGCGCGGCGGGCGGTTTCACGCTCACCAAGCCCGCGCGGGAGATCTCCCTGCGCGACGTCTACTGCGCCGTCACCGACACGGATCAGATCCAGCTTTTTGACATTCACGAGAACCCGAACGACGAGTGCATCGTCGGGGCACACATCCGCCCGACACTCGCCGACGTGTTTCAGAAGCAGAACGAGGCCATCGAACGCGAACTCGCACAGACCACCCTGGCCGACTGCATCGCTCACATGCGCTCACACCTCTGATCCACACGACTCCCCACGAACCGAAGGACCATCATGAAGGCAGCTATCCTCACCCGCTACGACAAGAACGCCACCGACCTCGAGGTACGCGAGATCCCTACCCCCGCCCCCGCCTCGGATGAGGTGCTCGTCAAGATCCACACCGCGGCGGTCAACCCGCTGGACAACATGATTATGCGCGGCGAGGTCAAGCTGATCACCCCCTACGCTCTCCCCCTCGTCATGGGTAACGAGTTTTCCGGCGTCGTCGAGGAGGTCGGCGCGAACGTGACCGGTTTTGCGGTCGGTGACCGCGTCTACGGACGCATGCCTCTGGGCAAGATCGGCGCGTTCGCCGAGTTTGCGGCCGTGGACGCCGGCGCACTGGCTCACGTCCCCGATTACCTTTCCCTTGAGGAAGCGGCGACCGTGCCACTGACGGCCCTCACCGCCATGCAGTCCTTTGAGCTGATGGACGCAAAGCCCGGCCAGACGGTGTTCATTTCTGGCGGCACCGGGTCCCTCGGAGCGATGGCGATTCCCCTCGCCAAGAGCCTGGGCCTGACGGTCGCTACGAACGGCAACGGAGAGAACGAGGAGCGGGTGCGCGCTCTCGGCGCGGACATCTTTATCGACTACAAGAAGCAGAGCTACGCGGACGTCCTGTCCGAGGTGGATCTGGTGCTCGATACGCTGGGCGACCGCGAGCTGCCGACCGAGTTCAAGGTCCTCAAGGAGGGCGGCCACCTCGTGTCGCTGCGCGGCATGCCCAACGGCCGTTTCGCGCGACGGATGGGACTTCCCTGGTACAAGCGCTTCCTCCTGTCCCTCGCGGGCCGCAAGTACGACGCGATGGCCGCGCGCAAGAAGCAGACCTACGATTTCATCTTCGTTCACGAGGACGGCGCGCAGTTGGAGAGCATCGCCCCCCTGTTCCCGGCTGAGCGTCCGCTGACCGCATCCATCGACGCGACTTTCACCCTCGACCAGATCAACGAGGCCCTGGCCAAGGTGCGCGCCGGCGGCTCGCAGGGCAAGACCATCGTTCGCATTGGAGACTTCCAGTGAGCTACCTGACCACCCCCACCTCCTTCATCACCGTCGACGGCACGCAGATCGCCTACCGCGCGATGTCCGCGGAAGCCTCGCGGGGATGCGTAGAACTATGAGCCTTGGTGTCCCCGACACCAGGTCCACCTTCGGGCGCTACAACTCCAGCCTCATGTACACAAGCTCCTGGTAGCCCACAGCCGCAGACTTGTAGCCTCGGGGATTGCGCCCATACTCCTCGAATCCGGCGCGACGGTAAAGCGCCGCCGCCCGTTCGTTATCCGCCACCACTTCGAGCTCAAGCTGGGTGTAGCCCGCCTGCCGAGCGCAGTCAATGCTCGCTTCCATCAGGACCCGGCCGATTCCCATCCCCCAGTACTCCTTGAGGATGCTGATCCCAAAGCGCGCCCGGTGGGCGACCTTGCGCCGACTACGCACTGCTGAGACTCCTGCGCTTCCCACGATGCGCCCATCGATGATTGCGACGAGCTCAACCTCATTGCAGCTACGTTCCGTTTCCTCGAGGGAACGAGCTTCTTGTTCATCGTCACCGCTCTGCTCGTCTGGGTAGGACAGCAGGTAGTCGGTTTGCGCATGCGTGCATTGCGTGGTCTCGCGCAGCGCGCGGGCGTCCGACGCGACGGCGTTCCTCACGAGGAGTTCCACCCCGCCCGTTAAGAGCACCGTTTTGGCGTACCTCATCGTCGGCTTCCTTGTCTCCCTAGCGGCTTGGACTCGTTATGAAGTTGCGGAGTCTCAACGCCGACACATGGACTACTGATGCAGCTTAGAGTCTCGGCGCACGGACAACCCACACACCCGACCTGGGGCTCCCCTGACGCTCAAGCATGCCTTCTTCTTTCAGTTGTGCGACTATGCGCTCGGCGCTCCTCTTCGAACATCCGAGGTGCTGCGCGAGCTGGGCAACGGTTGACCGCGTGTTGTCACGGAAGAAAGCGAGCGCGCGGGCACGCTCCGCGTCCGCTGCACTCTCTGGCCGCGCGTACGGAAGTATGGCTTCCCTGATTGCTTCGAGCATAAACTCCACGAAGCTTTCACACGAACCGGTCACACCAGAACGCGCCAATGCCTCGTAATAGTCCGCCTGCCGCCTCCTGATCGCAGACTCGATGGGCACCCAGGCCAACACCGGACGCCACCGCGACAACAGTAGCGTGTGCCAAAGCCGTCCCATCCGACCATTCCCATCTGAAAAGGGGTGGCAGAACTCGAACTCGAAGTGGAAGACACACGAGGCAAGCAGCGGATGCAAACGCGTCGCACGCAGCCACTCGAAGATGCCTCCCATGACCTCGGGGACGTAGACTGCCGGACTCCCCGCATGGATGAGAGTACCCCCGTTGAACACACCGACATTGCCCGACCGAAAGCGCCCAGCATCGGGGACGAGGCCACCCATCATGACGCGGTGAACGCGCAGCAAATCTTCCACCGAATGAGGATCGAGTTCAGAAATAAGGTCGTAGGCGGCGCGTGCGTTTTCGACTTCGAGGATGTCACGCCGGTCTCCGAGAACCCGCTTGCCATCGATGATCGCACTCACGGCGCGCTCATCGAGTTTGTTACCTTCGATGACGAGCGAGGAGTAGATCGTCTGGATCCGCAGCTCCCGACGCAGTGTCGGGCTGGTCGACAGTGGGGCTTGAGGTGACAGCATGCCGACGAGCTCAGCGATCTCCATGCAGAGCGCATCAATCACGTCGGTGCGTTCGAACGACGGTTCGTAGGCCATGACCACCTCCTATTACCGCCACAATTATACCGCCAGTGGCGGTAATCGCGTGGCGCCAAAGGGCAGATGGTCCACGAAACGGCAGGAGGCCTCGTCAATTGACGAGGCCTCCGTGAAGTCAGCTCTTGACACTCGTTGTCTTCGGGTACGGAATCACCTCGAGGTGCCCAGAGACGAGCTCACCCAGGAACACCTGCTTGACCGAGGAATACCCCAACTTCTTGAGTTCCTCCTTGATCCAGGCTTTATCCTTGCCTGCAAGAAGGAGACCATCAGGTACGAGCTGGCCGTCAGTCACGAGCGGCAGGAGCGAGCGCTTAGAGCCGTCACCTCGCACGCGAATCGTCAAAGACCCGTTGGTTTCCATGATCGCTGCGGCGACGTCACCCACGCTGGCAATCTTCTGCTCACGCAGGCTCCTACTCAGTCCCTCCGCGGTCATTCCCACCTTCGCACAGCGCGCAATATCCACTTCACCATCACGAACGATCAGTTCGGGCTGACAGGCCGCAAGCTTCTTAAAGGTTTTGCTGGTATCGATGAGGATCTTCGTCGCGATAACAACGAGCGACCAGATCAAGATGATGACGAGAAACTGCAAGACGGAAATCGACGAGTTGTAGATGACGCCGCCGATGATGCCGCCCAGCACGTAGTTCTGCACCTGGTTGAGAGGCGTATTCAGCGAGAAGTCGCGCTTTCCCAAGATGTTGATCTGGAGCAGCATCGTGAGGATACCGAGCGCGAACTTGATAGCGGTCAGCGTGTAGAAGTCCATGTCAGCGCTCCCCGTTCACATAGATGCCATGGTCGATGATGTGCGTGCGCTCAAGCGTGAAGGAATTGTTGTCATTATTGAGATGGACGGTGTAGTCCTCCTCGTTAAAGCGCACGATCATCCCGTCCTGCAGGGACGTCTTATTCACCATGACATCACGCACTTGGACGCCATGATCGATGGCGACACCTTCCATGAAGCCCACGAGCAGCTGCGCCTGCGACTGCTGATCGCTGACCTTCAGATATTGCTCGGTCTGGATTCCCAGCAGGACGAGCGAGAACACGAGGAGGCCAATGCCCGCGTCACGCCAGCGGGTTTTCACTCGGTTATGCAAATACAGGGCACTGAAAGCGAGAGCCACAACGAGCAAGACGATGATCGCAGCTAGACGCCGTGTCGCATCCAAACTCTGGTGCGACACAATGTAGTCGAGGGTATAGAAGTTCATGCGCTATCCATATTTTTGCAGGTCACTCAAACAGGGTCACAATAGCACTGCAGCCAACACACGAAGCAGCAGCACTGGGGAGCACGACGGCCTCACCCGTTGACGAGGCCTTGGCTGGGAGAGCGTGAAACGCTCAGTTGGTCCCGTGAAACGCCCAGGCGCGACCGCGCGCGCCCCGCGCAATGTAACTGACACCCGCCAGCGTCAGGGCGAGGCCGAGGCCCGTGTAAAAGAAGGCGATGAACCAGTCAGGGAAGAGCCCTGCGGCGCGCATGCCAATACCAAACGACATCATGAACGCCATCATCATGTAGCTCTTGCGGTCGAAGAAGCGGACGACGTGGTGACGATCCCCCTCCAGGTCGGCGATGCGCTGGGCGTTCTTCTGGACAAGCTTGCTGAACATGGGGTGGAAGGCGCAGAAGATGGCGACCGCGCCGCCCGCGAGCACCAGGAAAATAATCGCGGCAACTCCGCGCATGTCGATGGCCGCGCGCACGCCGAGGATCGCGACGTTCAGACCGGCGAGCAGCCAGACGATGCCGGCGACGGCGATCAGGGACTGCTTGTTGATGCGGAATCGACTCATTTCTTAGTGTCCTTTTCGTCTGCGGTGTCGTCGTACAGGGCGGCGTCGAGGAGGGCGAACAGCGTCTCGCACTCGCCGCCCTCCATGAGCGAAGCGAAAATACTGCGCAGCACGTAGCGACACAGGGCCTCGGCGTTCATGGGGCCGACGAGCCGGGAGCGGTCCGCGGCCTCGTCCGCGTCGAGAACACGCATGAGCCCGCGCTCGATGTGGGCGAGCATGGGGGCGCGCACGGCTTCGAGGGCTTCCTGTTCTGCGCTGGGGAGGCGGCGCATCTCGGCGAACCAGTCGACGCTCATGTCGGCGCGCGCGGCGCACAGGGCCTCGCGGAATCTCCGCACGTAGGAGGTGAAGCGCTCACCCGGGCGCACGGCGCACAGCTCGTCGGAGAGGTTCTCGTCGAAGAAGCGGGTGAGCACGGCGGCCGTCAGGTCCGCCTTGGTCGGGAAGTAGCCGTAGACGGAGCCGACAGCGATGCCGCACGCGGTGGCGACCTTGCGCACGGAGAGCGCGGAGATACCGTCGCGCGAGGCGATGACATAGGCCTGACTGACCAGCGTCTCCGGGTCGATCACTTGTTTGGGCACGAAATCCTACTGTCCTGCTACCTGTGCAATCCATAATGAACAGTGTTCAGTATAGGGTCGCCCAGCCTCACGTCAACAGCAGAACCATGGAATCACGCCGCAGCCACCACAAACGGCTGCACATCACACATCCAGATACGCCCACCACCATACACACCAACCTGGAATAGGAATACGCTGGCAGTCAGCAGCGTCCGCACGGTTCAGCGCCGCACTGCCGAACCATCGCACGCAGCTCACGACAACAAAGGAGTTCGCATGGACCACATCACCCTGAACAACGGCGTCACCATCCCCCAGGTCGGCCTCGGCACTTACCTGCTGAAGCCGGACGACGCCCAGTCGGCGGTGACCTACGCCCTCGACAACGGCTACACGCTCATCGACACGGCGAACGTCTACGTGAACGAGCGCGCCGTAGGGCGCGGAATGCGCGCATCCTCGAAGGCGCGCGAGGAGATCTTCCTCGAGACGAAGCTCTGGCCGTCGTTCTTCGAACGTCCCACCGCCGTCGATGAGACGCTCGAGCGCCTGGGCACGGACTACATCGACCTGATGATCCTGCACCAGCCCGCCGGCGACACGGTCGCGGGGTACCGCATCCTGGAGAAGGCGCACCAGGAAGGCAAGATTCGCGCGATCGGCCTGTCGAACTTCAATGTCGCGCAAACGCAGCGCATCCTCGACGAGTGCGAGGTTGTCCCCGCGATCAACCAGGTCGAGTGCCACCCCTACTTCCCGCAGACGGAGCTCAAGGAACTCCTCAAGGAGCACAACATCGCACTGCAGGCGTGGTACCCGCTGGGCGGACGCGGCAACGACTCGATCATGACCGAACCGCTGGTCCAGGCCCTCGCCGAGAAGCACGGCAAGTCCCCCGCCCAGGTACTGCTGCGCTGGCACATCCAGCAGGGACACATCGTCATCCCGGGCTCGAAGACGCCATCGCACATCGCTCAGAACATCGACCTGTTCGACTTTGCGCTGACCGACGAGGACATGGCCCAGATCGATTCCCTCGACAAGGGGAAGCCGTTCTTCGAGCACAACGACGAGGTCCTGGCGGGCTTCCTCGCATACGTGCCCGACGTGGAGGGCCAGAAGTAATCCCATTCCCCGAACACCACCTTCGGCGCGGCCCTGATCGGGGCGAGCATGATCGCCCTAATCCTCTACCTGCGTGGAAGTGCGCGGCGGGCGTGAGCACGATTGCCTCCGACATTTGCTCGAGCCAAGCAACAACGATACCTTGCCTCGGAACGCAGCCCTCGCCCATCCCCTGACAATGGGCCAGGCCAGGGCTGCGTCCGCTCACGACACCCCCGAAGCCCGATCCGCTTCCATGCCGAAAGCCTGGACATAGTCATCGCTCAGGACGACCACGACACCATCTCCACCCATTGACACATTCTCACCCTCACTCCAGCCTTGAAACCCCTCCATTGAGCGGAAGAACTCTGATACACGGTGGAAGCAATCATCAACATTTCCTTGATCGCCAATGACCTCACGAAGACCTTTCACTAAGCCCACGGATACACCTTTACTGATTTCGATAAGCTCACAATCAACATTATTGATGCATTCTTCCGTCATTTTGCCGTAAGAAGGATCGGGGGAATGGCCGAGGGAAAGCCGTTGCACCATCGGCAAGTAATGTGCATAAATGGCCCCATCTAACTGAATAGTCAGTTCCCCCTCTCCAACACCTTCAGGATCCACGTCGCACAACTCCCAGAAGCTTCCCTTCGACGCCACACCACGAGTGAAACTTGATGCAACCACATGTTTCTGTAACTCAGCTCCTGGCGTCACGCACAAGGGATGCCCTGCACCATTCAGGGTTGTTACTGAAGCAAGCTGCAGCTGATCCTTTGCTTCCTTCACACGCTTCCAATGAACCCTCGCCCCTGACGTTCCCTTCGCCTCCACAAGCGCATACGGAACCCCTCGATCATTGATCGCAACATAGTCAGGCTTGCGCTGGCCGTTAGATGTCGTAAGACTGAAATACTTACTATCTCCCGCGTGGAGCAATTGATAGTTTCTCTTATTCCCCCCTAAGAATTCTTCAAACACAAGCCGCGCTCCAATCATGCCCAGATAGAATGACACGGCCCCTTTATAGCTAGCTTCAGCATGGCGATAGTCATCGGTCGCCAAAAAGCGTCGCGACGTCATATCAGGAGTGAGAGCAAATAGCGGAATTGAGCGGTAGAACATTTGTCCCCATAGTGAAGTGACGACATGACCCTCGAAATCTCCGTTATCGAGCGAATATCTCACGATGTCAGCCATGGAGCAAGTGGCACTGACATAAGAGCTGCCGATACTATTCTTCGCTTTATACTCCTTATATGAAGCGTATCGATAAACTGGAACGATGGACATGCGCTCCCCCTCTTGCTTGCGCGTAGCAAATGTAGACGCTCGAACACCCTTGTTAACACCAGCGGCAACAAGAGCTGACACACAGCATAGACAACACATGCTCGGTTGCAATACTGGACGAACCCTGCCAGGCATATACAAATATATTCGCGGCCACGACCCTCCCGCGTCCGACCACTACATCACATATTTCGACACAACCCAGCCGACGACCACTGTCGCCGCCCCCGAGCGCAGACGAGACGCTAGGAGCGTTCACCCACCGACCGAAATCAAAGTCTTCGCGCGTGAGGAGCTGCTATATTCGGGTCCAGTCAACGATGATCGACAAGGGGTTCCAACATGTCCAGAATCGTTTCCCTCGCAGCCTCTTTCTGTTTTGTCGCGACGGCCTACGCGGGCGGGCCTTTTACCATGGCGTTCTACCCTCCCTACCCGACGCTCCGAATCGACGTCTGGCCTCTCGTGATGCTCGTCTGCGCTGCGGCCACTGTCATCTGCACGCAAATCTCTCGCGACAGGCGCAGGCCCCGCGATCTGGCGTTCTGGGGCCTCGTCATCAAACTTAGCCTCCTCCCTTTCTTCCTTGTCATGTCCCTGTTGACACTTTTCGTGGGGGCTTATCTGTTCGCCCCAGGTGGCCCCGGCCCTCAGGCATTCATCCTCCCCTTTGCACTCCTGGGGGCATACGGCATCATGATCGTTGCGTCATCCCACGGGTTCGCGGCGATCAGCCGCGCGCGAGAGGAGCAACTCATCTCCCCCGAAACGGCGAAAAAGTACAAGCAAGGGCATGCCCTCCCCATCTCCGACCTAATCTCCTCAATCAGGCTCTACCTACTCCTCCGTCGACTCGATAGCGTCACTCCGACCAGCGCTCAGGAGGCTTAACCTGCCATCACCGCTGACGAGACCCCGTCCTCCAGGGTTCCGTACACCACGACGCAGTGGCCGAAGAACATCTCATCATCATCGAAGTATGTGGAAAATGAACCCTCCGGATCCATCGCGATGCTCGTGAGTTCGATCCGCTGTGCGAAGCTCTCTTCGGTGATCTCGGGGACGTCCTCGTCGGCGGATTCGCGCCAGTCGCACGCGAGTTCGGTGAGCTCCCGCGCGGCGAACGCTCGCATGTCGCGATCCCACCGGTCCTGATCGGTCATCATCTGCTTCATGGCGGCCACGGCAGCAGTCCAGGTGTCTTCGCTGGACGAATCAACCTCCAGCGAGATGTCGATGTCCTCACCCCGCCACGAAATGCCTCCCTCGAACGTGTCGTAGTCCTTGTCGAGAGTAAGCTCACCCAACTCCTGGTCGTTGAGGACTACCGGCCTGCGGTATTCGGCCAGCACCTCTTCCAAAGCGGGGCACGGAGGATTCTCTTCGAGGACCTCCACGACCAGGAGACGGTTCTGCGAGGAGGCGCTCATGCCCTCGGGGAGCTCGTGCGAGATCTTCTTGCGCGCCGCAACGCGGTAGATCTCCTCGTCGCGGAAGCGACCCAAGATGCCACCAGCAGCATATTCCTCATCGCTCACGGGGTAGACCAGCCGACCATCATCCGCGCACAGGGTGCCGGTCTCACAGTCCACGTACGCCAGGTACGAGTGCGCGGACTCCCAGAAGCCGTTCCTTTTTGCGGCCCCGCTGCTTCCGGCGAGCAGGACGACGATCTCCCCGGCCTCGTCCTCAAACGTGCGCTCCCATTCGGCCTGCGTCACGTTGTTTTGCGAGCGCATGTATTCGAGCAGATCCACGTGCCATCCTCCTTGATCCAGCGCTGCCGCTTCGCTACGACAAACCTACTCCACGGAATACTCCGCCACTGAATCACCAACACAAAACCCGAAGGCGATTACCCCACGTTGATCCTCACCCAGTCCACGAGTTCCTCATAACTCATAGACCCATCAGCTACACCCAGCATGGCCGAAAGAAACGCCGCATGATCGGGCGCAAAACCAACACCACACATCCTGAGATACGTGCCTAACAGAGCTGCGCCAGTTCGCTTGTTTCCATCCAGGAAGGGATGCCCCGAAATGATCCCAACTGCATACCGACACGCTTTCTCAACTGCACTGGGGTAGAGCTCCTCGCCCCCAAACGTCTGGAACGGCTGGGCGAGAGCCGAGGCCAGCATCCCCTCGTCTCGCACACCATCCAAACCACCGAAGCGAGTGATCGCAGCCGAATGGATGGCACACACATCGTCCCGGGAAAACGCGAAAGCGTTCACTTCGCGAGCTCTTCAAACACGTCCGCGTAGGCATCCATGAAATCGACAGCGACATCGACGGCGCTCTCGTACTGCTGCGCAGGCTGAATGACGACCCAAGGCCTGTTGTTCTTGAGGATCGTGACAGGCTTCCCCGTCCTGTTCACCTCTGCTGTCACCCGCGAAAAATTATTCTTCGCCTCGGCAAGTCCCATAGTTAGTGTCGACATGCTACCCCTTTCACTTCTAGCCATAATTATGGCCAGAATCTGGCCTCAGATCAACAGATCACTGCATAGCACTAGTCAATGCCGCCCCACAGCGACCCCACATTGGTGCCGGTCTGGGACTAAAATATGGATAGCGAAAGGAGCGACCATGCCAACGATGACCCGCACCGCCGAGGTGAAAACCCGCACGACCGCACAGATCAAGGCCGACGCCGCAGCTGTCTACGCACGCTGGGGAATTAGCCTGTCGGACGCGATCAACATCTTCCTGGCCAAGTCGATTGAGGTCGGCGGCCTCCCCTTCGACATGCGCCCCGAGACTCCCACGTTTGACGGACTCGAGCGCTACGCCTATCGCCCGAGCATGGATGCGAATGGAGTCGCGCGGCTCCCGGGAGACTGGGATGACGACGAGTGAGGCGGCGCCCGCTCCGTGGGAGATCTGGCACGC
The DNA here is from genome assembly GCF_041432835.1 of Pauljensenia sp. 20925_1_27. Classification (NCBI taxonomy): domain Bacteria; kingdom Bacillati; phylum Actinomycetota; class Actinomycetes; order Actinomycetales; family Actinomycetaceae; genus Pauljensenia; species Pauljensenia sp. 20925_1_27. Next base: position 149,639 of record NZ_JAPWAH010000004.1, read on the forward strand.
ACGCTTTAACTTCGATGACCATAGCTACAAGTTTCGCCCGGTCCTCGTTCTCGCCCGCACACAGGACGGGCCCCTCGGCTCAATACGCCCCATCAGGGCCGGCATGGCGGGCGATCTCACGGCACACCACCGAAGGACTATGCCCAATCAAGCGAGCAATACGCGCCTGGGACAAACCCGCCTCCAGCCCTGCCATGATCGCCGTGCGGTCCTGGACACCAAGCATCCGACGACGACCCACAACCAGCCTCCATAAGCATCATCGCTACACGATAATTGCTGACACCCAATGAGACCGCCAACTTTATAATTTAGCTTTAGGCTTTATTAACAAATATCCTTTTCCAAAAATGGATTAACCAGAGCCATCCACTCTAAAGGTAGATAAGCTGATAGATACCCATGATTATAACCTTTAGCTTCATATAGTGTACAATTGGGATGCATTTTCTTAAATAACTCAGCCGACTCCTTAACGCAACTCATTTCTTTTTCGCCATAAATATATAAAACCTGCGCTTTACTTTCTGCAATAGCGTTTTTAAGTGCATATCTTCCCATATATGTTTGGTACATAGTAACTAATGTTTTAATAGGAATCCTTGGCATATCCTCCATATAGTAATTTTCTATTTCTTCTGAATAAGCCATATTGGGATACATTCTTTTCATTAGACTCAACTGGCTTTTGCATGCCACTTTGCTAAACATAAGTTTTCCAAATACCTTTACAATTACTATACTAATTCTTGCTAGTTTGCGTTGAGGAATACAAATACTCCCATCTATTATTGCTTTTTGAGCTACACCACTATCTAATGACAATAACTCAATTGCAATTTGACCACCCAGAGAAACACCGCCCACAGCAAACAATTTTCCATCACAATTATTCTTTACATAATCCATAATTTGCAGTGCAGAATCTTCAGTTGAAATGTAATCTTTTTGATATTCTTCTCCATGACCATTAAGTGTTGGTAAAATTACATGGTATTTATCGGATAACATTTGAGCCTGCCGAAGATAATTCCACCAGGAACTACCTCCACCATGTATCAATAATATATGTGGAAAATTCTTATCACCAAATTCATGAAATATCATATTCACCACCTACACAACTTCAAATTTCTTACCCACTATTTCTGCGAAAGCCTCCCACCTAAATAATGGGAGGCTTTCTAGGCAATTTGTCTACCTTATTGCCATTTCAATAAGTATCGTTCGTAAAACTCGCTCAATTCAACAACTCCCTTTCAGACCTACTTTTCTTACCTTTAGCATCAAAATAGTATCACTAAAAGTTTTTTGCTTCGGCAAAATGCCGAAACGCCGTATTTTCAACAGTTTTATAATAGAAACTTACTCTACTCCCACTCGATGGTGGCCGGGGGCTTGGAGGTCACGTCGAGGACGACGCGGTTGACCTCGGGCACCGAGTTGGTGATGCGGGTCGAGATGCGGGCCAGGACGTCGTAGGGCAGGCGCGTCCAGTCGGCCGTCATCGCATCCTCGGAGGACACGGGGCGCAGCACGATCGGGTGGCCGTAGGTGCGTCCGTCACCCTGGACGCCCACGGAACGAACGTCGGCGAGCAGGACAACCGGGCACTGCCAGATCTCCTGATCCAGTCCGGCCGCCGTGAGCTCCTCGCGGGCGATCAGATCAGCGGCGCGCAGGATGTCCAGGCGCTCGCGCGTGACCTCGCCAATGATGCGGATGCCCAGGCCGGGACCCGGGAAGGGCTGACGGTTCACCAGGTAGTCGGGCAGGCCCAGCTCGCGGCCGACCGCACGCACCTCGTCCTTGAACAGGGTACGCAGGGGCTCGACCAGCTCGAAGGTCATGTCCTCGGGCAGGCCGCCCACGTTGTGGTGGCTCTTAATATTGGCCGCGCCCTCGCCGCCGCCAGACTCGACGACGTCGGGGTACAGGGTGCCCTGGACGAGGAACTTCACCTCGCCACCGGCGGCGCCAACCTCCTCGATGACCTGATTCTGGGCGGCCTCGAAGGAACGGATGAACTCGCGGCCGATGATCTTACGCTTCGCCTCGGGCTCGGCGACGCCGGACAGGGCGGACAGGAAGCGCTCGGACTCGTCGCACGTGATAACGCGGATGCCCATGCCGCGCGCGTAGTCGTTCTCGACCTGCTCGCGCTCGCCCGCGCGCAGCAGGCCGTGGTCGATGAAGAAGCAGGTCAGCTGGTCGCCGACAGCCTTGTGCACGAGGGCCGCGGCCACGGAGGAATCCACGCCGCCGGACAGGGCGCAGATGACCTGCGCGTCGCCGACCTGCTCGCGGATCTTGGCAACCTGCTCATCCACGATGGAACCGGCGGTCCACGTGGGCTCCAGGCCAGCACCCTTGTACAGGAAGTTCTTCAGCGCGTCCTGGCCGAACTGGGAGTGGCCCACCTCGGGGTGCCACTGCAGGCCGTACAGGCGACGCTCGCTGCATTCAAAAGCCGCAACCGGAGTCTCAGCCGTGGAGGCCGTGACGGTGAAGCCCTCGGGCGCGCCCTGGACGGCGTCGCCGTGGCTCATCCACACGATCTGGTCATCGGGGGTGCCGTCGAACAGGCAGGAGTCACCGGCCACGGTGGCTTCGGTGTGTCCGTACTCGCGGGTGCCCGTGCGACCGACGGTGCCGCCGAGGGCGTGGGCCATGGTCTGGAAGCCGTAGCAGATGCCCAGGACGGGCACACCGGCCTCGAAGATCGCGGGATCGACGGAGGGCGCGCCCTCCTCATACACGGAGGACGGGCCGCCGGACAGGATGATGGCGGCGGGCTCCTTGGCGAGCATGTCCGCCACGCTCATGGTGTGGGGGACGATCTCGGAGTAGACGTTGGCCTCGCGCACGCGGCGCGCGATCAGCTGGGCATACTGCGCGCCGAAGTCGACGACGAGGACGGGGTGCATGTCAGAAGCGTTCACCCTGCCAATGGTACCCGCGCGCGCCGCGCCCCGTCGCGCTCCATTACGCATGTCACCACTGCGCACGCCGGATACGGCGACGGCCCCGCCCCCACAGAGGGACGAGGCCGACGCGCGTCGCGCTGAAGCGCGCGGTTCAGCGGAAGATGGAGCGCAGCACCGGGAAGGCTCCGGTGGCCACGGCGGCCTTGACCAGGTCACCGATGATAAAGGGCACGAAGCCCTTGGCCAGGCCCTGCGCAAACGTCATGTGCGCAAACGGGATCATCCAGGCCAGGCCGAGGATGTACACGGAGAAGAGGGACACGAGCGCGGTCGGCGCCATCGTGAGGACGCGACGGTCGGCGCCGCGCTGGGCGGCCAGACCCGCGATCGCGGCGACGAGGAGGTAGCCGAGGATGTAGCCGAAGGACGCGAAGGCCCAGCCGACGTTCGTGCCGGTGAAGACCGGGGCGCCCGCAACGCCGAGGAGGGCGTACGCGGCGACGGAGACGAGGCCTCGGCGCGCACCGAGGGTCGCACCGACCGAGAGGGCACCAAGCGTGCCGAGCGAGACGGGCACAGGCGTGAAGGGCAGCGGGACCGAGATACGGGCCAGCACGATCATGGCGATCGTACCCGCGGCGATCAGGGCAATCTCGCGAACGATCGTGCCGCCGAGGCGGTCGGCGAGGACGCGGTTCTCGCGCGCGGCGACGGGGGAAGCGGTCAGGGCGGTCATACGACACCTTTCAACTGGGCCAACGGCCTTTAATTCAATACTTGAACGATATGCTGTGTGCCACTCCCTGTCAAGCACACCCGAGCACATCACAGGGGGCGAGCGCCACACCGGCGCTCGCCCCCTGGAGCCCATGAACGGGTTTGATCAGTGCGCGAAGTGACGCGTCCCCGTCAGGTACATCGTGATGCCCGCGGCGTTCGCAGCGTCAATCGACTCCTGGTCACGCACGGAACCACCAGGCTGGACGACCGCCTTCACGCCCGCGTCGATGAGCACCTGCAGTCCATCCGCGAAGGGGAAGAACGCATCCGACGCAGCGACCGCGCCAATGGAACGCTGCTCGGGAGCCTCGGCCACAACCTCGGACGCGCGAGCGCCGCCCGCACTGTCCACGGTGGACGCCGCCGCATCACCCGTCGAACGCGAACCCAGCGTGTTCGCACGCTCAACCGCCAGCTTGCACGAATCCACGCGGTTCACCTGGCCCATGCCCACGCCCACCGAGGCACCGTCCTTGACCAGCAGGATCGCGTTCGAGCGCACCGCACGCACCGTGCGCCACGCGAACTCCAGGTCCGCCAGCGTCGCCTCGTCGGCGGGAGCGCCGGCCGCGAGCGTCCAGTTCTCCGGGGAATCGCCGGGCGCGTCAATGTCGTCGCGCTCCTGGACCAGCAGGCCGCCGCTGATCTGCTTGAACTCGTACGAGCCGCGAGCCGGGGGCTCGACCTGCAGGACGCGCAGGTTCTTCTTCGCACTCAGAACCTCGAGCGCGCCCTCCTCGTAATCGGGCGCCAGCACGACCTCGGTGAAGATCGGGACGATCTGGCGGGCCAGCTCCACGCTCACCGGTCGGTTCACGGCGATCACGCCACCGAATGCCGACACGGGATCGCAGGCGTGCGCGAGGCGGTGCGCCTCAGCCACATCGTCAGCCACCGCGATGCCGCAGGGGTTCGCGTGCTTGATGATCGCGACGCAGGGGCGCTCGTGATCGTAGGCGGCGCGCAGGGCGGCGTCACCATCCGTGTAGTTGTTGTAGCTCATGGCCTTGCCGTGCAGCTGGCGCGCGTTCGCGATACCCGGCGCCAGGGCCTCGTCGTCGGTCTCCTCATCCTCGAAGGACTCGTCGATCTCGCGGTAGACGGCCGCACCCTGATGCGGGTTCTCGCCATAGCGCAGGGACTCCACGCGCTCGAACGCGTCGGCCACAAACACGGGCATACCCGAGGCCTGTCCGTCCTCCTCGGGGACCTCCACCACGTAGTCTTCCTCAGTCTGGTAGCCCAGCGACTCCAGGAACGCCGCGTCGGAGGCGTCCAGGTGGGACTCGGCGGCCTCGTCGAGGGTCTCGCGCACGTCCTCAAGATCCAGCTCGTCGGCAAACCAACCGGCGATCGCCAGGTCGTAGGTCGCCGTGTGCGCGAAGGCCTCGGCAGCCAGCTCGCGGCGCTGCTCAAGGGTGAAGCCCTCCCCCGCCGCGGCCTCGGCGACATCCGCGTAACGCTCCGGCGAGGTCACGACCGCGACCGACGGATGGTTCTTCGCGGCGGCGCGCACCATGGAGGGGCCGCCGATGTCAATCTGCTCGACGCACTCATCGAAGGACGCGCCCGAGGCAACCGTGTCCTGGAAGGGGTACAGGTTGCACACGACCAGGTCAAACGCCTTGATCCCCAGCTGCGCAATCTGCTCGCGGTGCGCGGCCTTACGCTGGTCGGCCAGGATGCCGGAATGAATGAAGGGGTGCAGGGTCTTGACGCGACCCTCGAGCACCTCGGGGAAACCGGTCACGTCGTCGACCGGGGTGACGGCCACGCCAGCGGCCGCAATGCGGGCTGCCGTGGAGCCGGTGGAGACGATCTCCACGCCGGCCTCGCCAAGCGCGCGAGCGAGATCCTCCAGGCCCGTCTTGTCATACACGGAGATCAGGGCCCGCTTAATGGGGCGCACGTCAATGGGTTCCAGGTTGTCCAGGGAGACGGACATAGTTCCTCCAGGTTGAGACCAAACCCAGGCGCCCAGGCGGGCGACGCCTCGCGGGAAGTGCGGCCGCTCCCCGGTGGTGATCCACCCTCGCCAGTCGCGGCAACCACCAGTCTAGTTCAGGCCCTCGCGCCTCGTCGCCTTCGTCTCGGGGTCTTCCGCGTCACCTTCGGCCTGCGCGGACGCACTATCCGCGGCCTCGTCGGCGGCCGTTTCACTAGTCTCCTCGGGCATCTCGTCCGCTTCTCCCCCATCGGCCACCGCTTCGAGATCCTCAGCCCCAGCCTCGTCGGCGCTTGCTTCCGTGTCGCCCACCTCAGCGGGGTCGGAAGCCTCAGCCCAGGCCTCGTCCATCGTCGAGGCAGCGGCTCCCACGCGGGACGCGCGCTCGGCGGCGCGGCGACGCAACGCCTCGCCCTCGTTGCGGACCCGGCCCGCACCCTCGCCGAGGAGCGCACGCGTCGTCGGGTGTGTCGCCAGTGCGATAATCAGCGCGGGCAGGGCGATCTCAAGCACCAGGGCGAGCGTCGCCCACCCCACGCGCGGGCCCATCAAGGCCAGGCGCACGGAGCCCATGCTCATCGTCGCGCTCCACATCCACAGAGCCGTCACGGCCGCGACGATCAACGAGGCTAGAAGGCCCTGGGCAGTCTGGTGCAGCAGGTGCTCACGACGGAACGAACGCGCCGCGACGATGCCCAGGCCAACCCCCAGCGCGATCGGCGCGAGAACCACCCACATGCCGGGAGCCGTCTCCGGAACAGCACCCAGGAGCGGAATGGGCGGGATCGGGCCAGTGCCCGCCACCGCGGGAGAATGCAGCGAATCCGTCGCCGTCAGGAAACCCGCACCCGACCACCACGAAGCCGCCCACGCCATGACCGTCGGCGCAAACGCCAGCTGGGCGCCGACAATAAACGCCGTATCCGCGCCCGAGGCCGCCCCCAGAATCTCCTGGATCCCAGCCATCCGACTCCACCCAGCCACAAGCGCAACGATCGACGCAACGAACGACGCGCCCGCGAGTACCAGAACGGACACGCCCCCCAACTTCAGGCCGCCCGAAATCCAGTGCTGCATCGTCGGAGCCTCGTGATCGCGCGCATACCTCGACGCAACAAACCAGACCGAGCCAATCAACGGGATCAGCACGCCGCCGATCGTGCCCGTCCACCAGTGCGCATGAGTGCCCGACGTACCCGCGAGCAGCCAGGACGTCAGCAGAAAACCGGGCACAGCAAACAGCGCCGCACTGCGCGGGAAACCAGCCGTATTGCGCAGCAGGAGGCGCACGAGGACGATCAGCAGCGCGCCCGCCAGCGTCGGGATCGCACGGTAATACACTCCCCCAACCACCGACGTACCGCCAATGACAGCCGCCCACAGGTCGCCGCCCAATCCGAGCGCGTCGCGCGGCGTCGTATCATTCATCCACGTATTCGAGCGCAGCGTCAGGTAGGCGATCATCGCGCACACCGTGATGAGCGCCCAGCCCGCGAAGGCTGCCTCAACACCCGCTATCACGCCGCGCGCCCACCCCTGCGGGACGGCAACACGGATCGTCGCCCGATCCGCCACGTACGTGGTCGTAGTCCGCCGGGGTCTGGGTACTTCTCTGATGCGCTCGCTCACAGGCCCATAGTGTCAGAATCGGCCCGGGGCCGCGACGCTGCGCGCCGACCCCGGGCCGATTCGTGCTGTGACGTTAGCGCGAGAGGATCTCTCGAGCGATCTGCGCCGTCTGCGAAGGAGTGCGACCCACGCGCACGCCCACGGCCTCGAGCGCCTCCGCCTTCGCGGCAGCCGTGCCGGACGAGCCCGACACGATCGCGCCCGCGTGACCCATCGTCTTACCCTCAGGCGCGGTGAATCCCGCGATGTAGGCAACGACGGGCTTCGTCATGTTCTCCTGGATCCACGCGGCCGCACGCTCCTCGGCGTCGCCGCCGATCTCGCCGATCATGATGACGAGATCCGTATCGGGGTCCGCCTCAAAAGCCGCCAGCGCATCGATGTGGGTGGTGCCCACGACCGGGTCACCACCGATGCCCAGGCACGTCGTGAAACCGAAGTCACGCAGCTCGTACATGAGCTGGTAGGTCAGCGTGCCCGACTTGGAGACGAGGCCGAGGCGGCCCGGTCCTGTGATATCCGCTGGGGTGATGCCCAGGTTCGCCTGTCCGGGCGAGATGATGCCGGGGCAGTTCGGGCCGATCAGGCGCACGCCCGCCTCGAGTGCACGCTCAACGACGATGGTCGAATCCTGGACGGGGATGCCCTCGGTGATGAGGACGATCGTCTCGATGCCCGCCTCGATGGCCTCGAGGGCGGCGCCCTTCGCGAAGGCCGGGGGCACGAAGATGACGGAGGCGTTCGCGCCGGTGACCTCGCGGGCCTCGGCGACCGTGCCGAAGACGGGGATCTCAACCTGGCCGTCGGTCACCTTGTCGGTGCCCGGGCCGTAGCCCTGCACGTCGAAGGTGACGGTCGTGCCGGCCTTGCGCGGGTTCGTGCCGCCCACGATGGTCGTGCCCGAGCTGAGCATGCGCTGAGTGTGCTTGCGGCCCTCGGCGCCGGTCATGCCCTGGACAATGACCCGGGTGTCAGAGTTGACGAAGATAGTCATGATGATTCTCCTGGAATTCTCGGGTCGTTACTTCGACGAGGCCTGGGCTGCGAGCTCGGCCGCACGCCGGGCCGCGCCGTCCATCGTTTCTTCCATGTGGACAAGCGGATGCGCGGCCTCGGCAAGAATCGCACGACCCTCCTCGACCTTGTTGCCGTCGAGACGCACGACGAGCGGCTTCGAGGCCGCATCGCCCAGCGTCTCGAGCGCGCCGATGATGCCTCGGGCGACCTGATCGCACGCAGTGATGCCACCGAAGACGTTGACGAACACGGAACGAACCTGCTCGTCGCCGAGGATGATATCCAAGCCCTTGGCCATGACCTCGGCCGAAGCACCGCCGCCGATGTCCAGGAAGTTCGCGGGCTTCATGCCGCCGAACTCCTCACCGGCCATCGCGACCACGTCGAGCGTCGACATGACGAGGCCCGCGCCGTTACCGATGATGCCGACCTGGCCCTCCAAGCGCACGTAGTTGAGACCAGCCGCCTTCGCTGCGGCCTCGCGCGGATCCTGCGCGGCCACGTCCACCAGCTCGGCGTGGCCGGGGTGACGGAAGCGGGCGTTGTCGTCGAGAGTCACCTTGCCGTCCACGGCCCACACAGAGCCGTCAGGGCTGGAGACGAGCGGGTTGACCTCGACCAGGGTCGCGTCCTCGTCGCGGTAGACGGTCCACAGGGTTTCGAGGACGGGGGCGATGGCCTCGGCCGTGGCCTCGTCAAAACCGGCTTCCTTCGCGATGCGTCGGGCAACCTCGGCGTCGATGCCGACAACCGGATCCAGCGGGACGCGGGCGAGCGCCTCAGGGCGTTCCTTGGCGAGGGTCTCAATATCCATGCCGCCCTCGCGCGAGCACATCGCCAGGTGGCGGCGGTTCGAGCGATCCAGCAGGATCGAGAAATAGTATTCGGCGGCGATGTCCGCGCCGACAGCGATCATGACCTTCTTGACGATATGGCCCTTAATGTCGAGGCCGAGGATCGCCTCAGCCTTCTCGTAGGCCTCGTCGGCGGTGTGGGCGAGCTTGACGCCGCCAGCCTTGCCGCGGCCACCGGTCTTCACCTGAGCCTTGACAACCAGCAGCGACGCACCCTCCGCGAGCAGCTCGCGCGCGCCCTCGCGCGCCTCTTCGGGGGTCGACGCCAGGCGGTAGTCGAGCACGGGCACGCCGTGCTCCTTGAACATCTGCCGGGCCTGGTACTCGTAGAGATCCACCTTATTCCCTCCGTTGAACGTGGTGTGGTCAGCGCAATAATTCTACCGTGCAACCGGCACAAACGCGCCATTTCCTTACATTATGAAGGCTTGTCACCCCCTTGACCCGTGCACACTGTTCCTTTGACTTTGCTTTGCGTTGCGGGGTGGGTTGCCCGGGTGTGGTCCGGGGTGTGGTCCGGGGTGTGTTCCGGGTGGGTTCCGGGTGGGTTCCGGGCGTCGTGGGGTCGGGTTGTCGACCTCGTTGGGGCAGGTTCTCGACCTCGTTGGGGCAGGTTCTCGACCTCGTTGGGGCAGGTTCTCGACCTCGTTGGGGCAGGTTCTCGACCTCGTTGGGGCAGGCAGGGCGTTCCCACTGCCCCACTGCCTCACATGCTCACTCCCACGGCGACGAGGCCAGCTCTCACGATGCGACTCGGCCTTATGCGGGTCCTACCAATTTGCACGTTAACTCGCTAATACGAGCCGGGTCCCTCTCATGCGCACGTTAACTCGCTAATACGAGCCTGGGCAGCCCCGCTCACGCTCTCAATAGCGGGTTTGCGTGCGATAGAGCGGGTTTACACTCGCAATAGCGGGTTCACGTGCGAGCACGCACACCATGCCAGACATCGTTGTGCCCACAACGCAGACCACTTCGCCACTAGCAGCCCGTTTTCAGTGTTTTTCACCGAGGTGGTCTGCGATTTGAGCGCCACACCACTGCAAACCACGGCCGCGCCGCTACCAAACGGGGGGAATTGCGCCATGCAAGGGTGCGACACGCCGGCGACACGCCGCCAGAGGGCTTCGCATGGCGCAAAACCCCCACCGCCACCAGTGTCGAGCGCGCTGCAGGGGCCGAGGGTCAGGCTGGGG
>NZ_JAPWAH010000005.1:0-139183 GCF_041432835.1 Pauljensenia sp. 20925_1_27
GTGGCCACCCTTGTGGCCACCATCGTCGTGAGAACCATCATGGTCGGATTTACCGCCGCCCCAGTCAATATGGGGCTCGATGCTGGGGTTAACCTCAATGTGACGGTCTTCGCTATTGTCGACGTCACCGTTGTAGATGGTGCCATTGTTGTCACCGCCAACAACTGTGCCGCTGTTGTCTCCGCCAACGGAGGTGCTACCGGAGGTGCCACCGTTAGCCGTGCTACCGCCACCGGCACTGCCGTCGCTACCGGCGGTGCCGCTCGTCGAGCCGCCTTCGCCGCAGCAACCGCCGCCGGGCGCCTGGCACTGCTCGCCGATGTGCTCGACGCCGCGAGTCAGGTCATTACCGGCTGAGGTCATGACGGCGTAGATGGCCTCGATCGCCTGGAGGGCGGTCATGAGGACATCGAGGACAGGTCCAATACGATTGGTCCACTTCGAGGTCTTACCAGCCACCTGGGCTGTCGCAGCGGGCGTCGCGAGGCCGAACGATAAGATCTCTTCCGCGACGACCTCGAAACACGTGACAACGATATCCGCGATGGCGCTCACGACGGCGTCGTGGATATTGTCGACGGAGTCGGCGACCTTGGACAGTGCTTCGCCGAAAGCACCCGACGCCTCGGACACGCCGTTGATCGCGCTGTAGACGACGGCTTGACGCTCCTGGTAGGCACGTACGGCTTCGCCGTGCATGTCGGCAAAGTCACTCTCAGCTGCGCTCTCCAGCTCTTCGGCAATGGATGCGAGGGAGCTGGAGATGGAATCCCAGCTGGCGCTCATGCCGTACACCTGCCCGGAGTCGCCGGTCAGCTGGTTGACCCAGGATTTGAGCGGATCCACGTGCTGCATGATCCATTCGACGACCGAGCCAGCGATGCCACCGACAGGATCCAGCACCAGATTGCCGACCTCCTCAACGAGTCCCTGCGCGGAATCAACGAGGTGGGTGACATCGCCCGAGCGCAGATCCTGGGCAGCATTGTAGAGAGTGTCGAAGACGGCCAGGCCCTCTGTCGGGGTGGTGTAGTCGATACTCCGAGTGTATTCGGGGGCTTCGGGACTCACTTCTTAACTCCTTCGAACAGGAAGCGACGCAGCGTCCGCTCCTCATCCTGACGCTGACGGTAGAGGAATGTTTCGATGTCCTTATCGCCGCGATTATCCTGTCGCTCGAACAGTGAACGCACATCGTCCGTATTCGTATCGGGGTTGGCCTTGGAGAACTCCTCGATACGGGCGGACTGGGCCTTCTCCTGCTGCTCAACGAAGCTGCGGTAGCTGGCCTGCTGGTCGTTGCGCTGCTGCGACATGAAGGTATCGAAATCCCTGGATGTCGCCTGCGGGTGTTCCTGGACGTACTGACGGATCTGCGTTTCCTCGTCTGCGCGCTGACGCGACAGGAAGTCCGTCATCGCGTCCTGCTGCTGTTGCTGGTTGGACTCGATGAGGGTCTTCATCTGGGAGACATCCGTACCCGGGTGTGCCTCCGCGTAGCGTGCGAGAGCCTCGTTCTGGTCTTCCTTCTGACGCTCGTAGAACTGCGACAGGTCGGTGTTTTCGTCGTCGCGTTGCTTCTCGAGGAAGGCACGAAGGTCATCGTCGCTCGAGGTGATCTTGTCATGGCCGCCGAGCAGGCTGTCGAAGTCATTACCGGGGGCACTGTGATCCCCGTGCTTGCCATCGGAACCATCGTGACCGTCGGAACCGTCCTTGCCGTCGTGACCGGAACCGTCCTTGCCATCGTGGCCGGAACCGTCCTTGCCGTCATGACCATTCGAACCGTCGTGACCGTTCGAACCGTCCTTGCCGTCGTGACCGGTCCCATCCTTGCCATCGTGACCGTTCGAACCGTCCTTGCCGTCGTGACCGGTCCCATCCTTGCCATCGTGACCGTCGGAACCGTCCTTGCCATCGTGGCCGTCGGAACCGTCCTTGCCATCGTGGCCCGAACCATCGTGGCCCGAACCATCGTGGCCCGAACCATCGTGGCCCGAACCATCGTGACCGGAACCATCGTGACCGGAACCGTCAGAGCCGCCGGAACCGTCAGAGCCGCCGGAGCTATGCGTGCCAGGGGTCGGAGGAACCGGGGTGGAGGGCTTGTCGTCTCCGGAGCCATCGCCGCCGCCGCTGGAATCACCGCCACCGCCGCTGCTGGAACCGCCGCCGCCGCTGCTGGAACCGCCGCCGCCGCTGCTGGAGCCGCCACCGCCGCTGCTGGAACCACCGCCGCCGCCGCTGCTGGAACCACCGCCGCCGCCGGGCGACGGCGTCGGAGAAGGACCGGGCTGAGGCTGCGGCTGCGGCTGCGGATTCTCCTGCCCCTCATGAGCCTTCTTAATATCCTCCTTGATTTTCCGCTCAAGATCGTCCATCTCCTGAGCCCATTGAAGGAGGCAGTTAACGAGACGCTTCTCGGCACCGGCGCAGTCGGTGATCATCTTGGTCAGATTCTCGATCTGCGAATTGACGGGAGGAGCAAAGAAAGAACAAATGAGGCCGAATGCATTGCCGCTGACCTGACCATGCGTCGCGTTAGCGACGCCCACATTCGTGTCGAGGGTCGATGCGTTGTCGCTGACCGTGGACGCGTGGCTACGGATTGTTTCCGTATTGACGCCGAGATCCACCCCGCTCATCGCTGACCAGCACCCAACGAACCGAGCGTCGAATCGACGCTATTGAGGTACTCCTTGAGGGAACCGCCGTCCTCGCCGAAGCGCATGGTCGTCTGCGTACGCACGTAGTCACGCATGTTGCGCCCGGCGTCGGCGTATGCCTCCATGATCGCTTCTTCAACGTCGCGACCGCTGCCTTCGAGCGCGTCATCATCGATGGACAGTCGGACGAGCCGGCCGTTCGGATCGACCTCCACCTCGACCTCACGGCGGGAGTCGAAGCCGGTCGCCTTCGCGCTCTTGAGGAGTTCAACGAGGTCGCGGGCATCGGTAGCACGCTTTTCGGCGGCAGCCATCTGAGCTCGGAGGGTCTGTTTTACTTCTTCGGGGGTACGCCCCATCACATCTACCATACGGTTATCCTAACTGAGTTCCACGGTGTACGTACACCTCTTCATCTGACGAGACAGTTCAGAGATTCCGGCCTCGCCAGATGCCGTCTATACGTTCAGTATTGAAGCATATTGGCTGAGAGCGCCTCGCGTCCACTAATCTGCGTGATAGCGCGGGCTCGTCCCCAGATGAGCCGGGTATCCGTAGGCATCCGAGTTCAACACACCTTCGTCGACGCCCCGGTAGACGTACTCATCGTCGTTGTAGATAAAACGCGGATCAGCAACCCCGTCTGCATAGTCCTCAAAGTCATCGAAGGTGACAACGGGATTACCGCCCTTGTCTTCGAAGGGATTTGCGTCACGATACTGTGTGGGGTCAGAAGCGAGGAAAGCCACCGGATCAACCTCACCGTAACCGGTGCGTTCATTCCACTGTCCACCAGACCCACTGGCCGTGGCGGCGAGCGCCTGCAGGATCTGATCTGCCGTTATGTCGCTGCCAAAACCTGCCCACGCCAGCGCGAGAACACCGGCGATCAGAGGCGCGGAAAACGACGTTCCCGCGACCGTGTAGATACTATTCGTGCTGGCCCTCCGCGCGACCCCCTCGCCGACAGCGACGAGGGACACACCATCACCCCAGTTCGAGTAGTCCGCGTATCGCCCATCCGTCTCGAGAGCGCCGGCACCAATGACACCACCCCACGGGCCGAGAGTGTCATCCGGATTGCGTTCTCCGTCATTACCCATCGATACGACGATCGGCACCCCTTGAACGACGGCGCGGGCCACCGCCCAGCGCAACGCCTCTGTATCGCTGCGGGAAAAGGACGTGGAGATAGAGATAATGTTTGCACCGTCATTCAGCGCCTGTTCGATGAGGCTCGGTTGATCCGCCAGAGCATGGGGATTACTCCCGAGGGAGCAGTCCGACCCGGCGTCACGCTTGAGACCTGCCTGTGCGTAGCTATAAATCGTCGCCCCGGGGGCGACACCGAAGTCGGGAGCGACCAGAAACTGAGCGATATACGTCGCGTGATCGTTAGTGTCCTGATCTGTATTAACGGTGCACGGGGTCTTGTCTTGGATATCAGCCCCCTGTAGCTCGGGAATCGAGGTGTCGATATACCCATCGATGACGGCGATGATCACACCCTCTCCCGTGTATCCCTGTGCGTGCAAAGACGCCAGAGAATAGCGCGAAAAATAGGCCTCGTCGGCAGCTGTAATTTTGTGGTCCTCCGCTTGGGCGGGAGCAACGGGGACGACGGGTGCCACCACGATGCCTGCCGCCAGCGCGCACGCCGACACCATCACGCCCAGGGTGCGCAGGCCTCGAGACCAATGGAAAGAAAGGCTCATGTTTTCTCCTCTTTCGTCACTTCGCTGACGCTGCCACCGCTGGGGCACTATTGCTGGGCGTGATAGCGCGGGCTCGTGCCCAGATGGGCTGGGAAGCCGTAGGCGCCAGAATCCACTACCCGTTCGTCGATTCCTCGATAGACGTACTCGTTATCGTTGTAAATGTCTTCGGGATCCACGAGGCCATCGACATAATCGTCGATGTCGTCGGAAGTCAGCACGGGATCGTCACCCTTGTCCTCGAAAGGGTTCTCGTCCGGGTACTGAGTCGGGTCAGAGGCGAGGAAGGCCACCGGGTCGATCTCCCCGAAACCGGTCCGATCGTTCCATTGACCGCCCGAGCCGCGAGCGGTAGCAGCCAGTGCCTGCAGAATCTGCCCCGATGGCACGTCACCATCGAAGCCGTCCCATGCCAGGGCCAGGACGCCTGCAATCAGCGGCGTCGCAAACGAGGTTCCTTCGACCGTCTTCAGCTGATTGGTGCTGGCCTCACGCGCGTAGAACTGCCCGACGGCGGCGATGGAGACTCCGTCGCCCCAGTTCGAGTAGTCCGCGAATGTTCCGTCGGTTGCGAGCGCAGCGGAACCAATCACACCGGCGAAGGGACCCATGGTATCGGATGCGTTGTACTCGCCGTGGTTACCCATTGATACAACAACGGGAACGCCTGCCGCTACCGCGCGGGAAACCGCCCACCGCAGCGATTCCTCGTCGGCCTCATTGTAGGAGGATGTGATAACGATGATGTTCACGCCGTCGTTGAGCGCCTGCTCGATGAGACTCGGTTTGCGCGCGAGGGCAGCCGAATTGGAGCCGAGGGCGCAGTCTGAATCCACGTCCCCCCAGTCGTCCGCGTACGCGTAGTTGTAGATCGTCGCGCCAGGAGCGACCCCGAAGTCGGGCGCAACCAGGATCTGGGCGACTTCGGTCGCGTGATCGTCAGACTCCGCTTCATTGGTGACCTCACAGGGGGTCTTGTCCACGATATCTGCACCCTGAAGTTCGGGGATTGAGGCGTCGATATGACTATCAATGACCGCAATGATGACGCCGTCGCCGCGATACCCGCGTGCGTGCAGGTCAGCCAGTGAATAGCGGGAATAGTAGGCCTCGTCGGATGCCTGTACCTTGTGAGAATCCGCGTGCGCGGCCGGTGCAGGAGCCACCAACGTGCCCACCGCGAGAAGGCAGGCCGACACCGTCACGCACAGGGCGCGCAGGCGTTGGAAACGATTAACCAATGGCGTCATTATTGTCGTTCCTCTCGGTGAATCGGGTGGGTGGGGGCGACCTGCGCCGTGTCAGCGGACGGCAGGGCGCGCGAGACGCGACGGTGCAGTGACCAGAGCTACGACGCCAGCCCCTGCGGCGCCTCGCCTCACGACAGGTCTTCGTCTGGCTCTTCGACGACCGCTGGCCTGCCGCGCAGGTGCGACAGGATCACGAGGCCGGCGATCATGGCGACACCGAGCACGGCGATCGCGGAGACGATGTAGGCGCGGACCGTCAGGTTGTTGTCCCGTTGCGTCAGGTTTGGCGAGGCGACGGCGGGGCGAGCGGGGGCGGGGTGCGCAGCCGCGTTGGGGTGCGCTGGCCCGTATCTCGTGCCGATGTCGGTGAAGGTCAGCGCGTCAAAGGGGGCGACGATCCCCCACCCGAGCCCATCGGTGCGTTGGTCGGCGGTGCCGCGTACGGCGCTCACCTCCAGGCGGTACTTCCACATCTCGGGTCCCTCGTCCGGGTAGGCCGACGCGACGAGCGCCGCGAAACCTGCGGCGTAGGCGGTCGCATAGGAGGAGGAGGGCAGCGGCTGGTTGCCCTCGTATCCGCCGACGAGGCAGTCGGCCTGGTTGAACCATGTCGTGAGGATGACGCCGGCTGGAACAGCGATCCCGACGTGCGAACCGTGCACCTGCTGGTCGGAGGCTGACCCGTCGGCGTTCGAGGCCGTCACGCCGAGGACGCTCTCGTAGGCGGCCGGATACACGACCTTGTTTTGGTCCTGGCCCTGATACACGTTGCCGGTCGAGGCCACGACGAGGGCACGGCCGCGCACGGATTGGATTGCCGCTTCGAGGTTCGCGTCGCCCTCGGCCGCCGACTGGGCGACGACGATGATTTGCGCGCCATGGTCGGCAGCCCACTGGATGCCTCGGCCGACCTTGGACATGAAGGTCTCTTCGCCTTCCTTCGTCGACGTACCCTGCTCGAGTCCAGTGTCCACGCGGACGGGAAGAATCGTCGCCTCGGGGGCGACGCCGATGAGGCCAGAGTTCTTTGACTCGGGCAGTTCGCGGGCAGCAATCGCGCCGGCGATTGCTGTCCCATGCTCGCCCACGTCGACGCGCCCGTCGGTATTTTCGCCACTCAGATCCACGCCGGGCAGGACCACGGGGCCGTCGGAGGACTGAAAGTGTTCATTGCCTGCGGCCACACCCGAGTCGACGATGGCGACAGTCACGCCCTTGCCGCGGGAGATCTCCCACGCGCGCCGCACGCCCACGGCATCGAAGATGTCGGGCTGGTTCTTAATGTACGACGGCGAGTTCTCGGAACATTTCCCGTCCCCCGAGTCGGCCGGGGCGGTCGGCGTCGGGGAGGGAGATGCAGTCGGGGTGGGACGCACACTCGGCGTCGGCACCGGGTCCGCGTGCGCGGGGGCCGGGCCAAACGCGCCCCCAGCCCCGGCCTCGTCCGACGGGGTGAGGGGGGCGACGAGGGCGGCGAGCGTCAGGCCGGCGATCAGGGATGCCCCGACGAGGCCTCGGCCCAGCGCCCGGGATCTGGCACGTATGCGGCTCACGACAGCCCCGCTGAGGTAGCAGCCGCCTGAGGCGTCAACTCCGATCCGGGGGGAATGATATTGCCCCACGCCTGCGGGATCATCGCAACGTCATCCGATGTCCACCCGAGGGCCTTGAGCGAGATGGCGGGAGCATCGCCAAGCGAATGTCGGTACCCCATATCCGAAATGAAAACGTAGGCACCAGCATCGCCACCGCCCGCCGTCAGCGCCGCGACGACCCCGGAACCGCCGGCCACCGTGACCGTGCGCGACGTCGTCGGACCACCCGTCGCAGAGACCGATTCGGCGTCGTACGAGGCCTGGATAGCACGTTGTTCCTTCATTGTGTACAGGCCAAATTGCGGAACAGTCTTGTCCTTCGTGTCCATCTTGGTGCACAGGACGGTGCGGCTGGCCGCGTCAAGCTTGTCATCCTTCCACTCCGGGTTCGCGAAGTCATCGACGGCGGGCCAGTCCTCGCCGATGAAGTCGGCCTGCACGGGCGCGACGTCCTTGAACATTTCCGTCGGATACTGCTCGACCTTCGGTGCGTCCTGGTAGAGCTTGGCCGCAGTCGAATTGAAGACAGCCAAATCGGAGTCGTTGATGACCAGATAGGAGTTGAGGACCTCGCCATTGGAATTGATCTGCTCGACGACCGTGCCGATCGTCAGGTTCTCATTCTTGAGTGGGCCCGGCAGATTCCTCGCAGGCTCGCCAGCGTTGGGGATGTCGCTGTAGCTCCACGGCTTCAGACGAGTGCCGGAGGGGAAGAGGTCGAGCCACTCGGGTTCGACGATGATCGGGTACGCCGTCCTGTTCTGGAAGGACAGGACCCAGTCGCCCAGGCGGCTCACGGAGGCGTCAATAAGGTACTTCTTGTGGGTCTTCGCATCGATGAAGTACTTGTCCTCGCTGCCCACCGCCTGCACGAGGGCCGCGGTGGCGGGCTGAAGCGGGAAGTTATCCGCCGGCAGGTCCTGGGCGATCCACGTGTGGTAACTGGTCGGCAGGTCGCAGGAGAGCCACGTCGAGGCCAGGTCTGCGGATGCAGGCACGTCGTCTGGGACGCCGGGCAGGCCGATCTGGGCACCGCGCGGGGTGTCTTTGAGGGAGGAGGCACTGGCGCTGACGATCGTCAGGCCGGAGTCTCCCGCGAGGAGCTTCGCGGTCGTCACGTTGCTGATCGGGTGTAGCACGCCGTTCACTGACAGGTAGCGCGCGCCCGTGTCCTTGACGTCGACCAGCTTGTAGTTAGCGTCCGTCAGGTCTGGTTTGGCCGCGAAGCTCCGCAGGGCGATGCCGATGACACACACAATGATGGCGACGACGGCGCCGACGATGAGAGGACGCACCGGGGAGGGAGTGTCGACCTCGCGACCGCCAGGGGTACCCGACGTAAAGGCGGTAATCAGGCGGTTTCGGTTGAAGCGTTGGGCTTCGAGGATATCTTTACTGGTCGGCATAGCTCAGCCCCACATGTAGACAGCCAGGGGAATCAGGGCAAACAGCGACAGCACCGAGATAGTGTCGGCGAGTCGCGTCAGGTGCGGACGCGCACGAGGCCCGACGACATTCGTGATGACGAGCACGAGGGCCGCCGCAATCGCTGTGAGGGCTACCCACGCCAGCATCGTTGGTTCCGCGCGGGTGGCGAGGCTCGCGGTGATCAGGATCGTCACCAGACCCGTGAGAACACCGAGGAGGACCTCCACGCGCGCGCGAATCGAGCGGGTTTGGAGGATCAGGGAGATCGATCCGAGGAAGACGAGGATCAACGGGAGGAGCACTGAACGTGTGCCGGGCGCGCTCATCAACGAGACCGCGAGGAAAATCGCTGCCAACGCCCCGCCCGCGCGCAAGGCGACGACGAAGACGAAGGAAGTGCCGACCTGGTCGGTGATCGTTTGGGCGGGAATCTGCTCGGTCGTGTTCGCGTCGAGGATGCGCACGGGAATGTGTGCCAGGGCAATCCACGGCGCGATCTGGAGGAGGACGACAATGAAAGCGAAGAGGGCAGCGGAGACGCCGACCTGTGAGAGGGAACCGAGAGAGACCAGGAGACCCGTCGTCGCTATCACGGTACCGAGGACGAGGGGCGCCACGATCGAGATGCGGTAACGCTTGGGCAGTGTGAGGATCGCGAGCGAGCCGACAAGGAGGCCGACACCGATCCAGATCCACCCGGCTGTGTCCCACTGGCTCTGCGTGAGACGAAGCGCGGATGCGCAGGTCAGAAGGGGCACTGTGTGCGCCAGCGCGATGCCGCTGGGCCGGGGGCTCTGACGCGTGACGACAGCCGACGTGCCGGTGACGAGGAGGGCGGCGATGATGCCGATGACGCCATAGACACGGTTGAGCAGCGTGATGCGCTGGGGGTCCAAGGATGCGAGGGCATCCGGGGGCGTGGTCGCCAGGAGGAGGGCGGCAACGAAAATGAGGGCAGCGGCAGACAGCGCAGCAAGAATATGAGCATCATCACGTGTCCAAGGAGTGGACACTCGTTCGACGATTTGACCCACCGCTTCAGTGAGGTCGTCGTAGACCATGTCGGCAGCGCCTTCACCAAGAGGCTCGAGCGTGAGGGCGGCTCCCGCACGCACACCCTGGGCGGACAGCGACTTCGACTGGTCCAGCAGACGACCTGACGCGGTCCTCACCGAGAAGCCATCATTTGTCGGCTGATCAGTGAAAGCACCAACGGTTTCAACCATTCCAGGCAACAGCTCCACGAGAGGGATCGACTGCGGAATCGTCACGTCACTGCGATCAACGCCATAGGTAATCGTGAGCGGAATCAGCGCCACTCCTCGAGATGTTTTCGTTGCCATATGGTCCTCCCGTTTGCCGCGTGATGGGGATTCTAACTACACGACACAACCCTGTAAGTCTAGATTCTCGGTCAGCTTTTGTCATGATTTTTCCGTAACATCAAAAATAATCGTGAAAACATGGTTAGTATTCATATGTCCCCATGCTCTCACGCATCCCCGCGGGAGAGTCCACTCATACAAATGGAGGTTCACATGGCAGACCAGAGGGCCGCAGAAGGCGCCCTGAAGCAGGGCTTCTCGGCAGTTGAGTCCACCAAGGCCGACATCGACAGCCACCTCAAGCGCCTCGAGGGCGACCTGTCGACCATCGGCAGCTCTTGGCAGGGTTCCGCGTCGGCGCAGTTCACGATGCTGATGGCTCAGTGGCAGGAAAACGCCGCAAAGGTTAACCAGGCCCTTCAGGACCTCGCAGATAACCTGCGCGCCACTGATTCGTCGATGGAAGCCAACGAGTCGGAGACCGAGAACTCGTTCTCCAACCTGCTCGGCGGACTGTGAGAGATTAGGTAGATTAGGAGACTGACATGGATTTCCAGGTAAACTACGCCGCGCTTGACGCCGCCGCCGCTGACATCACAACCGGTGCCAATAACCTGCAGAACTGCCTCGACGACCTCGAGCAGACGCTGAACCAGCTGCGTTCCTCGTGGGAAGGCCAGACCCAGGAAGCCTACGACGATGCTCAGCGTCGTTGGAACCAGGGCCTCGCGGGCCTGAAGGACGTGCTGAACCGCACCTCCAGCGCTGTCGACGCCGCTCGCTCCAACTACCAGACGACGGACCAGTCCAACGCTGCCCGTTTCTGAGAGCATGAGCGCCTAGCGCTCTGGGGAGGGCCGTTCCATGTGGGGCGGCCCTCCCCTTTTCCATGCGCGCTGTGTCATGTGCGCTATTTCTCGTGCGCGCTGTGTCATGTGCGCTGTTTCTCGTGTGCCCGTCTTGCCGGGCCCGCGTTTACTCACATCCGGTGTTCGGTGCGTGCACTGCGCGAATGCTCGACCGCTGGATCAACTTCGGACATACCCGGCGTAATTTTCCATCCGGTTGAATTGACTATGTGCCGGGCAGCAGAAAACCGCCCCTTCCTTCGAAGGGGACGGCGGCGGGACGCATCCGACTGAACAAACTCAGACACTCACGCCCGGGGTCAGAGCCGCGTGCAGGGCCCGGAGTCAGAGCCGCGTGCAGGACCAGGGGTCAGAGCCGCGTGCAGGACCAGGGGTCAGAGCCGCGTACAGGGCACGGGGCCAGAGCCGGGACTGAGACCGGGACGCGTCATTCGAGTCAGCGAACAGAATCCGCGTCAGCGTGGACGATCGTGGCGCGACGTTCACCCATGAGGATCTCGGTGCCCGCAGGGACCTCAACGGCCTGACCGCCGGTCAACGCGGTGATACGCCCGTCGGGGGTACGGATCTGCGTGCCGTTCGCGGAGAACGAGTCCTCAATCCACGCCCCACTTGCTGTGGGACCCACGCGCATGTGCGTGCGTGACAGGGACACCGTCGTATCGGGAACGACGACAGCGCGCGACCCTTCGGCGGCTGCAGGTGCCCGCCCCAGGGTCAGCGGCATGTCGATAAGCTCACGCTGGCCCGAGTCGAAAATGAGCCACAGGAGCTGCGCACGCGGCGGCGTCGCAGGCGCACCCCACTGGGACTGGCCGGCACCTCCCCACTGCCCCTGGGCGGCGGCGCGCTGGGCAGCCTGCACGTCGCGACGACTCGGCGGCGGTCCAGGCACGCCCGAGGCCGGGGCCTGGTACTGCACCGGAGCAGAGAACGGGGGCTGAGCGGGTTCCTGGCGCATGGGCCCACCCCAGCCGTCCTGGGGCGCGGGCGACGCGGAGGGCGCAGGCACCGCCGGGGGCTGCTGGGCTGGCACCTGTGCGGGCGTGGACCGCTGGGGTGCCGGACGATGAGCCTCGGGCGCGCCCTGCGGTGGTGCGAGGAGCGCATCGAACTGCGTTGGCTCGTGAGCGGCGGGCGCGGACGGGAGCGGCACCGCCGGAACCTGCGCAGCAGCGGGCACAGCCGGAACCGCGGGCACGCTCGGCGCGGACGGGAGCGGCACCGCCGGAACCTGCGCAGCAGCGGGTGCAGCCGGAACCGCGGGCGCGCTCGGTGCCACTGGCGCACTGTAGGGATCGTTCGCTCGCTGACCGGGAGCCGAGTAGTCGGGCACGGACGAAGGAACGGGAGTCAGCGGGGCACTCGGCGCATCCCACCGACCCGCACCTGCCTGCACGCCTTCGAAGCCGCTGGGTGCCTGGCCGGGGCGGGGATCATCCACCGCCTGTCCGGGACCCGCAGCGAGGGCCGCATGTTTGCGCAGGTCGACGAAACGCGTATGCGTGGGCCCATTGAGCCACGTGCGCCCATCATGGACCATCGCGTACGAGGCCAGCAGACCCACAACCGTCACCTGAAGCAGCGCACTCAAGGCCGTGTAGCCCATGGCCGCTCCCAGCGAAGGAGTCTGGGCGTCATCCTCGTCTCGAATGAGGCACACGCGCATGAGGGCCATACCCGGGGTCCGCCCCGACACCCCCAGCATGACGCCGGAGGCAACCACGGCCTCGGCGATGATCAGACCGACCGTCACCGGCGTGAAATAGACGAACCACGTCACCCCCACCAGCGCCCCGAGGACCGCCAGATCGATGACGTACGCGCCGACGAGCCGCGAAGCGGTCGCGCGGGCGAAAGGAGTCTTCGTGGTATCACCCATTACAGGATCGCCCTCCAAGCAAACTCGAAGAGACCCGAGGAGAAAATCGCCGCGGGGAGAAGTGCAAAAATACAGAACGACTGCACGAAGTCGAGGATCGTGCCGATCAGTGCGGCATGTCCCTTGGGCTCATACAGCGTCATCCAGGCCACCAGCGCGATGCCCGTCAGGACGAGGACGCACACGGGCAGGACGGGATAGATCTGCGCGCCGACCGCCCAGGACTTCACCCAGGCGCCAAAGAGGAAGGCACACCCGATGCCGGCGGCACCAATGCGCGGCAGGACCCTCCCCATCGGCGTGCGGGCGCTCCTCGGCGCCGTTAACAGGGTCACCACGGACGCGATGACGATCACGAAACCGCCGACGCCTCGGCCCATGGCCACCGTTGGCATCACCGTGCGAGCGAGGGGGATACCACCCGCGAGGGTGAACAACGTCGAGGCGGTCAGCAGCAGCGTGTAGCGGGCATCGGTGTGTCCGATCGCCGTCTTCATGCGCCCGCCGGTCACCGGCGTGGGAGGGATCATCACAGGCTGGCGGATACGCGAGGCAATCGTTTGCACCGCCGCCGCATCGATCAGCTGGCTGTCGGGCACGCGCAACGCGAAGCGCGGGGCCATGAGGAACAGGAACACACCCAGGGCCAACGCGAGCGGCGCAATATTAATCAGGTGGAAGAACGGGTAGGCGCCAATCGTCACGAGGACGGTCGCACCGAGCCACGCCATCATGGCACTGAGCGCCGTCGGCGTGTTCGTCAGCGAGAGCACCGCCAGGGACACGACGAGGGCCACCCACACTCCGACAACGGGCGCGAGCGAGAGGGCATGGATACCCGCCATCGACACGAAGCCGATGGCGCTGTAACCCGCGAGCGCCGGCATCAGGAGGAGCAGGAGGGACATCGAGCGCAGCCTGCGCGAGGCAAACAGCGGAATGATCGCAACCGCGCAGCACACCAGGGCGCATACTCCGCGCGCCCACGTGGGGATCGACGAGGCCGCGAGCGCCCAGGCGGGTCCGTCCTCCCTGTGGGCGAGCCCACTCAGCGCTGCGTCGCCCATCATGGGCAGCAGGCACAGTGAGGAGACCGCACCAATGAGGAGGAAGCATAGGCCGACCAGGGCGAGGGTGGGGGAGAGCCACTGATTCTCGTAGCGCTCCGAGGCCTCGTTGAGCTGGCGGGCGGACAGGACCCGGCTGGACAGGGCGATCGTCGACCCAGCGGGCAGGTCGCGGCCGAGGACCGCAGCACCGTCGAGGGGACGCCCGTCGGCGTAGGAGATACGCACGGACGGCAAGGTGAGGTCGATGGCCAGCATGGCGCACAAACCTGCGACCGTGGTCCCTGTGGGAGCAGCGAAATCGGAGGCCCCATCGGAGTCGATAACGGTCACGGACACCATGGTGGCGCTCATGAAACCTCCGATCTTCGGGAAACAACAGTGCCCAGTGTAATGCACCGAGGCTAACCGTCGGTTAAAACTTGGAAGAGCACTCAGCTACACTGGGGACAGTCGCATCGAACACGTACGCGCGCAGCGCGAGGAGACCTGATGGTTACACGCAAAAAACGGCGGATTGCCGCGGTTCCGGAGCAGCCTTCCGGCAGCTTGGCCCTGCAGATGCCGCCGGAGAAGGCTGAGCCCGCATCGATGGGCAACGTCCTCATGATGGTCGTCCCGATGCTCGGTTCGACGGGTGTCATGATTTTCATGGCGATGCAGAACAACGGTGGCGGGCGTTCCATGCTCATGGGCGGCGGCATGTTGGTCGCTATGCTGGGCATGGTCGGCTTCAACATGTACCGCCAGTTCTCCCAGTACCGTACGCGCGTGAAGACGCAGCGTCGCGAGTACCTGTCTTACCTCGCGGAGACGCGCGAGTCGATCCGCAAGGTCGCTAAGAAGCAGCGCGCCTACTACAACTGGGTCTACCCCGACCCCGACGCCCTGGTGACCCTGGCAGCGAACGGGTCTCGCCTGTGGTCGCGTGAGGGCAACACCTACGACGTGCTCACGTTCCGCTATGGCAGTGGTACGCAGCCCCTGGGCTTGACGTTCGAGCGTCCGCCGATCGATCCGATGACGGAGATGGACGTCGTGTGTCTGTCGGCGATGGAACGCTTCATCGCGGTGCACGATCACACGGACAACGTGGGTAAGTTCCTCTACCTGGGTGATTTCAGCCATATCGAGGTCGTCGGCGAGGGTGAGAGCGCCTACGACGAGATGCGCGCCATCATGATGCACTTGGCGTGTTTCATCGAGCCTTCCAAGCTCAAGATCGCGGTCCTGTGTTCGGCTGATCGTCTGGGCGACTGGGAATGGGTGAAGTGGATGCCACAGGCGCGCTCGGCCAACGTTCGCGACGCCATTGGCCCGGCTCGCATGATTTCCACGGAACCGCGTGAGTTGGTCGAGATGATCGGCCCCGATATCGCGATGCGCGGCGCGTACCGCCCGGGCGAGGAGATGCCTGAGTGGCCTCATCTCCTCCTCGTGTGCGACGGTGCCGAGTTCCCCACCTCCTCGCCTTTCGGGTCGATGGCGGGCGTGCGCGGCGTGACGATCATGAGCCGCGCCCGCGAGTGGACGCCGATGAAGTCTCACACTGCCCTGCGCCTCGTCATCCACCCCAGCCCGAATCGCAAGGGCGCGGACGTCGTCGACGTGGTGACCATGGATTCTGTGCCCGAGTCAGCCTTCGCGGATCGGCTCAGCGCCGTGCAGGCCGAGGCCGTGGCTCGTCGCATGACCCCCTTCGCCACCCAGGAGAAGCTGGAAGAATCGGACACGCCGGTGGGCCGCTCGGACGAGTCGCGCCAGAAGGACCTCATGGAGCTGGTCGGCATCGGCGACATTCGCGACTTCGACCCGGAGAAGCAGTGGGTGCGACGCGAGGGGCGTGCGCGCCTGGCCGCGCCCTTTGCGGTGACGCCCGAGGGCCGGCCCGTCGTCCTGGACATTAAGGAATCCGCCCAGCAGGGTATGGGTCCGCACGGCCTGCTGATCGGTGCGACCGGTTCAGGTAAGTCCGAGGTGTTGCGTACCCTCGTTCTCGCGCTGGCTTTGACCCACTCCCCCGAGCAGCTGAACCTGGTGCTCGTCGACTTCAAGGGTGGCGCGACCTTCGCCGGCATGGCGGACCTGCCGCACGTGTCAGCCATGATCTCGAACCTGGAGTCCGAGCTCTCGCTGGTTGACCGTATGCAGGACGCCCTGCAGGGCGAGATGGTGCGCCGCCAGGAGATGCTGCGCCAGGCCGGCAACTACGCGAACGTGTCCGATTACGAGGCGGATCGCCTCGCCGGCAAGCACGAGTATCCGCCGCTGCCGGCCCTGTTCATCGTCCTGGACGAGTTCACGGAAATGCTCATGGCCAAGCCGGAGTTCGGCGAGGTCTTCATCATGATCGGTCGTCTGGGCCGATCCTTGTCGGTGCACCTGTTGCTGGCTTCACAGAAGATGGACCTGGGTAAGGCGCGCGGCCTGGAGTCGCACCTGTCGTACCGCATTGCGCTCAAGACGTTCACGGAGAGCGACTCGCGCGAGGTCCTGGGTATCCCCGATGCCGCGAAGCTGCCTCCGCTGCCCGGTTCGGGCTTCCTGAAGGCGGGCGGCGACGGCCTCGTTCGTTTCCGCGCGTCCTACGTGGCCGCTCCCCCGCCGGCGCGCACCCTCGCGTCGATTGCCGAGGCCTCGACGGCCGGCGCCCCGAGCGCGCCGATCGAGATCCTGCCGTTCACGGTCGCTCCCGTCATCACGCGCGAAGCCCTGGGCGAGGAGGAAGAGGTCGATCAGAACCAGGAGATCGTCCTGGCCGGTGACGAGGTGTGGGCGGACATGTCCGAGATGGACATCGCGGTGGCCAAGATGAAGGGCAAGGGCTACCCGGCGCACCAGGTGTGGCTGCCTCCGCTGGAGATTCCCGACACGTTCGCGACTCTCATGCCGGACTTGGCGCCGGATCCGGAGCTGGGCTTCATTTCTCGCGCCTGGCGCGAGTCCGGGGTCCTACGTGTGCCCCTGGGCACGGTCGACCTGCCGCTTGAGCAGCGCCGCGAGACCCTGGTCCTGGACCTGTCGGGCGCGGGCGGTAACTTCGCGCTCGTGGGCGGCCCGCAGACCGGTAAGTCGACGGCGCTGCGCACGATCGTCCAGGCCCTGTCACTGACCTACACGCCTCAGGAAGTCCAGTTCTACGTGATGGACTTCGGTGGCGGTACCTTCGCGGGCTTCGCGGGCGCGCCGCACGTGGCCGGCGTGGCGACGCGCGACACCGAGGAGGTACGCACGCGTATGCTCGCCGAGATCGCGGCGATCATGGATGACCGTGAACGCTACTTCCGCGCGCACGGCATCGACTCGATGGATACCTACCGTCGTGGGCGCCTGGCGGGCACCTACGACGACGGCTACGGCGACGTGTTCCTGGTCATCGACGGGTGGGGTGCACTGCGCTCCGAGTTCGATGGCCTGGACCGCGAGGTCACGACGATGATGAGTCGAGGCCTGTCGCTGGGCGTTCACCTGGTCATATCGGCGGCCCGTTGGATGGATATCCGCGCCGAGGCGCAGGATATTTTCGGGTCACGCCTGGAGCTGCACACGGCGAACCCGAAGGAGTCGATCGTCAACCGCGAGGGTGCCGCTCGTATCCCGAAGGGGCGCCCGGGGCGCGGCATCGACATGGCGGGTCACGAGATGATGATCGGCCTGCCGCGCGCGGACGCGGAGCAGGATCCGTCAACCGTGTCGCAGGGCGTGGCGTACACGGTCAACAAGATTCGCGAGTGCCTGGTGGCGGGCGAGGGCCCGAAGCTGCGTCTGTTGCCGCAGCGCATCACGCTTGCGGAGATCCTCTCGCAGCTGCCGGATCAGCAGATCCTGCCGCGCGGCGGCGGCGACATGGTGCTGGGCGTGGAGGAGTCGCGCCTGGGGCCGCTCCTGTTCAACACTCGCACGGAGGCGCACCTGTACCTGTTCGGCGACGGCAAGACAGGCAAGACTTCCTTCCTGCGGTCGATTATTTCCGAGGTCACGCGCCTGTACTCGCCCAACGAGGCGAAGATCCTGGCGATCGACATGCGTCGTTCGCTCCTGGGTGCGATCCCGGACGAGTATTCACTGCGCTACCTGACGAACCATGCCGAGGCGATGAAGCAGCTGCGTGAGCTGGCGAAGTTCCTGCGCACGCGCCTGCCCGGTTCCGACGTGACCGCCGAGCAGATTCGCGAGCGCACGTGGTGGTCGGGTCCGGAAGTGTGGATCTTGGTCGACGACTACGACCTGGTGGCCACCTCGTCAGGTAACCCGCTAATGGAGCTCATCGACCTGCTGCCGCAGGCGGGAGACATCGGTCTGCATGTGATCATCACCCGTCGTATGGGCGGCGCGTCGCGCGCGGCCTACGAGAAGGTCCTGCAGATGATGAACGACCTGGCTGTCACCGGTATCCTCCTGTCCGGCAATCCCAGCGAGGGCGCGATCATCAACGGCGTGAAGCCGAAGCGCGCGATCGCCGGCCGCGCGCAGGTCGTTCACCGAGAGCTGGGCGTCGTCGCCGCGCAGCTGACGTGGACCCCGCCAGCAATTTGATCGTTTGTTGACACAGCGGCCCCTTCGTCGCATATGATTGACCAGTCTGAAAGTAGGAGAAAAACATGTCCTCTCTCGTGTCCCACCGCGCTCGCGCAGCCACGGCTTCCCTGTTGCTCGCTTCCGTCGCCCTGTCCGGTTGCAGCATCTTGGGTGGTGCGCGAAATTCCAGCGATATTTCGAAGTTGCCCAACATACCCGAGGGGCAAAAGCAGCAGCTGGTCAGCCAGATGCAGTCTGCGTCTGGCCCGGAGAAGCAGGAGATCGCCGCGAAGGCGACGGCCCTGAGCAAGATGGTGGGGACGGAGCTGGTTGCGGTGGATCCCCCGTCGATCATCGACCAGACCTTCAAGTTGGATCCCAAGGGTAAGACCGTGGTGAACAAGGACGACAAGATCTACCTGATGATGTCGGCCACCGATTACTGGCGGCTGGGCCAGGACACCTACGACCTGTGCGTGGAGCAGGACTGCGAGTACTACTCGTCGTGGACGGTAGACGTGGAGGGGTCGGGTGCCGACCTGACGTACGTGTGGACCCTGAAGGTCGATGGTGACGATCAGCCCAAGGAGCCGCTGGTCCGCCGCTTCAAGGTCGGTAAGTAAGCGGCCCTGCGCATCGACACACTCTCTTCTTTTCTCATCAACCATTTAGGAGTCAACAATGGCCGGAAATCCAGACGTCAGTTACGACGACGACCAGCAGCAAGCAGCTGTACCGAAAGTGACCGAAACCTGGGACGCGGTGACGGGATCGCGCAAGCATACCGAGGCCCTCGGGTCCGCGCAGACATCCACCTTCTGGGGATACGAAGACGGGCCCGCGGACCTGCAAGGCAGTGCTGCGAAGATGTTCGAAGCCGTATCCGGACTTCTCGCGGGCGAATCCAACATGCTCAAGACGTTCGAGGCACAGATGCATGAGGCCATGACCCGCTTCACAGGCGCGGAATACGACAACCAGCTGGAGTTCAAAAACACGCAGGCCGACCAGCAGATGCAGGCAATCCGCTCCCAGAACCCGACCAAGTTCACCGCGATGCTTCACGCACTCGGTTTGACCCTCGAAGATCTCGGTTCCGCTGCGGGTCCACTGATCGCGCCCCCCACTCAGTCCGGAACTCCTTCTGGAGTCTCGCCGACTACAGTACCCGTTACTCAAAACACGCAGCCTGATGCCTGAGCTTATCAACAGCTGATCGAAAGGAGTTATATTGTGGTTGCTTCACCGAATTATGAGCGTCTTAAGGTCTTCATGGAGGCGGCTCGCGCCAACAAGGGGCTTGACGCGTGGGACGGGGATCACGACAAGGCCTTGAAGGGCTTTGATGACGCCGTTGAGAACCTGCGCGCCTATCGCGAGAGCCACGGCTTTACCGGCGCGACGGGTAAAGCCATGGATCGCTGGGTTGACGCGTCCATCACCCGTATCGAGAAGTATCGGGAGGGCTACGAGCGCGGCTATCACACCTACTCTCGAGGCCGTAACGTGATGGCCACGGCGCTGTCTGAGGCTGAAAAGCTCTCGCCGGACCTCCTCGACGCGAACACGGCGGCCATGCGCGATGACCTGCTCGTGTCGGTTCCCTCCAGCGAGCCCGGTACGGGCATCCGCTTCATGGGCAAGCTCTACACGACCGGCGCCGCCTACGTCGCCGCCGTCGAAGAGCAGGCGAACGAGCAGCGCGAGGCTGCGGCGAAGCGCATCATCGACATGGTGAACGACCGCACCTTGACGATCAGTGGCATCATGAAGGGCCAAGTCGCGAACAAGCCCAGCGATCCGGGTACCGAATTGAGGGACTACGAACAGCAGGAGAAGGACAAGGACACGAATCCGGGCGGCGGCGGTGACGGCACCCAGGGCGGTGGCGGCACCCGTGGCGGTGGCGGTGCTGGTGGCGCTGGCGGCGGCGACTGGGGATACGGTAAGGGTGATGACTTTGGTCGCGCCGCGGATCGTAGCCCTTCTTCTCCCAACTACCCCGGTGGCTTCGACCAGCCGTGGTGGAGCGAGGCCGACGCTGCCGCGGCCCGCAACCGCATCATCTCCTCGGGCGCGGTTCCCACGCAGGAGCCCGCCTACGGAGAGGCCGGATCGCGCACAAACCCCATCACCGATCCCCAGGACCTCATGGGCAGGGATCTGCTGCACACGCGCGTGAACGGCACGGCCTACCGCAATGGCGTCGTCGGCGGGCATACCCCGGCGCCGCCCGCGGATATGGATCACCCCCTGTGGCGCCTCAACGGCGGCGCGGCCTCCGCCGACGCGAGCACCACGGGACGCCTGGGTGGTGCTGGCGTGCTCGGTGCGGGTGCCCTCGGTATGCGCGGTGCCGCCCGCATGGGTTCCGGCGGTCTCGGCGCGGGCATGCGCGGCATGACCGGTGGCCTGGGCGGCGCGGGCGCCTCCGCCTTGAAGGTCGGCTCCTACTCCGGGTCGGGTTTTGGCTCCTACAATCCCCCCGCGGGTGCGAACGGCCTGGCCGGTTCCGGGGCGGGCGCGTCGGGCGCGACGGGCGTTGCCGGTTCCACCGGGGCGAACGGTGGCGCGGCTGGCGCTGCCGGTGCCGCGGGCAAGGGTGGCTCGGGTTCGGGCTTCATGGGTGCAGGCGCGGGTGCCGGCGCGGGCGCGGGCAAGCAGGACAAGAAGGGCCGCAAGCGCCAGTACGTCGCCTTCAAGTTCGAGGACGACGAGGACGATCTGCCCGTCGGCTACGTCAACCCCATGTCCCAGACCTACGGGTCTGACACCACCATCACCCCGGCCAAGAGCACGGACGACGGATGGGATCCGCGCCAATGGTGAGCCTATCCTCTCACGCCGCGCCCCGTTCTCCCTTCTCTTTCGTGGGGAGGGCGGGGCGCGCCGCGCGCGCCCTGACCACCGTCGCCTCCGCCCTGGCCCTCGCCGCTGGCGCCCTCACCCTGGTGCCGGCCCCGGCCCACGCGGACGACGCGGTGCCCTCACAGGAGTACTTCTCCTACTACCCTCTGAATACCGTGCATCAGAAGGGGATTACCGGTAAGGGTGTCACGATTGCCGTCATCGGCGGTCCGGTCGATACGAGTAATCCGGCCCTCAAGGGGGCGAACATCACTGATAAGAGCCGCTGCACCATCCAAGACTCACCCGAGGGCGTCCGCCACAATACTGACATGGCGATCATCCTGGTCTCCCCCATCTCGGGCGTGGCACCCGACGCGACCCTGTATAACTATCAGGCCTCCGCCTCTACGACAACATCGAACGGCTCGTGCGACTCCAACGGGGACCGGCTCAACACCATTGGAGCTCTCATTAACCAGGCCGTCGAAGACGGCGCCCAATTCATCTCGATCTCTCAAAGCGTCTCCGACTCTTCCAACGAGCTCAAATGGGCGGTTACTAACGCGATCACCAAGGGCGTCATCATCGTCGCCTCGGCCGGAAACGGTGCCACCGACGAGAACATCACACAGCTGGGCAGGTATTCCGGTGTCGTCGGCGTGTCCGCCATCAACAGTGATGGCACCTTCGCCTCCTATTCCTCCTGGGGCGATGGCGTGGTCACCGCCGCCTTCGGCGGACCATACACCACGTACGACGTGAACACAGGGGAGCCGGTCACCGTTCACGGCACGTCCATATCCGCCCCGCTCGTGGCTGGCATGTTGGCCCTCGCGCGCCAGAAGTGGCCCGATGCCACCACCAACCAGATCCTCCAGCTCCTGGTCCACACCGGCCTGAACCCCGACCACGACTGGAACAAGTACACGGGCTACGGCGCGGCTGCCCTGGGATCTCTCGTCAACCAAGATCCCTCGCAGTACCCCGACGAGAACCCCATCATCCAAAAGAACGGTGGTTCTGAGCCCACCGCGCAGGAGGTGCAGGACTACATCGACGGAGTCGCAGGATCCTTACAGTTAGACTCCTTCCCCGACACCTACGTCTACCGCGGAGCTGTCCAAGGAGTCGTCTACGACCACGGGTCCATCCCCGTCCACCTGGGAACCAGCCCCCGCTACCACCGGAAGTGACCATGACACTCGCGCGAACCACCGCGCACCCCGCGCCCCGTTCTCCCTTCTCTTTCGTGGGGAGGGCGGGGCGCGCCGCATCACCCACTACTTCTTCTTACGCGTCGTCTTCTGCGTGGTCTTTTGCGTCGTCTTCTTGTGGTAGCGCGGACTCGTCCCCAGGTGCGTCGGGTACGTGCTGTCCCGGCTGACGACGAGGCGTTCATCGAGGCCCCGGTACTGGTAGGAGTTATCGTTCAGGATGACGCGCGGATCCACGACGCCATCCTTGTAGTCCTGCACGTCCTGGCGGCTCGGCACCGTGTTCTCGCCCTTGTCCATGAAGGGATTCTCATCCGGGAAGGACATCGGAGAGGTCGTGAGCAACGCGTACACGTCAAGCGCGCCATAGCCAGTGTACGGGTTCCACTGGCCGCCGTTTCCGCCCACACCGGTGTGTGCCAGGCCCTGCATGATCTGATTGCCGCTCGCGCCTGGCCACCGCTCCATCGACAGCGCCAGCGAACCCGCGACGAGGGGTGTCGCAAAAGAAGTCCCCCACCAATTACCGCGCTCCTGCGACACACCGGAGCGCACGTACGGGCGCGCCAGGGCCGCCGTCGACACGGGGCTCCCCCAGTTCGAATAGTCCGCGATGACGCCGTTGTGCTCGATCGCGGCCACGCCCACAACGCCACCCCACGCGGGTAGCCAGTCCTTCGAATCGCGGGTCGAATCGTTGCCGACGCAGGCGACCACCGGGACTTCTTGCGCAATCGCGCGCGCCAGAGCCCAGCGCATACCCTCGTAAGTACTGGGGTAACTCGCTGACGTCGTGATCACGTCCACGCCGTCGTTCAGCGCAGTCTCAATGAGAACCGAGAGGTCGGAATAGCCTCGCAAGAACTCGCCAATCGCACAGTCGGGCCCAGTCCAATCGCCCGCAAAGGACAGCCCGTATGCGCGCAGCGTCGCGCCCGGCGCAATGCCGAACTGGGGCGAGACAATCTCTTGCGCAATGACCGTCCCGTGGTCCCAATACTTATCCTGAGAATTAACCTGGCAGGGACGGTAAATCTCAATATTGGCGCCCGCCAACTCCGGGATGCCCGTGTTCACTGGCCCATCGATGAGGCCAATCGTCTTGCCCTTGCCCGTAATCCCCGAGTTCCGTATCGCGTCCAGGTAGTAGTAGGAGTAGAAAGGCTCCTCATTCGCTCCGATCGCACTATCAGCAGAGGCCGGAGCCGCGGGAACCACCAGAGCCGTGAGCGCGAGCGCCCCGGCCACACCGATACCTGTGCCACGCCGCGCGACGCGACCGAACCCGTGCTTCATCACTATTCCTTTCGCTGCGCACCCCGGCGGCGCGCAACACGTCAGTCTACCATCCGGTCATGCGCGCGAGCGTGACGGCCAAACCGCCGTCACCGCGCCTCACGGCACCGTGACACACTGGGTGACGGGTGCCGATTCGCGGCCCGTGGCCTCCACGACGACGCTCACCGTCAGACAGTTCTCACCGCTGACCGCGCTCGTCGTCAGGCTGTTGCGGCGCATCGTCTCAGCGACCACGGCCTCGCCAGGGCGCGTCAGCAGATACTTAAAAGCCAGCTCCGTGGCCTGGTACTGCCCCTGCTGGGGGATATCCCAGCCCCACCGGATCTCTTTCCCATTCGGCGTCGCGGTGAGCCCCGTGACCGCCTGCGGAGGAGCCACGCTCGTATCCGTCCCCTGGTCGGCACTGCTCGCAGACCCGCCCGTCGCCTCGGCGCTCGGCGTTGCCTCGCCGCCACCGCCGCCCAGGTGAACGCTGTGCCCGCCGCCGGTCAGCATCGCAACCACCAAGCCAGCGGTCGCCAGCACCATGACGAGCGCAAGAACCGGCAGCACCCACGCGGGACGCTTCGACTCCCCCTCGACCAAGCCGGTCCTGCCCGTCGTCGAGTTGCCCGCCCAGGCCTCGTTCGACGAGGGCTGGGCACCATCCGCGAAACTACCGCGCCGGGTGCGCGTACGCTCCGCGTCGAGGGCCACCGGGGAGGGGGCAGACAGCGCGGAGGCGGGCGCACTCGAAGAAGCGACGACGCTCAGCTTCATCTCCGTGACCGGGCGATGCATCTCGCGCTCGATCGTCTGCAACGCGTAGCCAAGGGCCGCGGCAGAGCCGAAACGCTGCTCAGGATCCAGACTCATCGCGCGACGAACGATAGCCGTCACCGCCTCGGGCACGCCCGGACGGTCGATACGCGACACGCGGCCACGGGCCACGCGCTGGGCCACCGCCTGAGCAGAGTTATCCCCATCCACGACCTCAAAGGGCGAACGGCCCATCAGCAGCGTCCACAGGGTCGCACCCAGCGCCCACACGTCCTGCGTCGGATGGGCGCGCGCGGTGCCCGCGATCTGCTCCGGGGGCGCCCACATCACCGAGAAACCGTCGCGGCCAGCGCGCGGATCCGTCCCCACCGGCTCCGAGACTCCGAAGTCCGTGAGCACCGGCGACCCGTAAGCGTTGATCATAATGTTGCTGGGCTTAATGTCGCGGTGCACGTATCCCGCACGGTGCAGCATCTCCGCGCCGCCGCACATGCGGATGATCATGGACAGGGCCCGGTCCGTCGCCATCGGATTTGCGCGCACCTGGTCGAGGATGTTCGCCACGGGGCAATACTCCATCACCAGGTACGGGCGACCATCCGGCGTGCGGCCCGCCCCGTAGAGCTGGGCGACAGCCGGGTGACCCGACACGAGGGCCATGACGTCCGCCTCGCGGGCGATCCCGGCCTCGCCGTCCGCCCCACGATCACGCCGGGCAACCTTCACGGCCACCTCTCGGCTGGGCAGCTCCTGGCGGCACAGGAACACGTCCGCGAAACCACCCGACCCCAGCGGCCGGATCCACTGGTATCCCGGCAGAACCGGGACCATCCCGACGCGAGCGTCGCTATCCATCAGCGTGTTCCTTTCCTACGACCCATACGCCCCGTCAACGGCCGACGCTTCGCCCCGGATGCGGCGGCCGCCTGGCGGCGCGCGCGGCGTCGCCAGCGCAACGACTTCAGCGACAGCGCATAGCGCAGCCGCGCGAACGGGGAGACCGAGGCCGCCCACTCGCGGCGCAGCTCATCCACGTCCTCCCACGCCTGCTTCGCATCTTCAGGGCGTGCGCCGCCCGCGGCGAAGTCCGCGACATCCGCGCGACGCGCCACGGTGACCGGGCGGGGAACCGCGCCCGAGAACAGCGACCAGCCGGGCACACGCACGTCGGCCGCCGAGCGTGTGGTGGGCTTGCGGGACTTCGCCGCCCCCGCCTCGTCGTCCTCAGATTTGTCAGGCGTCCACTGCGAAGCCAACGCCCACGCGACCTCCTGACGGGTCAGGTGCGGCTCCACCACGAGGCCCGAATCGATCGCCGTATCCACCAGCTCATCCCACGAACCGCGCACCGACTCGGCGGCCTGCGCGCCGCGGCGGGCCTTGCGGCGGCGAGACTTCGCGAGCAGCACCGCCAGAACCGGACCGACCAGCAAGAACAGGAACACGGACACCGTCCCGATAGCCATCCACGGGATGTGCAGGCCGTTCGGATCGTGCGGGTCCGTCGCCTGGTCGCGGGTGGCCGGAGGCAGCTCGACCGGCTGTTCCGGGGGCTCCGGCGGCTGCAAAACCTGCGGCTTGGGCACAGACTTCGGCTTGTTGACCTGCGTCGTGGGCTGCTGATCGCGCGGAGGCGTCGGGTCGAAGGTCGCCCAGCCCACGCCGGGGAACTCGACCTCGACCCACGCGTGCATGTCCGAGCCCGTCAGGTCGACGCCGCCCGACGTCCCCTCACGGTAGGCACCCATGACGACGCGGGCATTAATCCCCTGCGAGTGCAGCATGAGCGCCATAAGCGTCGCGTACTGCTCGTCATCGCCCACCAGCGCCTCGGCGCTGATCATGCGCTCAATACGATCCTGGGAGGAACCGGGGCGCGAGTTAATCGTGTCGTCGTTCGAGTAAAAGCCATCCGTGTGCAGGTAACTCTCGATGGCGCGGGCCTTCTCCAGGTCCGAGCGCGCGCTCGTCGTGTGCTCCGATGCCAGGGAGTCCACATCCTTGGGCACATTTGTGTCCGTGCCCGCGTAGCGGGCCGCATCCACGCTGGCGAACTCCGAATCCTCGTGATCGCGCGGCATCGTCGTGCTCAGCGAATAGTTGAACTGGCCCGTCGGCCCCGTCGTCAGGGCGGTCTCCGCCCACAGGTCGTAGTTCAAGCCCTTCTGCTGCTCAGCAGCGTTCGGGTCGGAAGGCTCAAAACGCAGCACCGATACCTCGCCAAACGTCGGCACCCACGGGCCCAAGAGCTGCGAGGTAGACACCGAGGCCTGCTCTCCCGCCGTTTCTGCGCTGCGTCCCGGGATCGTGGACCCGACGCGGCGGTACCCAGCGGTACCATCAGCGTTGTTCGTCACACCCATGCCGAACGTCGTTCCGTCGTACACCTCCATCGCGCCCAGGCGCACGCGCGCCCCCTTGGGCAGATTGGACACGCGGATCAGGGATTCGTCCTCCAGATCCTTGTTGTAGTGGCGGTAACTGGACAGCGGAGAGGGATACTCGCGCGCATCCACGGGCGGTTCGACGACGTCACGGCCCACAACGCGGTCCGAGGCCGTGGGGCCCAGCAGTGACGCCGCGGGGAGGGCGGCCGCGACCATCACGCCCACCATCAGGGCACCCATGCCCACGCGCCACCACACGTGCACGACCTGACGCGACGAGCCACCCATCGTCGTGGATGCAGTGGTCGACGACGCGGACATACCGATCACGATGTCGGCACCCATGCGGGCACGGCCAATCGCCGACGCCCACGCCCACCACACGATCAGGCCAACCCACCACGCAATAACGAGGAGAGACGAGGGAGCCTCGTGCGTGGGCCCCCACACGATCGCAATCACTCCGGCGAGAATCAGCGGCAAGGACCCCCACATGGGACGCCCGTAGCGTACCGTGACGACCCCCGCTGCAACCGAGCACACGAGGCACGTCATCCACGGGACCATCGCCGGACCAACATAGGAACCGGCAGGGGGCGTCAGCGTCAGAAGATCCTTCCAGGCCTCGACCGAACCGATCACCAGCGTCTGGAGAGTGCGCGACGTGGGAACCACGACCCACCGGGTCGTGTCGCGCAGGGCTGCCGCCCCGCCCAACAGGAAGTGAGCCGCGACGACGCAGGCCACGATCGACAGCAGGTCCCAGCGCCACTTCGCCGCCGCCCACGCGATAGCGAGGCCGGTCGCGACGCCCGCGAGCGCCGCGATCACACCCTGACCGCCACCAAAGACGGACTCGAACTGTACCACCGGGCCAGCGAACAGAATGGCAAGAATCAGGAGGGACCACGCGGGCATGGCGGCGCGGTGCACCGAGCCACCCATGGTGGTTTCTTGGGCAGTCGACCGACGCGTTCGACGCGGCGGCGCGGCCTGACGAGAGGGGGTGCGGGTAGGCGTACTCACGCGTTCACCCCCCGCGACACGAGCATCGGCAGGTCCTCCAGGGAGGGGCAATCGATGATGACGCCACGCGTGATCTTGCGCCGACGCCTCGCCCGTCCCGGGACCACGCGAATGACGGACACGACCACGTCGACCGGCGCGATATTCGCCAGGCGTGCCGCTTCCTCGTCGTCGACGCCCGCTCCCACGACGATCGACAGGACCGAGATCCCGCCGCGTTCCATGATGCAGCGACGGACGATGCCCGCGAAGTCGGAACGAGTCGAGGTCTCCATTTCGGAGAGCGCATCCAGCATCGCCACGGGCGTTCCCGTCGGAATCCACTCGTCCGCGGTGTGCATCGACACGGTGCGCGCCTCACCCGACCCTGCGATCGCCAGCGACGCAGCGACCGACACGGCTGTCTCGAAGGAACGCCGATCCCACGCGTCCATGCGCGTGTCGAGGAGCACCATGTGGTGGGAACGGTGAGTCTCCTCGAACTGGCGTACGATCAGGCGGCCCAGGCGCGCCGTCGAAGGCCAGTGCACCGCGCGCCGGTCGTCGCCCGGCTCATAATCACGCAGTGCGTGGAAGGACACGTCCGAACTGGTCAGCTTCTCGCTGGCCACACCTTCGACATCCATCTGCATACCCGTCGCGTCAAACGAGAAGCGCACCGTCGGCGGATGCACGTGCACCAGGATCGGCTCGTCCCAGGAGCGCACGCGGCGCAGCAGGCCCAGGCCGTCCATACGCACGGTGCGCGCCGGGCCCACGTTGATCACGCCGCGGCGCTTCGTCATCACCGAAAATGCCTCGTTCCACGTGCTGTTCGCGCTGATCGGAGGCACCAGGAACTCGCCACTGCCTCGTCCGATCGTGACCTCCACGATCGTCGAACCCGAGCGATGCCCGGACTCGTTGACCACGCGGATGCGCCCCACCGCCACCTGGCCGGCGACGATGCGATCATTCTTCATGCGCAAGGACACCGACAGCGGCGACGGGGACGCGACCGAGGCGACCGCGACCACGAGGGCCACCAGACCCATCACGGCGACGATGAAGCCCTCCAGCCATCCGAAGGCCGCAGCAGCGACGCCACCCGCGGTCGTTACCGCGATCACCGCCCACCCGACCGGCGTGAGCGCGCCCAGCCAACGGGCCGCCGCGTCGTAACCGGGCAGAGCCCGCACGCGTTCGCCCATGGCACGCCACGCGCCGTTGAGAAGTCGACGTAGTTTCTTCACGCGAACATCACTCCGGACGGCATTCGCCGATGAGGTAGGACCCTTGCTTGAAGGCATCCTCGCTGTCTGCCTGGGTGGTCAGGCGCGTCCAGATCGGGCCCGCACCATCCACACGCACCCACTCCGTGCCGTTCGTGCGGTCGTTGCGCACGGGGCACACGTGCGGCTCCGAGGAACTCGACCAGCCCGGCGCGCTCAGCGTGAACGTGTGGCACGAGGCCGGGTTGAACCCGCGCTCGTCGCCGCGGCAGGTCTGCACCCACTGAGCGCTCACGTCGAGCTTCGTCACGGCGTCCGGATGCTGGCTCATCGTCTTCGAGCCTTGCGCGTTTTCCGCGGTGACACTCGCCCGGTACCGTTTGCCCTGCTCCAGGTTCGAGAACGTCACCTCCGTGGCGTTACCGGGCACGGGCTTCGTCTCGCTACCCAGGGTCACGTAAATCGTGCTGACCGCGGGATTAGCACCCACGGGATCCCACTGGACCGTCAGGCTCGTCGAATTGACGTTCGTGATTCTCACGCCTACCTCCGAGGGCACACCCGTCGCCGTACCCGTCGCCGCAACGACGGGAGAGACAGCCAGCGTGTTGTTCAAACCGATGCCCGTCTGGCAGAAGTAGTACGTCGTTGGCGCCCACCCGTTGGAGGGCACGATCGTGCCATCACTAATCGGCTGGCCACTGCCGCACCCGTTCTCGCTGGAGGAGTAGCGCAACGTCAGGTCGGAGGCATCGAAGCCTCGGCCCGTCGCAACCGACAGCCCGCTCACCCTCAGCTCACCCGGCGTGTTCGTTCCCGACAGGGTCGGGGCAGAAATCGGCGCGGGGGTCGTCGCAATCGAAACCTGCGCGTAACCGGCGCCGGCCTGGTCGCCGTCCGAGTTCGTCAGCACGACCGACACCGGTACCCCGCGACCGGTCTGCACGCCCGACAGCGTCACAGACGTCTGGCCCGGCCCAGCCGTTTCGGTCACGCCACCAGCCGTGACCGTGGTGGGACCCCAGCCTCGACCATTGGAATTGCCCAGCGACCACGAGACCTCAACCGTCGCGCGGTTCGGGTCCGAACCCGCACCCACCGGCACTGCCGACACGTTACCCGCCGGATCGGGGGCACCGTGCGGGTAGCTCGCCGTCGGCGAGGACGGCGGCGACGGCGTCTCCGCATTGTTCAGCGCCTGAACGGACACCGAGTACAGCTCACCGTTCTTCAATCCGCCGATGCGGATCGAGTTCTCAGAGCCCGATACCGACTGCGAGATCGGCTGGCCACCCGACGGCAAATTAACGAACACCATGTACGTGTGGATCGCAGACCCCGAGTTATTGGGCTTCACCCACGAGATATCGAGGGCACCATCGACACCCACGACCGTGGGTGCCGCCATCTGCTCGGGTGCCGCGTCGATCAGCACCTCAGCCGATGCGGTCGACGGATCCGAATCCCCGGCCTCGTTGTGCGCGACGACCGTGAAGGAGTGCTTCACGCCGTTCTCCAGGCCCGTGACCTGGACGCCCGGATCGCGCGTCGTGAAGGTCCGGCCGCTGTTCCTATCGGTGATCGTGTAGCCCGAAATCGTGCCGCCGTTCGCGGCGCCCGGCTGGAAACTCACGAACGCCGTGCCTGCCCCCATCGGGGTCACCGACACGTTCTGGGGCGGATCGGGACGGTCCAGGACCTTCACGATGACGCGGCCCTGCACGATGCGATCAGGGTCATTCGTCGCATCCATGACGCGGTACACGACGATCATGTCGCCGTGGAAGCCCGCCTTGGGCGTCACCGACAGAACATTCCCGTCGCCGGAGGCCGTTCCCTGACCCACGTGAACAGACGCGTCGAGGACGACGAGCGGCTCCGTAAACGGGTTCGTCGTGTACTCCGCCAGATTCACGTTCGCAGTCTGACCAGCGTTGACCTTGATGCGCGCGTCCGTCGTCGTCACGAGGGGTTTCGAGGACTTCACGATCGTCACCGGAATATCGGCATTGACCGCGCCCGAACCGTCATCGACGCTGACCGTGATCGCGCCGACCGGCCCCTTCGGCTGGTCCTTCTTGCCGGTCACCGTCAGATTGAAGCCGTCCAGGGACACGTCGACGCCACCGGGGGCCTTGACCACGGCGTACGTGAAGGAACCCTTCGCCTGATCGTCCGGGTCATCCACCATCTGCGTGAGATCCACCGTCACGGCCTCACCCTGTCCCACGAGGATCGGGGTCGGGGTCAGACGCGGCGGTAGGTTCCTGGCCGGCTGGATCGTCACCGGGATCGTCAGCGTCGAGGACAGGGCCGAGGCATCGTCCGACGCGCCGTCACGCACCGTGAAAGACAATGACGCCTTGCCCGACGCCGTGTCGGGAGCGCTCACCACGAGGTGCGTCGAATCCTGCAGAGATACCGAATCCAGGCCGCCGTTGAACTTCACCGAGGCCGCGTCCGTAATGATCGGGGAACGCGAATGATCGCGCACGAGCACGTAGTCGCCGATATCGAGGGTCGCCGACGAACCCGCGCGGATCGCCACCGGAATACGCGTCATATCCAGGCGCGGAGCCAGCAGGTCGGTACCCGGGACGGTCACGACCGCGCTCGCGCTCAGGCCGTCGGGATCCGTCACCGTGTAGACGACGAGGCGACGACGCGCATCCGGGGAAATTGACAGGTTCTGCCCCGACACGCTCACGCCCGAGCCCTGCGCCGACACCGTCAGCGCAGCCGTCGTGCCGTCCGGATCTTCGTCATTGACGAGGACGGGAACGCTCACGGGCTTCGAATCGGCGGGTAGGTCCGCGACAGACACGACGTCGTCGCGGGCAATCGGGGCGCGCAGCGGCGCATCAGCATCCACCGTCACCGTCAACTGCCCTTGCGCGCGTCCGCCTCGTCCATCCTGAATCTGGTAGGCGACGACGAACACGCCATCGGCTGCGGGGGCCTTGACCGTCACCGCATCCTGCGCCACGGTGACGGTAGCTGCGGGATCCGACACCGACACGGTCGCCGGGTCCGTATCGACCGACAGGGCGTCACCATCCGCATCCAAGTCGTTGCTCAGGACGTTGACACTCACCTCGCGTCCCGGTCGAATCGTCACCGAGTCAGGCACGGCCGTCGGGTTGTGGTTCTGCGATCCCGGGGGTGCAATACCAACGCGCACGCGGGCGCGCCCCTGCACGCCGAGGCGGTCCTCGACAATGTAGGAGAACGTGTCCGTACCGGTCGCGTTGTCGGAGGGCGTGTACTCCAGCCACTCCGTACCCAGCACGACGCTGCCCTTCGCGGGCGGCTGGTCAATGCCGACCAGAGCGACCGAGTCGCCGTCCGGGTCGATGCCGGTGAGCGGCACGGGGATGCGCGTCATTTGCCCCTGAACGGCCCACGCGCTCAGCGCCTTGGGCACGGGGGCGCTATTCGCGTCGGAAGCTGCCACGACCTCGAACGTCACGGTCGACGTCGCGCGGTTACCCACCGAATCAACGACCGTGTATGCCACGCGCACGACGCCGGGCTCAGTACCCGCAGCCAAGCGCACCTGGTTGCCGGTCACGAAGACCGTGCCCAGCTCGCCACCCGACATGACCTGCACGCCCGGGTCAACGTTCAGCGACAGACCGATCGGCGACCGGTCATTCGACAGGACAGCAACCGAACCAATGTCGCCCGCGCGTACCTTGGCGGTATCAGGATTCGCCTCGGGCGGCGTTTCCTCGCTCTGGGCCTCCGTCGGGATGACGCTCACCTGAGCGGTCGCGGAACCCGCGCCGTTGGACACCGTGTATGTAAACGCGGTGACGTCGCTCAAGCCCGCAGGTGACGTAATGCGCAGCAAGTGACGCTCAATGAGGGTTACCTCGAGGCCAGAGTTCGCGGGCACGTCAATCGATTGGACGACGAGCACGCCACCCGACGGGTCCGTGTCATTCGCCAGCGGCGCAATCAGCGAAGCGCCACCGCTGGGCAAAACCGCCAGGTCATCCTCGGCGATCGGCACCGCATTCGTATCGTCCGCGACCACGTCGACGCGGATGACGCCGACAGTCGTTGACGGTCCGTCGGAAATCGTGTAGGTGAACTGGAAGGAGCCCGGAACCGACCCCGTGAACGTCAGCGTGCCGCGCGACAGGTCGGCGCTCACAGACGTACCCGCCGGTGGCGTGCCCGCAGCAACGAGGTTCAGCGTATCCCCATTGGGGTCGGTGTCGTTCTCGACCGGGTCGATCGTCAGCGGCTCGCCCACGCGTGCCACGTAAAAGTCCGCGCGCGCAATGGGCGGCACGTTGCCGTTCTCCTGCACGCTCACCTGCAGCTCGCCCGCGGTCTCCGCGTGCCCGTCCGACATGGTGACGGCGATTGCCTTGACGCCCGCGCCGGAACCCAGGTCGCGGATCTGAACTGTCCCGTCCTCAGAGAACTGCACGGCCATGCCATCGGGAGCCGTCGCCGACTTCAGGTAGAACTGGTCTCCATCGGGATCAATCCAGTCCGACAGCAGGTTGTACTCCACCTGCGCGTTCGCGCCAACCTTGACAACCGGGTGCTTGAGCTGACGCGGACCCTCGTTCTGGCTCCACGGGTGAATCGTCACATTCACCGTCGCCGTCGCACCCGCGAGGCCGTCCGAGGCCTCGTACGTGAAGGACGTCGACCCGCTCGTCATAGACTCCGGAATGTCCGTGATCTGTAGGGCGCGCCCGCCCCTCGTGCGCACGACCGTCCCGAACTCCGGGTTCGTCAGGGCGCGCGCCGTCAGCACGTCGCCGTCATCATCCGAGTCGTTGTCGAGGACCGGCAGGAGCGTCGAACGACCCGGGCGGATGCCGAAGTCATCGTCGACGGCCTCGGGCGGAGTGTTCTTGTCGTTGTGCTCCGGCTCGGAGACCTGCTCGCGATCATCGGGAGTCGGAGTATCTTCTTCCTCCTGCTCCTCGGTGGGGATCTGATCCCAGTTGTCGACGACAACCATGTTCTTGTCCGGCAGCCACAGCGTGCCCGTCGACACATCATTGAGGACGATGCGCGTGCGGTTCGTCCGGAAAACGGCGGACGTGGCCTCGGCGAGCGTAGGCACAGTCTGCGCCTGGTTGCGCGTCGAATCCGTGCAGGTGCGCACGAAGGCGCCCGAGCCCGCCCACGCGCCGTAGGAGCAGCCGCCGTGGAAAACCGGGGGTGCGGGCGTGCCCTTCTGACCGCCGTCCGAGGCCGGCTGGCGGTCCACCGACTTGCCGTTCAGGGAGACGGCCACGAGCTCAGCATCGGTGGCCAGCAGGACGGAGGACGCATCGTCGCCGGGGGCCTGCAGGACCGCGCCGGTCACGTGCTCCTCGGCGAGGTCGCGTACCTTGCCGCCGGGCAACACCAGCTTGTTACCGGCCTGGTCGTAGATGACGGGCTTGTCACCGACCGCGGTGATCGTCGGTATTCCGGCCGGGGTGAAATCCTTGATCTCCGTGGTCTTTGCACGCCAAGCCTGGCCCTCTCGCGTGAGCGTGACCAGCTTGGAGGACCCGGGAGAGTATGCGAAGACCGTCCCCGTGACCGACACCGTGACGAC
Source organism: Pauljensenia sp. 20925_1_27 (assembly GCF_041432835.1). Lineage (NCBI taxonomy): Bacteria > Bacillati > Actinomycetota > Actinomycetes > Actinomycetales > Actinomycetaceae > Pauljensenia > Pauljensenia sp. 20925_1_27. The sequence continues at coordinate 34,637 of NZ_JAPWAH010000005.1, forward strand.
CCCGTCGCTCAGGTCGTTCGCGATTGCATCCTCGCGCACGAGCGACATGGAAGCCGGTTCGTTGGCATCACCCACCCACAGCAGGCCCTCGTTGGGGTCGAGGACGGCCAACACGGACCCGCCCTGGACCTGGACCGCATTCTCGGGCAGCGTGATCGCCTGGCCCAGCGAGAAGGACGTGGAGCGCACGGGCGTAACCGTACGGCCCACTGTTTCCCCCAGCGTCACGTCGCCGCCGGCCTGCCCGATGTCGAAGGACGCGGACTTGACCGAGACCGTGCCGTCGAGCATGAGCGCGTCGTAGTTGAGGTGGCCCAGGAGCTTACGATCCTGGTTCGTCACCCAAATGCCACCGTCATCGACGCTGACCTGGGTGACCTCGACGCCGCGGTAGACCACCGCGAGGACGCACAGCATCACGGACACCAGCAGGACGGCGATTGCGGGCATCCGCTTCGACCAGGTGTTTCGCGTTCGACGCGCCTTGTTCATGTCGCTTCCTCAGTCTTCATGTGCGCACTGTTGTGGGGCGGTATCTGTATCCGCGTGGCCATGGTGAGCCATTCCAAGGATACACACCGACCAACCCTATGGATAAACGCCCGAGACAACAACAGGTACTGAATAAGTTCAAACGCCTGGTGACTCGTTCGCGCCGCGTTCCCGCGCTTCCCGGGCGCACGAGAACCTGACCACAGCGACGTATTTGGATGCTCGTTCTCGTTCGACGAGGCCGGAGAGCCAGACCCTTACCTCCGCGGGCCCTCCGCGCTCGGCTCGCGTCGTTGTGCCCCCTTCGGCGCGCACACCCGCGGCCTTCTTCGCGCGCGCGGACCGCAGATGAGGGTGGGTCGGGTTACGGTGAGTGCATGGCGAAAGAGAAGATCACGTACCGCTGCTCCGACTGCGGCTGGACCTCCCCCAAGTGGGTGGGCCAGTGCCGCGAGTGCGGGGCGTGGGGCACGGTCGACCAGGCCGGCGAGGTCACGGGGGGCGCGCGCACGGCGGCCGCCACCCCACGGCGTCCCGCGCTGCCCATCGGCGAGGTCGACGGCGAGCGCGCCTCGTCGCGTTCGACGGGCGTGGGCGAGCTGGACCGGGTCCTCGGCGGCGGGATCGTGCCCGGTGCGGTGATCCTCCTGGCGGGTGAGCCCGGCGTCGGCAAGTCGACGCTGCTGCTGGACGTGGCAGCCAAAGCCGCGCGCACGGCGGCCGCGGGCGGGCGCGGCCCCGTCCTCTACGTGACGGGCGAGGAGTCGGCGGCCCAGGTGCGCGGGCGCGCGGAGCGCATCGGCGCGCTCGAGCCGAACCTCCTCATCGCGGACGAGACAGAGCTCGGCGTCGTCCTCGGCCACGTCGAGGCTTCGCGCCCCTCCCTGCTGATCGTCGACTCCGTGCAGACCATCTCCTCCTCCCAGGTCGAGGGCGGGGCGGGCGGCGTCGCGCAGGTGCGCGCGGTCGCGGCCTCGCTGATCCGCGTCGCCAAGGAGTCCGACCTGCCCACCCTGCTCGTCGGCCACGTGACGAAGGACGGCGGGATCGCGGGCCCGCGCGTCCTCGAGCACCTCGTGGACGTCGTCTGCCAGTTCGAGGGCGACCGCCATTCGCGCCTGCGCCTGCTGCGCGCGGTGAAAAACCGTTACGGCCCCACGGACGAGGTCGGCTGCTTCGAACTGACCGACTCGGGGATCTACGGCCTCGCCGACCCGTCCGGCCTGTTTCTGTCGCGCACGACGCGCGGCGTGCCCGGCACGTGCGCGGCCGTCTCCCTGGAAGGGCGCCGCCCGCTGCCCACGGAGATCCAGTCGCTCGTCGCTCCCTCCTCGGGCGGCTCGCCTCGGCGTACCACGTCGGGCGTGGACCACGCGCGCGTCGCCATGATCCTCGCGGTCCTGCAGGCCCGCATCGGCGCGGACACGTCGGGGGCGGACGTCTACGTGTCCACGGTGGGAGGCGCCCGCACGGTCGAGCCGGCGATCGACCTGGCGATGGCCATCTCGATCGTGTCCTCACTCAAGGGCGTTCCACCTCGCCCGGACCTCGTGGCGGTCGGCGAAATCTCCCTGACGGGCGAGGTCCGGGCGTGCACGGGCACTCAACGTCGCCTCGCCGAGGCCGCACGGCTGGGATTTGCCGCCGCCATCGTTCCCGCTCAGGGCAGCGAGGATCTCGCGGGCGTCGACGGCATCACCGTCTTTACTGTGTCGGATCTGGCGACGGCTATTCGCGTCGCTGTCCCGGCAAACTCGCAATAATAGGTATCACACCTACTCGTCTGGGAGGAAACCACATTGACGTCCGATGCAGCGATCCTTCGTGAGGCACTGCGCGCAGTCGCGCCCGGTACGCCATTGCGAGAAGGACTGGAACGAATCCAGCGCTCCCACACAGGTGCCCTCATCGTCCTGGGATATACGCCCGAGGTGCAGGCCATCTGCTCGGGCGGCTTCGACCTCGACGTCGCTTTCACGGCCGCGCGTCTGCGTGAGCTGTGCAAGATGGACGGCGCCGTCATCATCGACCCCAACCTGTGGCGCATCCGCAAGGCCAACGTGCAGCTCTTCCCGGATCCCACGATCCCCACCGACGAGTCCGGCATGCGCCACCGCACCGCGCAGCGCACCGCACGTCAGACCCACCTGCCGGTCCTGTCCCTGTCCGCGTCGATGCGCATGATCTCCATCTACGTGGGCACCGAGCACCGCCTGGTGGAGGAGCCCGAGGCCCTGCTCTCGCGCGCCAACCTGGCGGTGGATACGCTCGACCGCTACAGTCAGCGCCTCGACGAGGTCCTACAGACCCTCACCATCCTCGAGATGCGCGACAGCGCAACCGTGCGCGACGTCGCCACCGTCATGCAGCGCATGGAGATGATCCGACGCATCACCTCCGAAATCACGGAATACCTGGAGGAGCTCGGATCCGAGGGGCGCCTGCTGGCCCTGCAGGTCGAGGACCTCGTGCGCGGCTCCGCGTCCGAGCGGGCCCTCGTCATGCGCGACTACATCCGCGACCCCGACGACGTCGCCCGCGTCGAGGCCGAGCTGTCCTCCCTCGGGTCGGAGCGCATCGTGGACCTCACCGCGATCGCGAACATCCTCGGGCTGGACGTGTACGAGGTCGCGGACCTGGACCGCGAGATCACGCCGCGCGGCGTGCGCGCCCTCTCCCTGGTCCCCCACCTGTCGTGGGGAGCCATCAAGGAGGTCTCCGCGCACATCACGACGCTGCCCGCACTGCGCGCAGCCACCACCGAGGAACTGGAAGCCATCGAGGGTATCGGCCCCTACCGTGCCAAGCTCATCACCGAGAACCTGGCGCACCAGGCGCAGGCGGTCAGCTCCGGCCTCGTCGGCTGGTAGACCCTAGCGGCCCGACTGGGTTCCCGGCTGCGGGCCGGACTGAGCTCCCGACTGCGGGGCGGGCGCGGGGGTCACGTCGACCACTGTCGAACCGACCTCGCGCGTACCCATGGTGACCGCGACCTTGTAGGTCCCGGCAGACGCGGCACTCGCTCCACCCGCGGGTGTCGTGCAGCCGTTCGTGTACACGTAGCCGTCCCAGCGCAGCGCGCCGGTCCACGTGGCGCCCGGGCGCAGGAGCAGGGTCGTCGACGACTGCTGCTCCTCGCCGCACTTCGCCGAGTTGTAGACCTGCAGGTCACCCGTCGAGATCTGCAGGCCGAAGCGCGACAGGGACGTCGAGCAGGCGACGGAGCCGCGGTTTTCGAGCGTGAGGGTCACGGGCATCGCCGAGCCGGACGAGGTCGTGGACGCCTTCGCGGTGACCGTGATGTCGCGGTCCAGGCAGGTGGGGATGTCGATCGTCGTGCCGTCGGTGAGCAGGCCGTCGGCCGTCGCCTCCTGGCCGCCCTTGAGGGTGTAGCCGGATGCGTCCACCGCGCCCGATTGGACGGACTGGGGGCTGGACTGTGGGGTGGGATCGGCGCTGACGGCTCCGATGATCGCGCGGACCATAGCGACAATGCCCCACACGAGAAGCGCGAGGATAAGAATCAGGCCGAGGCCCGTGATAATGCGCCGCGGCCACAGGTTGACCGGCGGACGGCCGCCGCCCGACGACTTCTTCTGAGCGGGCCTCTTCGCGCCGGAGGGGCGCTGGGCAGCGCCTGTACGCCCCCGCTTCACGGACGCCGAGGCCTTCGACGAGGCCGGACGAGCAGCAGATGCGCGGCTGCCGGCTGCGGCGCGGGACGCGCGATCACCCGTGCGACCACTGGCGCCTCCCGACGTACTACGCCTGGAGGTGGGTCGCCTGGGGGAATTCTTACGCTGGTCAGCCACGCATCCACGATACCGGGCATGGCGCGCCGGATACGGCTAACGCTCGGGACGGGGGCGACTTTCACACGCGGCGCGCGGCGCGCGCTCCTGCGACGAGCGGGCGATCAGGCGGCCGCGCTGCGCTTAGAGGACGTCGATCCCTCGTCGTCGGGGTTGATGATGCACCAGCGTTCGATGGCGATCGCGATGATGGTCCACACGATGCCGACGAGACCAGACAGGCCCGCCCCGATCGCGTTGGCCGCCATCGCGGGGGCTTCGAGCTGCGTGAGGGACACGGCCATCAAGCCGATGAGAATTCCGGTCAGGCCGGAGCCGACGAGGGCGCTCGTGCGCGCAAAAACCGCGACGCGCATCGCGCCGATCGCATCGATCCACGTGTCTTTGCCCGCGCGCAGGCGGCGCACCGCCAGGCCGGACCAAATGAGGCAGGCCGTGGCGATCGCAAAGATGACGGCGGGTCCCGGGGTGACGATCAACGGGGTGCCGCCCTGGCGCATGTGCGCCAAGAAGCCGAGGAAGCTCAGGCCGGCGGCCACGAGGCCCACCGCCGCCACCCACACGATCGACACGGGTTTCATTTAGCGCCTCTTGACGATCGGGATCGCTCCGGTCATCGTGGGCCGCACGACGACGCGACGCAGGATGCCGGTCTGTGTGGCCTCGTCCTCGGGGATGGGGCCGACGGGGGTGTTGTCGGGCAGTCCGGGGGCGAGGATGGTCGAGCGCCCGTCGGCGTGGACGGTGGCCTTGGGGGGCTCGTCGTCGTGGCCGAGGCCGGAGCGGTCGTCGACGACGCGCACGTCGTGTGCGGAGCTGACGGAGAAGTTCCAGTCGGGCAGCGCGATCGAGGAACGGGTTTCCTCCCGCTTGGGTTCAAAGACGGGGACCCAGCGGGGTTTTTCGGTGCCGCTCGGCTTGTAGGTGCCCGTACCTATCTTGCGGGTCATGCGCCCGGCAGCGGAATCCGCGGGAACGGAGGAGACCGGGTGCCAGGAGGGGCGTGACGAGGCGCGATCTGCGCGGTGGCGGCGTTCGCGCTGGGGCGTGGCCTCGCGCGAGGACGCCTCGTGGACGGGCGCGCTGTCCTGCGCGGGCGCGCTGTCCGGCGCGGGCTCGCTGTCCGGCGCGAGCACGCTGTCCGGCGCGGGCGCAGCGGGCACCTGGACGGCCGGCGCCGCCTCGACGGGGGCGAAGCGCGACGCGTCGGCTGCGGGCGCAGCCGGAGCTGCCGTCTGCTCAGCCGCAAGCTGGGCGGGGGTCTGCGGCTGCGGGATCGCCGCGGCGTCAACCGCGAGCGATTCCTCGCTGTTCGTTTCCTCCGGAGCCGACGTCGCCTCGGGACCAGGCACGGCCTCGGGGGCCCACGCCGAGTGCGGTGCGGGCACGGCCTCGGGCGACGGCGCACCAGCGGGAGTCGACACGGTGTGAGGCGCGGGCGGAATCGAGGCCTCGAGCGCGTCGGAGAAGGACGCGCTCACCTCGATAGCGGGCTCACCCGGGCGGGTCACGAGGTTGTCGACCTGGCTGATTTCGCCGGTCAGGGCCTCGATGAGCTCGCGCATGTCGGCGCTGGCCTGCTCGGCGCGCTGGGCCAGGAGCTGGTCCGAGTCGGCCATGACGGCCGCCGGGTCTTCGAGCCAGTCGTCGACGGCGTCGATGATGCCTTCGCGGTCGGGGGTGTGGGCCAGCAGGTCGGACACGCGACCCACGCCCTCGAGGACGGCGTCGGGGTCACACAGGAGCCACGGCGCCAGGACGAAGGCGCGGTCCTTGGCGCGCGGGTGCGGCAGGGTGAGGACCGGGTCGGCGGAGGCCAGGCCCTCGATCTGGATGATGTCGATGTCGACGGTGCGCGCGCCCCAGCGCTCGTGGCGTTCGCGCCCCAGCTCGCGCTCGATGCGGCTGGTCTGGGCGAAGAGCTCGTCGGGGCTCGCGATCGCGGAGCCGATGACGACGGCGTTCCAGTAGTCGGGCTGGGGAGCCTGGCCGGGAGCCAGCACGGGCTTCGTGCGCATGATCGGCGAAACGTCGTCGATCTGGAAGCCTTCCATGTAGGACAGGGCCTCGACCGTGTGCATGAGCGTGACGGGAACGTCCCCGAGGTTGCCGCCGATCGCCAGGACGACGCGACGCGAGCGCAGGTGCGCCGGTCGGGAGGTGTCCTCCTCGCGCGCTGCCTCGGCGGCGTGCGCACCTCGGCGCGACGGGAGCGCCTCGCGGTGTTCCTGCTGCGCGGGGCTGGGGGCCTGGGCACGGCCGTAGGCCTCGATCTCGCCGGTGAGGACCGAGCCGTCCTCGGCCTCGTAGATGCCCTTGAGGGACAGCGATAGCGGCATCGCGTCAGTCTCACCCGCGCGCACGGTCACCGACACGTCCGCGAAGGGGTGGTCGATGGGGGCGTCGGGCTTGTGGACGGTGACCTCGGTGCCGACGACGCCCTCGTGGCTCATGACGCGCTCGGCGATGGTCTCAGCGAGGGTTTCGATCAGGTCGACGGCGGTGCCCGTGAGGACCGCCATGGCCTCGTCGGCGATATCCGCGTAGGAAACGGTGGCGGCGATGTCATCCGTGGCACCCGCGGTCTCGACCCACATGATGATGTCGGCGCTGAAGCGCTGGTCGCGGGCGCGCTCGAAGTCGTAGACGCCGTGATTGGCCATCGCCCCCAGTCCTTTGAGGGCGATGATGACGCGTCGGTTAGTCAACGTCGTTCTCCTTTCGGGCGATGGCTGCCACGGTGGCGGCTACGTCGTGGACCCGCACGGCCCACGCGCCTGATACCGCGCAGTAGGCGGCGATGGCCGCGCTGTCGGCGTCCACGTCGCCCCCGAGGGCCTTGACGAAACGCTTGCGAGAAGCGCCGACGAGGACGGGATAACCGCCCTCCAGGAAGCGCGGCAGTTCGCGCAGAACCTGCCAGCACTGGTCGCCCGTCAGCGAGAAGCCGAGGCCCGGGTCGATGACAATTTTATCAGCTGTCACACCAGCATCAATAGCGTCTTGAACCTGGGAGCCCACGCGCTCGATAAGCGTGCCCACGAGGTCCTCCCCGTAGTCGAAGTGCTCCCCCGGCATGCCCGGCAGCGCGCGGTAGTGCTGGATGACGTACGCGCAGCCCGAGGCGGCGACCGCCGCATTCATCTCGGGGTCCCAGCACCCGCCACTGACGTCGTTGATAATCGCCGCACCGGCTCGCGCGGCCTCGCGGGCCGTGGTCGCGTGCAGCGTGTCCACGGACACGACGACGCCGTCGGCAGCCAAGGCCTCGACGACCGCGCCGATGCGCGCCCACTCCTCGTCCGCACTGATGCGCGTCGAATTCGGCCGCGTCGACTCCCCGCCCACGTCGATGAGGTCCGCGCCCGCGGCCACCATCTCGCGCGCATGGCGCAGCGCGGCGGCCACGTCCGCGTAACGGCCCCCGTCCGAGAAGGAATCGGGGGTGACATTGAGGATGCCCATGACCGCCGTGCGCCCACCGGGCAGGGTCAGATCGCCTGGCAGCGCCAGGGACGGGACCGGGAACGAGGCCGGGGCGGCGGGCAGGGGCAGGGCGCTCATCTCATCGGCTCCCGGATAGGACGAGGGCCATCATTTCGGCGCGCGTCGCCCCGTCGCTCATGATGCCGCGCAGCGCGCTGGTCACTGTCGACGAGCCCGGCTTGGAGATGCCGCGCATCGACATGCACATGTGCTCGGCCTCGATGACGACGATGACGCCCTGAGGGTGCAGGATCTCGTCGATCGCGTCGGCCACCTGGGCGGTCAGACGCTCCTGGACCTGGGGGCGGCGCGCGTATCCCTCGACCACGCGCGCCAGCTTGGACAGGCCCGTCACGACGCCGCCGCGCGGGATGTAGCCCACGTGGGCGCGCCCGTAGAAGGGCAGCAGGTGGTGCTCGCACACCGAGAAGAAGGTGATGTCGCGGACCAGGACGAGCTCGTCGGTGCCCGCGTGGAACTGCGTGCGCAGGTGCTCACGCGGGTCCTCGGTCAGGCCCTTGCACATCTCTCGCCACGCGCGCGCCATACGGTCGGGCGTGCCGACCAGGCCCTCGCGCTCGGGGTCCTCCCCGATCGCGACGAGCAGGTCGCGCGACGCCTTCTCAACGCCTGCGGGATCGTAGGTCACTCCTGCTCCTCTTCCACGCCCGAGGCGTCGATGACGTCAGTCGGCGACACGTCGATACCCTGCACGGGAACGGACGTCCACTCGTCCTCGGCCTTGATGCCGACCGGGTGGCCCAAAACCACGCCGGGGACGGCCGCGTCGGACTGGTAGTTCCACACGGGACGCTCGGGGGCCTTGATGACGTCCTTGAAAATCTCGCGCAGCTGCGCCTCGTCGAGGGTCTCTTCCTCGAGCAGGCGCGATGCCAGCGTGTCGAGGACGCCGCGGTTTTCCGAGAGGATCCGCCACGCCTCGCGCATCGCGTTGTCGAGGAGGCGACGCACCTCCTCGTCGATGATCGCGGCGGTCTCATCGGAGAAGGAACGCGGGGCCTCGCCGGACCCGTGGCCGAAGGCCTCGGTGTCGGCGTCGCCGAGCTTGACCATGCCAATGCGGTCACTCATGCCGTAGTCAGTGACCATCGCGCGGGCCGTCTTCGTGGCCTGCTGGATGTCGTTCGCGGGGCCGGTCGACGGATCGCGGAACACGATCTCTTCGGCGACGCGCCCGCCCATGCCGTACACCAGATCGTCGAGGAGCTGGTTGCGGGTCTTGTTGAAGCGGTCCTCGGTGGGCATGACCATCGTGTAGCCCAGCGCGCGGCCGCGCGGCAGGATCGTCACCTTCGTGACCGGATCCGTGTAGTTCAGCGCGGCGGCGGCCAGGGCGTGGCCGGCCTCGTGGTAGGCAGTCACGGCCTTATCGTGGTCGTTCATGACGCGAGTACGCTTCTGCGGGCCCGCGATCACGCGGTCGATGGCCTCGTCGATAGCGCGCTCGTCGATGAACTGCATGTTCGAACGCGCGGTGAGCAGCGCAGCCTCGTTCAGGACGTTCGCCAGGTCCGCGCCCGTGAAGCCGGGGGTGCGCTTGGCGATCTGACGCAGGTCCACCTGCGCGGTGAGCGGCTTGCCCTGCGCGTGGACCTTGAGGATGGCCTCGCGGCCCTTCAGGTCGGGGGCCTCGACGGCGATCTGGCGGTCGAAACGCCCCGGGCGCAGCAGCGCCGGGTCGAGGATATCGGGGCGGTTGGTCGCCGCGATCAGGATGATGTTGGCGCGCTCGTCGAAGCCGTCCATCTCCACGAGGAGCTGGTTGAGCGTCTGCTCGCGCTCGTCGTTGCCACCGCCGATGCCGCTGCCGCGGTGGCGACCCACGGCGTCGATCTCGTCGACGAAGATGATGGCCGGCGCGTTCTTCTTCGCGCGCTCGAAAAGCTCGCGTACACGCGAGGCACCCACGCCGACGTACAGCTCCATGAACTCCGAACCGGAGATCGAGAAGAAGGGGGCATTCGCCTCGCCGGCGACGGCCTTGGCGAGGAGCGTCTTACCGGTTCCGGGAGGACCGTAGAGCAGGACACCGCGCGGGATGCGCGCACCCACCTTGTGGAACTTGTCCGGGGACGCCAGGAACTCGCGGATCTCCTCGAGCTCCTCCACGGCCTCGTCCTCACCGGCGACGTCCGCGAAGGTCACGTCCGGGCGCTCCTGGTTGAATTCCTTGGCGCGCGACTGGGTGAAGCCGCCCATCATGCGCGAGCCCGACATGGAACGCATGACGAAGTAGAACGCGCCCATGAGGATCAGCAGCGGAATCAGCAGCTGAATAATCGCGCCGAAAGCACCGGACTGCGGGCGCACCGCGTTCCACCCCTTGGCGGGCGCCTTGTCGGCCACCGTGTCCAAGATGTCCTTCGTCTGCACGTAGGAGTACGTGAAGTACACGCGCTTACCCAGATCGATGGTCCTGTCGTCGCCGCCGGTGGACTGGTGGACGTAGTTCTCCGTGAGCGTCAGATTCACCTGCTGGGTGCCCTCGTTGAGGACCACCTGCTCCACCGTGTCACCCGAGATGAGCGCCAGGCCCTCCGAGGTCGTCACCGCACGCGGTTGGTTCGTCTGCCAGAGGAACCAACCGCCCACGAGCAGCACGATGAGCGGAACCAGCACCCACCCCAGGCTGGGGCGTTTGTTCTTGATCTTCTCGTTCACGGGCATCCCTTACAGGTAGGCGTTCTCAGTTGGTGTAGACGTGCGGCTGCAGCGTGCCGACGAAGGGCATGTTGCGGTACTTCTCGGCGTAATCCAGGCCGTAACCGACGACGAACTCGTCGGGAATATCGAAGCCCACGTAGGCGACGTCCACGTCGACCTTCGCGGCCTCGGGCTTACGCAGGGCGGTCGCGATCTTGACGGAGGCGGCACCACGTCCGAGCAGGTTCGCCTGCAGCCACGACAGCGTCAGGCCCGAATCGATGATGTCCTCGACGATCAGCACGTGACGTCCGGCGACGTCCTGGTCGAGGTCCTTCAGGATGCGCACGACGCCCGAGGTCTTGGTACCCGAACCGTAGGAGGACACGGCCATCCAGTCCATCTCGAGGGGGGTGTGCAGCTTGCGCGACAGATCCGCCATCACCATGACGGCACCGCGCAGAACGCCGACGAGCAGCAGGTCTTCACCCGCGTAGTCGCGGTCGATCTGTTCGGCCATTTCGGCGAGCCGACGGTCCATATCCTCGGCGGTGACCAGGATTTCCTTCAGGTCGTTTCCCATGTCGGTGGCGTCCACCGTGTCCTCTTTTCGTATCGATGCTACGCGAGCGATTCCACTATAAGCGTGCCATACAAACGCTCGCCTGTACCAGGAAGGATGAGATTCTCACTGTCAGCGCAACATCCTGTGACCGCGCAGTGGGTGCCGGGCCGCTCTCGGGGGCGTCTCTCGCGGCGTATTCCCGCTGTTCAGTCGGGGTCTGGGGCCGTCGGGTCGCCTCTCCCGCGCGCGACGAAGACGATGCGCGCGCGGGCTCCGTGTCCAACGCGCGATGCGCTCCCCCCAGGCAGGTGGATGGGCCCCTGCCCCCGCCACGCGACCACGAGGTCGTCGATGGCGTCCACGTGAGCACTGGACAGCGCCCGGATTCCCGCCGCTTGTGCCCCCTCACGCAGAGCCCGCGTACGCACCGCCCGGGGAGCGCCGCGCAGGGGGGCGACCGCGAGCGCCACGGGCGAGTCCGCGCCACCGGGGTCCGTTTCGTCGGCGACGCGCAAGGCGGCGACTCGCGCGGCGTCAGCGAGTTCGCGCGCTCGGTCGATGAGGGCGTCGTCGTCCTCGGCGCACAGGGCGGCGGTGCGCGCCAGCGCGGGGACGGGATCGACACCCAGGGCCGAGGCCAGGGCCGGCATCGCCCCGTGCCGCAGGGCCGAGCGGCGCAGCGGACTCCCGTCGGCGGCCCGCCAGGGGCCGTCGATGTCGTTCGTGGGGTCGTGCACCGGGGTGAGGCCCGCCTGGGCGCACGCCTCCTGCGTATCTGTTCGCCGCAGCTTCAAGAGCGGGCGCAGCCACGTCACCCCGTCCGCCTCGCGCGAGATGGGGGCGATGGCCCGCAGCGAGGAGGGGCCCGAGCCGCGCGCCAGGCGCAGCAGCACCGTCTCGGCCTGGTCGTCCATCGTGTGGCCGAGGAGGATCGGGGCACCCTCGCGCACACCAACCGCACGCAGGACCGCGCGCCGCGCGTCGCGGGCCGCACCCTCGGGGCCTCCGGGGCCTCCCACCGTCACGGTCTCGACAACGGCGCGCGCCCCCAGGGATGCCGCCAAATCCGCGACGCGGCGAGCCTCCTCGGCGCTCCCCTCGCGCAGCCCGTGATCGACCGTCACCGTGACCACCGGGATCCCCGCTCGCGCCGCCACGTCAATCGTCGTCAACGCCAACGCCAACGAATCCGCGCCACCCGACAGACCGACGACGAGAGCGGGAGGGGCCCCGGCCTCGTCGATGAAGGAGGTCAGACAAGCGCGCACAGCGAGGGAGCAGGTGCGCAGGGAGCCGCGCGGGTTCGCCCCCACGAGGCGGGAGGCGTCAGCGCACACGCGCCAGCCACGCGGACGGATCCGCGTACTCGCTTGCGGTCGGCAGCGCCTCGACGCCCGACAGGAGGCGGGTGATCGCGCCCTCGCGCACGACCGTGCGCGCGAAGCCCTCGGTCTGCGCCTGGAGGGCCTCGACGCCAGCCAGCGGCATACCGGCCGCCGCGCACGCGCGCACCAGCGCCACCCCGCCGGCGTGCGCGCGGTGGGTGCGCAGCCACTGGATCGACGGCAGGTCGCGAGGCGTGAGGACCTCCATCTCGGCGGTGGGCAGCGCGTCCAGGAGCAGGACGATGCGCACGAGCTCGTCGCTGCGCTCGGGCAGCGCGCGCATCAGGTCAGCGATGTAGGGGACGAGGTAGGGGGCGTGGGTGAGGTGGACGCCGCGCAGGCCCGTGCACAGGGACACCCACCGGCACCAATCCGTCTGGTCGAGGGCGTAGCGCTGCGCGTCCGCGAGCACGTTGGGGGCCACGAGGATCCGACGCCCCGTGCGCACGTCCCAGATGCCCGTGGCGTCCTTGGCCAGGGCGCGCAGGATGACGGCTTCGGCCGCCAAGACGAGGGGTGTGCGCGTGTCCTCGAAGTTATCCAGGAGCGAGCCCACCGAGCGGATCAGCCCGCGCCGATCCACGACGATGGTCGAGGAGGCGGCGACCTGCGCGGAGGCCTCGGGCAGGGTGGAGAGCGCGGCGAGCCGACGGTCCGACCAGGCCACCGAACGACGCAGGCGCGCCACCACGGCGGAGGCACCCACGCGGGAGGCCGACGGACCCGCATACGACAGCGAGGCGAGAACTCCCGCGACGTCGCGCGGGCCAAACGGCATATCCATGGGCCTAGTCTAGCCCGGCCAGGCCCTCCTCGAAGGCGTCCAGGTGCCCGCGCGTGGCGTAGGCGCCCTCGGTGACGTGATCATGCCCGATCGACACGAGGAGGACGCGCCCACTCTGGGTCAAGACGGAGCCCGACAGGGAGGTGACCTCCTGGAGCGAACCCGTCTTGGCCTGCACGTTTCCCGCGGCCGGGGCCTCGGTCATGCGCTGGGAGAGCGTGCCCACGAGGCCCGCCCACGGCAGAAGGCGCATCGTGTCCGCGCCTGTTCCCTGCCCCGCGTACGAGGCCTTGAGGACGCCGACCAGCGTGTTGGCGCTGATCTTATCGTTGCTGGACAGGCCCGAGCAGTCCTCCAAGGTGAGTCCGTCCGTGGGGACACCGGCCTGCGTCAGGGCCTGACGCACCGTCTCGGTCGCGCCCTCGTAGGTCGAGGGGGAACCGGCGGCGCGCGCGGCGAAGCGGCAGTATTGATCCGCGAGAGTGTTATCGGAGTGCGCGAGCATCCAGCGCAGCTGCTCCCCCATCGTCGCCGAGCTCACCGACGCGATAGTGGCCGCGCCCGCCGGACCGTCCCCGGCCTCGCCGAGCGTCGCCGTGATGCCGGCGGCACCCAGCGCCTGCGAGAAAACCTCGGCGACGCGACCAGGTCCGTCCGCGTAGAAAGCGTTAGCGCCCTCGTAGGTGCGCCCCGCGTCGATCGCCATCGGCCCAACGTGCCCCTCGTAGGAGCCGACCTCCTGCGCGTCCCACGACGCCAGGTGCGAGGCCCCGTCGAAGAGTGAGCCGCGCCAGTTCAGGGTCACCGAGGTGATGCCGCGCTGCTTCAGAGCTGCCGCCGCATCGTTCGCGAGGGTCTGCAGGCCCGCGCGCCCCGACACCTCGACCTCGTCGGAGGTGCCGATGCCCAGGAGCAGGTCGCCCTCGGAGTCCAGGTAGAGAGTCTGATTGTCAGTGCCCAGGAGCGCGCTCGTCGTCAGCGTCGCCGTCGGGTCCAGGTTCGCCAGCGCGGTGAAAGCCGTGAGCGTCTTCGTCGTCGAGGCCGGCGTGTGAGCCGTCGACGCATCCGCGTCCAGCAGCACCTCGCCGGTCTGCGCGTCCACGACCGTGCCCCACGCCGTGTAGCCGCCCTCGGCTGCGGCCGCCGCGACCGGCGCCCACAGGGCCTCCACGTCCGCGGCGCTCACCGGATTCCCCGCACCCTTCGCGTCGCCCGAAACCGGTGCCGCTTCAAGGGTCGAGGCCGTGGGAGCGTCCGCCGGAGTAGCCGCTTGCGGGGAGCAGCCGGAACCCACCAGCGCCGCCGTCGCCACGAGCGCGGCGCTAGCGCTTACAATTGCCCCCATAGACGTGCGATGCATGGATGTCCCTTCGTGGTTATTTCGGTAACTACACTACCTGTCCATGTGCCCACACAACCAACTGGACCCCCGAGTTTCGGGGCTGACGCGGAAGGCACGGCCATGGAATTTGACGTGACCATCGAGATCCCCAAGGGGAACCGAAACAAGTACGAGATTGACCACGAGACGGGTCGCATCCGCCTCGATCGTATGCTCTTCACCTCGACCCGCTACCCGGACGACTACGGTTTCATCGACGACACCCTGGGCGAGGACGGCGACCCGCTGGACGCCCTCGTCCTCCTCGAAGAGCCCACGTTCCCCGGCTGCGTGATCCGCTGCCGCGCGCTCGGCATGTTCCGCATGCGCGACGAGAAGGGCGGCGACGACAAGGTCCTGTGCGTGCCCGCCTCCGACCAGCGCGCCTCGTGGCGTACCGAAATCGAGGACGTGTCGGAGTTCCACCGCCTGGAAATCCAGCACTTCTTCGAGGTCTACAAGGACCTCGAGCCCGGCAAGAGCGTCGAGGGCGCCCACTGGGTGGGCCGCGAAGAGGCCGAGGCCGAAATTCGCCGCTCCTACGAGCGCCTGAAGGACCACGAGGGCGAGCACTGAGCTGACGGCTTGTGAGGGGGCCATGCGGACGAGCGTCCGCGCGGCCCCCTCTTTGTCTGCGCACTGCTCATTGCGGCGCTTCCCCTGACTGCCCACGTTCCTCGTTCCCGCCGACGAGTCGCCTGAAGCGCCGCTGCGCGGGCGTCAGGTTCTTCGCAGTCACAAACCCCTTCAGGCTGTTATCCGATCGCTGGGGTGCAGCGTCCGACGTCGCTCCCATGAGGCTTACAGGAGCCCGAACTGCAAGTCTTTCTCGCAGAGAAGCGTCAAGCACCGAGACTGGCGAGGATACCCGTGCGGGGGTAAACCTCGGCGCTCGTGAGCGTGCCGGGCGTTCGACACAGCTCGTCGAGGGACACATAGGGCTCGTCGTGGGCGCGAAGTCTGCGCTCAAACTCGGCCGACGCGACGCGCACCGGAAGGTCAAGCCCATCGGGGCTCGTCAGCGTCATGGAGACGTACTCGATGTCGCCAGCATCGTCGTTAGTGTGGTTGACGGCCCGATACATCCCGTCGCAGCTCACCGACTCGTAGCGAACCGGCCCCGACCGACTGTCGGCCAGGGCTGGAGCGGCATACGAGTAGCCCCGCCACGCGACGCCGCCCACCACGAGAGCGGTGACAAGAAACGGAACAGTCAGGGCAGCAAACCAACCCACACTCCCCCACCCCACGTCCGGCGCGCGCAGGGAGAACACGAAGCGGAGGGGCCATGCGAGTAGGCGCAGGACGAGCGGAACCCATCCGAGAAGGAACATTATCGGGGCACCGATGAAACGGGCCCGCCCCCGAAGCGCCTCCTCACCCAGGTCATAGCGCCACAGCAGCATCCACACGCACAGGTAAAGCAAGGCGACGACGGTCATGAGCACTCCACAGGCCACGCGGCCACCGCAACCGCTCATCTCGCCCTCACCCTGGGAACTAGCCGCCGCCCCACTCGAAGAATTCGCCCGCGGCGCTTCACCCGCACAGGCATCCCCCGACGCAGCTTCGACCGATATCGAATCGTCGCTTGTCACTCGCCCATCGTATCTCCCAGCGCGCGATCCAGCGGCACCCGTGGTCCCGCCTCGCACCCGCGCGAGGAGAGCAGCGTCGACTGCGTGCCGACCGCCGCGTCCGCGAGGCATCTCGCACCCGCGCGAGGAGAGCGGCGTCAGTGACTCCTCCATGCCTCGACAATGGTGCCCGTGCGCTCGTAAAGGGAGATCCCGATCTGCGTGCCGGGGGTCTGGCAGGCCTCGACGATCGTGTTGTAGAGGGGCGTGCCTTTCGCGGCGTGGCGGTCGAGCTCGTATTGGCGCAGGTCGTATGCGCGCACGGATCCGTCGCCCTGGGTGAGCTCGATGTGCACGAAGGGGCCGTCGTCGCGTTCCTCGGGAGTCATGGCGGTGCACGTGACGCCCTCGCGGATGACGGGGCCATCGCGCCAGTCGAGGGCAGTCTGCCCGCCGAGATCCCAGGCGGTCATGCCAACCACTCCGAACACCACGAGCGAGGCCACAACACCCAGGAACGCGGTGCCGGGGTGGGCTTCCGGCGCATGCTTGCCGATGGGCGACGGCTTGATCCGGCGAATCAAGTCGATCGCGAAGCGACTGAACGCAGACCAGACGATGGGGAGGAACGCGAGGACAGCGATGGCCGCGACAATCACCCTCGCTTGACCCAAGTGGAACGCCCACTGCCCCCAGTGATCCCTGGTCAAGAACCCAATGAAGGACCACGCCGGAAACACCACGAAGGACAGGAGCGCCAGGGTGCGCCAGAACGCGGACAGCGGCTTGACGACGCGTGGGACCGTGGGAGTGGTGCTGCTCGTGGGGGTTGTGCTGCTCGGCGTGGTGTTGCTGCTGACGTCCGGGGCACTCATGCCGTTCATGCTAGCGAACAGGCCCCACAACCCGCGCGTAAACCCTCTCATACGAGTGTGGGCCCTCAAGCTCGCACGTTAACCCGCTAATCCGAGCGCGGGCAGGGCCGCCCACGAACGAAATAGCGGGTTCAGGTGCGAAATAGCGGGTTTACGTGCGCATCAAGGGGTCGACGCGCACCTACCCACTGTTGGGTGGCATCGGTAGCCCACCTGGTGGCCACCTCGACCCACCAATGCGCACGTAAACCCACCTAGTGGAGCGCTGGCACCCCCGCACAGGGCACACACACCGGTACAAAACTCCCCCGGCAACCCCCGCACAGGCGCACACACAAACGCCGGGGGCCGGGCAGACTCACTGTCTGCCCGGCCCCCGGACGATCAAGCAACGACGCGGCTCAGAGCCTCACGGCGTAGGGCATGATCGAGCCCCAGCTGTACACGCCGGTGATGGGCACAGGCATCCCCCGACGCGGCTCCTCCCGATGCTGACTCGTCGCTTGTCACTCGCCAATCGTATCTCCCAGCGCGCGATCCAGCGGCGCGCCAAGCCCAGCCTCGCACCGGCGTGAAGTGAGCGGCGTCAGTGATTCCTCCACGCCTCGATAATGGTTCCCGAGTGGGGGTACACGACGATCCCGATCTCCGCACCCTCTGAGCGGCACGCGTCAATGACCGTCGCGTAGGGCTGTTCGCCCGCCTCCACCCTGTCATCCATCCACCTCTTGCGTTCCCTGTACTCCCACGACGAGCCGTCCGAGCTGACCAACTCGAACACGTACTGTGCTTTGCCGGAGTGCGTGACGCTGTTGTCCACGTCGAAATCACGGCACGTGACGGCCTCGTGGCGCACGGTCCCCGAACGCCAATCCTGGACGTAGGGGGTCAGGAAATACAGCGAGGCGTACCCAAACGCCCACAGGATCGACGCGGACATCCCGAGCCCAAGGAGCGGAGCGAGGAGCGACGCAACGCCGCCGCGCCTGCCCGACGACGACGGAACGACGCACCTCCAGGCCACCCGCGCGAGCCACCGCAACGAGGCCCAGACAACCGGGAACCAGAACACGAGAACCAGGAGCGGCACCCCAAGGCCGGCAAGGCCCGCGTACAGCCTCCATATCGTCCACGGGTCGGCCCCCACCAAGACACACACCACGAGGTACGCCTGGATGACCCAGATACCGATGATCACCCACCTCGAGCGCCTCTGCGCGGGCGTCAGATTCTTCGAGGTGAAGAGCTTATGCATCAAATTACCGGGGGCCGTCTGCGCAGCCGTATCCGAAGTCGTTGCCATGCGGCCACAGTAGCCCAGTCCTCGCCCCTGTCTGCCAGGCAGTATCAATCAGCGGGAGCGGCCCGTCCCCGAACAACGTGACTCAACCAGACGGGCCGGGAGCGAGCACCGCCGCGACCCCCGCGCTCGCGCCGCGTCCCCTAGACGCGTCGCCAGGCTTCGGCGATGATGCCCGTGCGCTCGTAGACGGAGACGCCGAAGCCGGGGCCCTGCGCCTCGCACAGGGTCATGA
The DNA here is from genome assembly GCF_041432835.1 of Pauljensenia sp. 20925_1_27. Taxonomy (NCBI): domain Bacteria; kingdom Bacillati; phylum Actinomycetota; class Actinomycetes; order Actinomycetales; family Actinomycetaceae; genus Pauljensenia; species Pauljensenia sp. 20925_1_27. Next base: position 53,193 of record NZ_JAPWAH010000005.1, read on the forward strand.
TGGCGTTGTAGGGGCTATCCTCGCGTTCCATCTCCTTTTCGAGGTCGGAGAGCCCGAACTCGAAGTGCTGCGAGTATCCGTCGGCACTCACCAGGTCGAAGATGACGTAGGTTTTGTTTGCGCGCTTCAGGAAGGTCTCGTCCCCTTCTTTGTGCGCGTTCTGGCAGCTCACGTTCTCGTGGCGGATCGGTCCGTCCCACCAGTCCTGGACAGCGAGGCCGTAGCTTCCCCATGCCCGGGAGGCGACGAACGCGAGGATGCCGGCAGCGAGGACAAAGGAGAAGGCGGCGGCGAAGGGGCGAGGCTTCTTCGCATGCTTGGCGAGGAGGGGGGCTTTCTGGGCCCTGATGAAGTCACGGAGCGTCCACCGAAGCGAAGCCCAGACCACGGGGACCCACAGGAGGATGAAGAAAGCGGGGATGACGGCGGCCGCCATCTGGGCGCGCATCGACCATTGCCCCCACGAGCCGCGCAGGCCGAATCGCCAGAACAGCCCGTACACGACGATGACGATAAGTCCGACGAAGACGCGGAACGCGCGCTTAGTCGAGGTGTCAAGCGGGACGGACACCTCTTCGCCGGCCGACGCCGCGCCGGGTTCGTGTCGGTCGCTCTGAAGGGCTGAGTTCTCCATGCCTTCATGCTAGCCACATGACCCCACAAGCGCGCTCGCGGATTCCTCGTCGGGGCACTCTTCTGCGCCGGGCGCGCCATCCGGAACTTGTGGCCTCATGACGGCAGCACCAGGTAAGACTCGCGGCCCATTGAGTGGCTATCGCGGCCCCTCAGGTGGCCACCTCGACCCCTTAACGCGCATCTCAAGGGGCTGAGGCGCACCACCGGACGGCACTCATCGCCGTGTGTGATCACCTCGATCAAGCCAGGGCAGACGTCCTCGCGTTCGCGTCCTTCCCCACCGGGGTGTGGACCCAGATCTGGTCCAACAACCCCAACGAGCGCCTCAACCGCGAAATCCGCCGACGCACCGACACCGTGGGAATCTTCCCCAACCGCCACGCAATCATCCGCCTGGTCGGAGCCGTCCTCGCCGAACAAAACGACGAATGGGCCGAAGGCCGACGCTACCTCAGCCTCGACATCCTCACCAAATCACGACTCACACCCCAACCCACCCAACAGGAGGAACCCCCACTCCAACTCAGCGCATAACCCAACCCGAAGGACACAAAACGATTACACCACTCCACAGGACTTGACCCACGCAGCGCACACTCCCCGGTACAAAACTCTCCCGGCAACCCCCACCTCAAGGCCAAACCGGTACAAAACTCTCCCAGCACAGCAAAAAACACACAATTCGGCCCATTTAACGCGAGCAGGGAGAAAATTATCCCGGCCAGGAAGCAAACAACCCGAGCAGGGAGAACTTTTTCCCGCAAACCACCGCCCACGAGCCACGCAGCGCACACTCCCCGATACGAAACTCTCCCGGTAACCCCGACCTCAAGGCCAAACCGGTACAAAACTCTCCCCACACACGGCGTGTAAGCCCAGCCATACACAAGCCCACAACACACAACCCACACAAGCCCGCACACAAACGCCGGGGGCCGGGCAGACTCACTGTCTGCCCGGCCCCCGGACGATCATGCAACGACGCGGCTCAGAGCCTCACGGCGTAGGGCATGATCGAGCCCCAGCTGTACACGCCGGTGATGCGCACGGGCACGCCGAAGGTGGGAGCCTCGATCATCTGACCGCCGCCCAGGTAGATGGCGACGTGGTAGATGCCGGACTGGGTGCCGTTGGAGGACCAGAAGATCAGGTCGCCGGCCTCCATAGAGCCGATCGGCACGTGCGTGCCGTAGCTGTACTGGGCGCGCGAGAGGTGCGGCAGGTCGACGCCCGCGCTACCCCAGGCGAGCATGGTCAGGCCGGAGCAGTCCACGCCGCCGTAGGATTCGCCGCCCCACACGTAGGGCACGCCGAGGTAGCTCTGCGCGGTTGCGATGGCGGTGGAGGCACCACCGCCACCCGAGTAGGAGGGTGCCGAGTACGAGGGCTCTTCGTAGGAGTAGGAGGGCGCGGAGTACGAGTAGCCGTCGTCATCATCCTCATCGTCGGAGGACGACGACGAGGAGGACGAGGCCTGGGCCGCGGCGGCCGCATCGGCTGCGGCCTGGCGTTCGGCGGCGGCCGCGGCGTCGGCCTGACGCTGGGCTTCCGCGGCGGCAGCGGCCTGCTCGGCCGCGATACGTGCGGCTTCCTGACGCTCGGCCTCGAGGGCGGCTTCGCGCTGGTTAATGAGGTCGACCGTCGTGTTCTGTTTGGTGGCGAGCTCCTGGACGTAGGCACTGCGCTGGGCGGCGACGATCGCGGCCTCGTTCTGGGCGGCGGCTGCGGCCTGGTTGGCGGCGTCCGTGCGGGCCTGGACCTCGTCCGTGGCGGCCTGCTGGCTGGCGAGCGCGGTGTTTGCGGCGTCGCGGGTCACCTTGGCGACCTGCTCGAGGGCGGCGACGTTCTGCATCTTCGCCTCGGCGGAGGAGGAGAAGGAGTTGATGCCGGCCTGCTTGGTTTCGACGCTGCGCAGGCCGTCGGAGTCCAGGTATGGGGCGAGCGCATCCAGCGTGCCACCGCCGCCTCGGTAGGCGGCCTGGGCGACGGAAGCGATCTGCTGCTTGCCTTCCTGGAAGGCGGCTTCGGCGGCGTCGGCCTCGGCCGAGGCCTGGCTGGCGGTCGCGGTCGCCTCGGCCAGCGCGATGTTCGCCTCGTTGAGGTTTTCGCCTGCGATCTGCGCGTTCTGCGTCGCGGTTGCGGCGCTGGCGCTGACCTCGGCGAGCTTGACCTCAATCTGGGCGACGCTCATCTTCGCAGCCTCTTCGGCAGCCTGGGCGGCTGCGATCTCTTCCTCAGAGGGGGCGGCTTGCGCCATCTGGGGCAGCACGAGGAGGGCGCAGGCGGCGATTGCCGTCAGGCCCGTACGAATGGTTCCGCGTCGTCTCATCGTTTGTCTCATCTCGTCTGTTTACGTGCGCCGGCGGGCGCGTACTGGAAAAAAGCCTAACCACTTTCGTCACGCTTGGCAACAAACACACCACAAAACTCAACTTTCACACAAACAACAATCGCAACATTAGTGACATCAGCATCATGATTACCGCACAAATACCAGCGCTTTCATGACACTTTCAACCATCGCCGTGAGCCTGCTCACATATCTGAGCGCCACACCGCCACCCGTTACAAAAGTCCATCATCCGGGACCACCGCGCCCCGGCCTCGTCGATGACAAACAATGGGAACCATGAACCGTCGAATGTGCCGCTGACTGCGCGTCAGCACCAGCGACTGCCGCGCAGTCCCCCGACAGCGGGACGCGCCTCGACGCATGTTCACTTACCGCAGCTGCGGCCCGCCGGAGGGGAACCAGAGACGACCCACCCCCGACCCTAGGAACCGCACCATGACAGCCAACGACTGGTCCTTCGAAACCAAGCAGATTCACGCCGGATACGACCTCGACCCCGCCACGGGCGCGACCGCCCTGCCCATCTACCAGACCTCCTCCTACGCTTTTGAAGACACCGCGCAGGCGGCGAGCCGCTTCGCGCTGCAGGAACTCGGCCCCATCTACACGCGCCTGACCAACCCGACGACTGACGGCGTCGCCGCCCGCATCGCGGCCCTCGAGGGCGGCGTCGGCGGCCTCCTCGTCTCCTCCGGCCAGTCCGCGACCGCCCTGTCGATCCTCGCCCTGGCCGTGGCCGGCAACAACGTGGTCGCCTCCCCCTCCCTGTACGGCGGCAGCGTCACCCTGCTGAAGAACACGCTGGGACGCCTGGGCATCGAGGCGCGCTTCGTCCCCGACCCGCTCGACCCCGAGGCCTGGCGCGCGCTCGCCGACGACAAGACGGTCGCCTTCTACGGCGAGACGATCCCCAACCCGCAGGGCGACATCCTCGACATTGAGCCGATCGCAACGGTCGCTCACGAGGTCGGCGTGCCCCTCATCGTCGACAACACGGTCGCGACCCCCTACCTAGTGCGCCCGATCGAGTGGGGTGCCGACATCGTCGTCCACTCGGCCACCAAGTACCTGGGCGGCCACGGCACGTCGATCGCGGGTGCGATCGTCGACTCGGGCAACTTCGATTTCGCCTCCCAGCCCGAGCGCTTCCCCCTGTACAACACGCCGGACGAGTCCTACCACGGCCTCGTCTACGCCCGCGACCTGGGCGTGGGTGGCGCGCTGGGCGCGAACCTGGCGTTCCTGCTGCGTATCCAGACGCTCATCAACCGCGACCTGGGCGCCGTCACCTCGCCTTTCAACGCGTTCCTCATCTCGCAGGGCATCGAGACGCTGTCGCTGCGCATCGAGCGCCACGTCTCCAACGCGCTGGCGGTCGCCCGCTTCCTCGAGGCCCACCCGGACGTCGAGTCCGTGAACTACGCGGGCCTGGAGTCCTCCCCCTACTACGAGCTGGGCAAGAAGTACGCGCCGCTGGGCACGGGCGGCCTGCTCTCCTTCGTCATCAAGGGCGGGTACGAGGCCGGCCGGGCCTTCGCGGACGGCGTGCAGCTCCTGCCGGTGGTCGCCAACATCGGCGACGCGAAGTCCCTCGTCATCCACCCGGCCTCGACGACGCACTCACAGCTGACCGAGGAGGAGCTGGCCAAGGCCGGCGTCGCGCCCGGCACGGTGCGCCTGTCGATCGGCCTGGAGAACATCAAGGACATCCTCGCCGACCTGCAGCTGGGCTTCGACGCGGCCCGCGCGGCCACGGCCTGATAGACCCGTCGGCGGCCTCGGAGACAAATACACACACTCCTGAGGCTCCGAGGCCGCCGCTGCCCCTCCCCATCTCGCGCATCCACCGCGACAGCAACACGTCACTGCGAAAGAAGGACCTCATGAGCCGCCACAACCTGCCTCCCGCACCCACATCCGGCGCGTGGCGCGAGGGCGACCCGGTCGCGTTCCGCAAGTTCGCAAACCTGGGCGCTCAGCGCCTGGAAAACGGTGAGATCCTGCCCTCCGTGACGCTCGCCTACGAGACGTGGGGCACCCTGGACGAGGCCTCGTCGAACGCGGTCCTCATCCTGCACGCGCTGACCGGCGACGCGCACGTGTGCGGCGAGGCCGCGCCCGGCCAGCCGACCCCCGGCTGGTGGGAGCAGATCGTGGGCCCGGGGCGCATCATCGACACGGACCGCTACTTCGTGGTGGCCGCGAACGCGCTGGGCGGCTGTCAGGGCTCCACGGGCCCGGCGTCCCTCGCCCCCGACGGCGCGCCGTGGGGCTCGCGTTTCCCCGTGATCTCCACGCGCGACCAGGTCTACGCCGAGTCCCGCCTGGCCGACCTGCTCGGCATTAGCGAGTGGAGCATCGTCGTGGGCGCGTCGCTGGGCGGCCAGCGCGCGATCGAGTGGGCGGTCAGCTACCCGGAGCGCGTGCGCCGCCTCGTGGTCGTGGCCTCGGGCGCGCAGACGACCGCCGACCAGGCGGCGTGGACGCACACGCAGATCCGCGCGATCCAGCTGGATCCGGCGTGGCGCGGCGGCGACTACTACGCGGGTCCCGGCCCCACCGCCGGGCTGGCGCTCGCCCGTCAGATCGCGCACACGACCTACCGCTCCCCCTCGGAGCTGGACGAGCGTTTCGGCCGTATCCCCCAGAATGACGAGGATCCGCTGCACGGCGGTCGCCTGGCGGTCGAGTCCTACCTGGACTACCACGGCGAGAAGATCGTGCGCCGCTTCGACGCGGGTTCCTACGTGACGCTGTGCCGCACGATGCTCTCCCACGACGTGGGCCGCGACCGCGGCGGCGTCACCGAGGCCCTTAAGGCGGTCACCGCGCGCACGCTGGTCGTCGCCGTCGATTCCGATCGCCTGTTCTTCCCCGAGCAGGTCTGGCAGATGGCGGCCGGCATCTCGGGCGCGTTCTACCGCGAGATCCACTCCGACCACGGGCACGACGGCTTCCTCATCGAGCACGACCAGCTCACCGCCCTCCTCGACGAGTTCCTCAACGAGCGCATCCCCTCGCGCGCGTCCTCCTTCGCCTGATCCACGCTCAATTCTCGCCGAGGCCGCCCGCGCTTCCTCCTCATCAACGAGGCGCCGGTGGCCTCGCGCGTTATGCTGACCCCATGAGCGTTACCAGCAATCCCACGCCCGGCGGCGAGCAGATGCCGGACACGAGCGGGCTTCCCGACCTGTCCGGGGTGGGGGCCGAGGCCTCGGCGCCCGAGGGGATCCCCGAGCGCGACGTCATGGCCCCGTGGGGCGAGGCCGGTCCCCCCGGACCCCAGTGGCGCACCGACATTCTGGGGGAGGGCTACCAGTCGCGCACGATCGAACTCCTCGACGACGCGGAGGGTCCCTGCGTGGCGACCCTCGTGCGCGCGTGCCCGCCGAAGAGCGCCCGCATGACGGTCCTGTACCTGCACGGGCGCAACGATTACTTTTTCCAGACGGAGATGGCGGATCGGCTGCGTGAGGCGGGCGCGGCGTTCTACGCGCTGGACATGCGCAAGTACGGCCGTTCCCTGCGTCCCCACCAGACGATCGGCTACACGGACGACCTGTCCGTCTACGACGAGGAGATCGGCGAGGCCATCGAAATCATCCGCTGCGAGCGCGAGGACGAGCCGATCGTTCTCATGGGACACTCGACGGGCGGCCTCGTCGCGACGCTGTGGGCGCACCGCCACCAGGGGGTCCTGGCCGGCCTGATTCTGAATTCGGCGTGGTTGGAGATGCAGTCGATGGCCGCCTGGCGCGGGGCGATGACCCCCGTCATCGGGCGCATCGCGTCGCGTAACCCCATGTGGGAGGTTCCCTCGGGAGGTGCGGGACACTACGGCCGTTCGCTCGCGGGGCGCGCCTCCTCGGGTCTGCCGATCCCGGAGGGCCTGAGCCCCGACGACCCGTCGGTCGCGGGCTGGCCGATCATCCACGAGTGGAAGCGCCCCGAGTCCTACCCGATCCCGGCCTCGTGGTTGGAGGCGATCATGGCCGGTCACGAGACGATCGAGAAGGACGTGCACCTGGACTGCCCGGTCCTGTCGATGGTGTCGACGTCCTCCTATTTCGACGAGGAGTGGTCCGAGCGCGCCTTCACCTCTGACACCGTGCTGGATCCGGTCGTCATCGCCCAGCGAAGCCTGGGCCTGTCTGACCTGGTGACGATCGCGCGTTTTTCCGGCAAGCACGACCTGGTCCTGTCGGACGCGCCCGTGCGCGAGGCCGTGTACGCGACGATGCGCGGGTGGTTGGACGCTTTCGTGCGGTGACTCCCCGGTAGCGAGGAGGCCCGGGATCGCGTGATCCCGGGCCTCTCGTCGTCTTCTCGCGTCGCGCCGTGTGGGCGCTTCGTCGTCGCGCGTTAGTGCTTGGCGGAGCGGTGGCCTCGCGGCGCCTGCGCGTATTCGCGCACGATCTCGCGGTTGACCTCGTCGAGCGCTTCGGCCAGGGTCGGGCCCAACCGGTCGCCGATGCGCACCTGACCCCAGACGTCGATGTGGCCCAGGCCGCGCGCGGTCAGGAGCGTGTCGAGCGAGGGGTAAGTCAGGCCGGCGCCGGACACCGCGCCACTGGCCGCGAGCACGAGGTCACCGGGCAGACCGAGCTCACCGCGGGCAATCAGGGGCGTGTCCTCGCCGAGGATCTGGGCGAGGGTGCGCAGGCCGGACTCGTCGCGGCCGAGGACGGGCAGGCCCTCCGCGCGGGCTTGAACGACCTCGGGAGATTCGTCGGCGCGGTCGACGAACGAGGCCGTGGCCGCGTCCGTGGCTCCGCCGTCGTTGAGTTCGCTCGACTCTTCGCGGGCGCGGCGCGTGGCGCGGCGGCTCATGTGGGCGGGAGGCTCCCAGCGGGGCGCGTCGTCCTCGGTGCTGACCTGCTCGTCGGCGTGTTCGGGCACGTCGTCGCCTTCCTCGTCCGGTTCCGTCTCTGTTTCCGCGTGATCGGCAGGTTGATCGCCGACATGCTCGGCGGCCTGATCGTCAGCGTGTTCGCCCGCTTGTTCGTCGGCGCGTTCGTCGGCTTGTTCGCCCGCCGCCATATCCTCGTCGGACTCAGCGTTCTCCTCCGCGCGGGGTTCCTCGTGGTCGGGGAGCTCGCCCGTCTCCTCGGTCTCGCCGTGCTGCGTTGCGGCGGCATCATTGGACTCGTGCTCGTCTGACTCGGGAACGTGCTCGGCGTGCGAGTCGGCGTCACGTTCGTCGGCATCCTGAGCGTCGGCCTCCGCGTCCTCAGCGCGGTCGGCTTCGACAGATTCGTGCGCGTACTCGTCGCCATCCTCGGCAACCGCATCGCCGTCGACGTGCTCGTCGGTCTCGATGCGCTCGTCGCCAGCGTCCTGCTCGGTGGCCTCATGCTCGTCCTGAGCGTCGGCCTCGGCCTCGTCCTGTTCGTCCTCCTCGGAGGCGGGACGCCAGGGCGCCGGGGGCTCCTCGTCGATCGGGTAGGTGAACACCTCGCGCAGGTGGGGCGCGACCTTCGGCGTGGGGCGCGTCGTCGGCGTCTCAGAATCGGACTCGACGGAGGCGTCGGCGTCGACCTCTTCGATGCTCTCCTGCGCGGGTGCCACGATCTCGGGCGCGGCAACGGATGCGGAGGCCAGGAGCTGCGGGGCGTGGCCATACAGGCGCGGACCCACCGCGTTCACGTCGAGGAACAGGCGGCCATTCGACATCTGGCGCAGGTTCATGAGGTGCACCTCGACGCCCGAAGTCGCCAGGATGGACAGGGCGGGGCGCACCGAAGGATCGATCTCACCGGCGACGATGATGAGTCGCGGGCCGGGCCCCACGGCCCGGGGCATCGAGTCGCGGAACTGCGCCCAACCGGCCCGGAAGCCCTCGGGGCCCGAGGGGTACTCGCTGGCCAAGTCGGACCACGAGATCGAGGCGACCTCAGCCAGTCGCGACAGGGAGGTAATAAGGGTCTCGGAGTCGAGTTCCTTCAGAATTTCGACGGACACGATCTGCCCCGAGACATCGAGAGCTGTCAGGCGCGGCGTCTCCTCGTCGCCCTGGCCCGTCATATCACGCCAGGTCACGGGGAACAGCGGGCGCGACACGATCTGCAGGACCTGCTGGCAGATAGCGTCAACCAGTTCGGGACCCAGATCCTGCGCAACCGGATATCCGAATTGAGCGGGGACGAGGTGTCCATCCTCGAACTCAAACAGGGCCATCGCTCTTTCCTTCACGTGTATGGGGCGCTCGGGGCCATTGTTTCATACGTTCCAAAAGAAACAAGGATGACACAGGCACAATGGGATGGATACCACGTAAGCATCCACGCGCGGGTCGCCCGCCGACAAGGGGCCTCGGGTACGGCTCACCACGCGCCCACAGTCCTTCACATCGGTAGAATAGTGAGCAAGGACAGCTTCTTTTGACCCCGGGACAGGACACCGACGCTCAGCCCCAGCATCGGCAAGACAGGCCTCGAAACTTTTTCCGGCGACCGCGCGAATTCTGCGCGAATGATGGCACGCACATCCCACCACTGCGTCACCTCGCCCAGGCTCGGACACCCACGGACAACGTCTCGCCATTTTAACAGGCCCACAACACGGGCGAATACGCGGAGCGCGCCACCACGCACATACAGCACCCAACGCATCCCACTGACACATGCCGAGCAACTATGAGCCATACCCCGCCAGCGTGGGACCAATGTCGTGTACGATGGCACATGTCGCTCGCAATCCGGATGGCACAGCATCTTCCATCCGGTTAGACTACTGCGCGGCAGAATACTTGAGACAGAACAGGGTGGCATTCAATGGGCAGAGATAAGCTGCGCATCGTTGAATACTCGGTGCCGGAGCCGCAGGTTCCCGCGTCCGAGGAAACGCGCCGCGAACTGTCCCCCTACTGCCTGAACACTGAAGCATCACCCCGCTTGTACCCAAAGTCTGAGCAGGTGGTCAACCCACACCTGCCTCCCATTGAGCGCATGCCCGTCCCCGTGACACCCTTCCCCAAACTGTTCCGCGACGACCCGGAACCCGCGTGATCTTCAGGGCCGCAGGCATCCACTGCCTCGGCCCTCTCCCATTACCCGAAGCATCACGGCCCCCACGCCCGCCCCAACCGGCCACGGCCTCGCGCGACCATCCGCACACCGGATATCCGCCGCCCAACGCGCGCCCGCGTGACACACTGTCACCATGAGCGAGAGCTTCCTGACGGACCTGCGCGCACTCATCGACGTCGATTCCTCGACCGGTACGCGTGCGCGATACTCCTCCGACGCCGGCCTCACGCGCATCCCGCCCCTGGCCGTCGCATTCCCGCGCACGCCCGAGCAGGCGATCGCAGCCTTCGACCTCGCCCGCGCCCACGGCGTCCCCCTCACCGCCCGAGGCGGCGGCACCTCGTGCGCGTCCAACGCGATCGGCCCCGGCCTCGTCCTCGATTTCTCGCGGCACATGAACCGCGTCATCTCCATCGACCCCGAGGCCCGCACCGCCACGGTCGAACCCGGCTGCGTCGGCTCCACCCTCCAGGCCGCGGCGGCGAAGTACGGCCTGCGTTTTGGCCCCGACCCCTCCTCCCAGAACCGCGCGACGATCGCCGGCATGGTCGCCAACAACGCGTGCGGGCCGCACGCGACCGCCTGGGGGCGCACCTCCGACAACATCGTCTCCCTCGACTGCGTGGACGGGCGCGGGCGCCGCTTCACGGCCACGACCGGCCGCGACTCGGCGCTGCGCGACGTGCCGGGGCTCGCCTCCCTCGTCGACTCGAACCTGGCCCCCATCCGCACGCAGCTCGGCCGCTTCAAGCGCCAGGTCTCCGGCTACTCCCTCGAGCACCTCACCCCCGAGGGCGGGCGCAACCTCGCCGCCATGCTCGCGGGCACCGAAGGCACCCTCGTCCTCATCCTGTCCATCACCGTGCGCCTCGTGCCGCTGCCCGACGCGCCCGTGCTCGCTGCCCTCGGCTATCGCTCCATGATTGAAGCCGCCGACGACGTGCCCGCGCTCCTCGCCCACTCCCCCCTCGCCGTGGAGGGCATGGACCGCCGCCTCGTCGACGTCGTGCGCGCCCACAAGGGGCCCGGCGCCGTGCCCGCCCTGCCCGAGGGCGAAGGCTGGCTCCTCGTCGAAGTCGGCGCCCCCGGCGAAGACGTCACCGCCTCCTTGGAGCGCGCACGCGCCCTGTGCGCCGACTCCGCCGCCATCGACACGGTCGTGTACCCGCCGGGGGAGCAGGCCTCGGCCCTGTGGAGGATCCGCGCCGACGGTGCGGGCCTGGGCGGGCGCACCCCGCCGGATGGCGCGGGCGGCGGCGATCAGCAGGCCTGGCCCGGCTTCGAGGATGCGGCCGTTCCGCCCGAGAACCTCGGGGCGTACCTGCGCGACTTCACCGCCCTCATGGAGGAGTTCGACATCGACGGCCTCCTGTACGGGCACTTCGGCGACGGCTGCGTGCACGTGCGCCTCGCCATGCCGCTCGAGACCCCCGAGGGCGTGGCACACTCGCGCGCCTTCCTCCAGTCCGCGGCCCGCATCTGCGCCGCCCACGGCGGCTCCGTCTCCGGCGAACACGGCGACGGGCGCGCTCGCGGCGAACTCCTGCGCTTCATGTACACCCCCGAGATGCTCGACCTGTTCGCGCGCGTCAAGCACGTCTTCGACCCGGACAACCTCCTCAACCCCGGGGTGCTCGCCTCCCCCATGGACGAGGCCGAGGCCGCCTCTCGCGCCCGGGCGCGCAATGCCGGGGCTGGCGGTGTTGCCGGCGGCGCGCTCGAGCTGCAGCCCGGCGTCGACCCCCTCGACTTTGGCCTTCGCCGCGTCGCCGCCCGCCCCATGCCCGCGGACGGCGGCTTCGCCTTCACCCACGACGGCGGCGACTTCACGGCGGCCGTCCACCGCTGCACGGGCGTCGGCAAATGCCGCGCGGGAGTGTCCGGCACCTTCATGTGCCCCTCCTACCTGGCCACGCGCGACGAAAAGGACGTGACCCGCGGCCGGGCCCGCATCCTCCAGGAGGCGGCGAACTCGCAGCTCGTCAAGGCCATCGACTCCCCCGAGGTCCTCGAAGCCCTCGACCTGTGCCTGGCCTGCAAGGCCTGCTCGGCCGACTGCCCCGCCGGCGTCGACATGGCCCGCTACCGCTCCGAAGCGCTCTTCCGCACCTACCGTGGCCGCATGCGCCCCCTCAGCCACTACACGCTCGGCTGGCTGCCGCGCCTCACCCGCGTCACCGCGCGCGTACCCGGCCTCGCGGCCGTCGCGAACGCCATCATGTCGATCGCTCCCCTGCGGTCGCTGGCCTTCCGCCTCATCGGTCTCGATCCTCGACGAGGCATGCCCGCCCTCCAGTCCGGGACCTTCACCGCGTGGGCTCGCCGCCGCTCGCTGCTGGCGGATTCTGTCCCGGCTGGCGACGCAGCATCTTCTTTCACCGCGACTCCCGGCACTGCGACTCGCGCTGCCGCGAGTTCCGCAGCCGCGACCGATGCCCGCGAACGCGGCGGTATCCCCGCCGCGTCAATCCCGGCCTCGCCTGGCACCACCCGCGAGCGCGGCGGTGCCCCGGCCTCGTCAACCCCGGCCTCGTCGATGACAGCCTCCCCGATCCTTTCCGGGCCGCGCGATCCCAGCGGGCGGCCGTACGCGCTCGTGTGGGCAGACTCGTTTAGCCAGACCCTGGACGATGCGGGGGCGCGCGCGGTCGTCGACGTGCTGGAGGCGAACGGGTTTGCGCCGATCGTCGCGCCGGATGCGTGCTGCGGCCTCACGTGGATTACGACGGGTCAGCTGACGGGTGCGAAGAAGCACCTGTCGTCGCTGCTCGGCGTGCTCGCGCCTTTTGCGGCGTCGGGGATCCCGATCGTCGGGGTCGAGCCCTCGTGCACAGCGGTACTGCGCGACGACCTGCTGGACCTGCTGCCCGAGGATCCGCGCTCGGCGCTCGTGTCTGGTGCGACGCGCACCCTGGCCGAGGTGCTGTCGGCCGTGCCCGCATCCGCGCGCAAGCTACCGAGCCTGGAGGGCGTCGAGATCGTCGCGCAGCCGCACTGCCACCACTACTCCGTCATGGGGTGGGACGCGGACCAGGCGTTGCTCGAGTCGCTGGGCGCGCGCGTGACGCGGCTCGAGGGCTGTTGCGGCCTGGCCGGTAATTTCGGCATGGAGGCGGGCCACTACGACCTGTCGGTCGCGGTCGCGTCGCATTCGCTGCTGCCATCCCTGTCGGCGAAGCCGGACGCGGTGTATCTGGCGGACGGATTCTCGTGCCGAACCCAGGCCGCGCAGCTCGCGGGCCGCGGGGGCGTGCACCTGGCGACGCTACTGGCGGGGCGCGCTGGCTGAATGCCGGTGCTGCGGTGCTCCACGGGTGCTCCGGGCGGAGCTTGCGGGTCGTGCTCGGCAATTTCGCACGTAATTCCCCTTGCGGGTATTTCAAACTGAGAACATCGGTCGTTGGAATTGCAACGTTTTCAGACGCACTTAAAAAATGACCGCCTTAAATTACGTGCGAGATTTGTCTGAGACAGTTGTCGCCGCCGCCCTCCGGTACCACGGCAGGGCCCCGCATGGTTTCTGGTATTGCTGTGTGGTGCCACTGGCGTTCCGGGCACCACCGGGCCCGGCCGCTGCGTGTGCCCGTCGACGGCGGCCCGCCCGCGAGCCGTCCGCGCCGTGAGCTTCGCTCGGCGCGTCGGCTCGTTGTCCGGCCAGGCCCTGCCACCACCCACAGGCACCGCTGCAGGGCCCTCCGACACCCTCCACACCGGTGCCACCTGGTCTGCTGATAGGTGTGGCACGTTGTTTCGAAGCCCGAGTAGGCACCGCCTCCACCCACAGGCACGGCAGCCGGACCCCGCTTCCACGATGTCGCTTGTTCCTAAGTGGTGTTACACCATTTAGCTGGGTATTACACCAGTTCCCAGGCGGTGTAATGCTCCCTAAGTGGTGTAATGCTCCCTAACCAGTACAGACCTCATCGAGCATGGACATGAAAACGTCGACTCGGGCCATCACACGCTTCAGTCGGCAACGCCCACAGCGCCTCAGCATTCTCAGGGATGGCAACTTGATGCGGACGAAGGAGCTGGATCGCCCACGCTCGCAACGCATCGAAGTCTTCATAGTCTCTCCAAGAGACCCTGTATATCGTCCAACCGGCACTACGCAAGTCGTTTTCTCGCTGGATCCAGTCACGCTTCGCCCGGGCGAACTCAGCATTGTCCTTGCCCAGCTTTCCAATCCCATCGAACTCGAAGATGATCATGAGTCCCGGAATCGCGATGTCCGCAAAGTAGCGGCGCCCGTTGACGACGATCTCAAACTGGGTCACGACTTCGAAGGCACTCACCGACTTGAGGACCCACAGCAGCGCAGCCTCGGCAGGGTTGTCGCAGCCCGGGTCAGCGGCGACTATCAGGCGCTGTGCACGCCTGTAGGGGACACATTCTTTTTGATGCCGATACAGATCCAAGCATTCAAGCATCTTGCCTCGAACGCGTTCAGCTCGTTGCCTACTTTTTTCCTGAGATGGCAACACGAACCGAGACTCGTGATGCAATGCCATGCAAATCGCCACGAATCCGCTGAGACGTTCCGAATAACAAGCCATGCGAACTGCCGCTTCAACGACAGATTCACATCGCAACCGATCAACGATCTCGATGCTGCGATCAGAGGGCTTCTTTACTGTCGAACACACGAACGTCGCTGGAATAGTCACCGTTTGCATGGTGACAGTCGGCATTGAGCGCCTCCCATGCCTCGACGCGCACCAGATCACGACATCGGGATTTGCCTCCCAGAGCGGTATTGACCGCGCAACGAATGAACTAGCGCCTACGAACACCGGAGAGCAGGAGCTACTGTCACTCACAACAAGTAATCGAGCCCTGGCCACGAGAGACCATATCTCCCAGTAGGTCATCGGCGGGCCGGATCGATCGATCATGACGTAGCGGCCACGCTGGATACGAAGTACATTTCCTTGCGACAGATTCCCCACTGAAGGCCGTCCATCAGTCGAAGACCTGATAACAGTCAGCGATTGAGCGTTCATATGCCCATCATCCGCACGACGACAAGCGTTGTCACGACCCGACAGCAACCCTGTGGATAAAGCCCAGTCGCTCCGAAGGTATGTGGATAACTGCCACTCTCGCATGCATCTGTGAACACTCGTGGCACAATCGCTGGTCGGCTTCGATCAAACACCAGCATTCTCCGCATATCCGCTTGTTCCTAAGTGGTGTTACACCATTTAGCCGGGCATTACACCACTTCCCAGGCAGTGTAATGCTCCCTAACTGGTGTAATGCTCCCTAACTGGTGCAGAACTACCCATCACATGACGCAGTCATCGAGAGAGGCACGCAAGGACACAGCAGAAGCTCACGCCCCCGATGGACTCAACCGCCACGTACCCGGCTCAATCCACATGTGCGGACGCACGGCCTCACCCCGACCCTGCACGCACCAGGCCCACAACCTTCGCCGAGGCCGGGGTGCCCGTCGCGCGGGACCAGCGAGCCACGACATCCGAAACATCGATGGACGGATCGACGAGCAGCGCGGTGGACAGCGCCTCCGCCAGCACGCCCGACGAGGCCACGACGCTGACCTGCCGCACGCCCGAACGCGCGGGGTAACCCGTACGCGGGTCGATGATGTGGTGGTCCAGCAGGCGCGCGGTCCGGCCAGGAACATCGGAGTTAGTAGATGCATGGGCCTGGCCAACGGCATCAGAATTGGCTGGTACACGGGCATGAGCATGAGCGAGCGCCTCAGCGTTGGAGGACTCGGAGCCGGGTAGGTAGGCATACACCGCGGTGAGGCCGGGCCCCAGAGGCTCCGCACCACGCGCATCCACGTCGTCACATCCTTCGTTGCGAGGGGATGTACCACCCTCACCGGATGTTTCACGCAATGTTTCACGCGCGAGGCCCAACACGGGCTCCGCCAGAGAACCCGCCACGTGCACCGCCGCAGGCACCGCCGCACGCTCCGCCGCGGGCCCCGCACAAGCCGCACGCAGGCGACCCAGCTGCCCCAGGTTGTCCCCGGACGTCGACAGGGACGCCATGCCCCCCGCAGGCAGTTCCACGACGCCAGCAATTGCCGTGGGCGCACCGTGGGGGTCGCGCAGGCCGACGCGCCACGGCGAACCATCGGCGCGAGTACCACTCACAGACACCGACGACGTCCCCACTGACACCAATACGCCGCGCGCCCCCATAGACACCGCCAGGTCGCGGCACGCATCAGCGGTGTACCCCTTCGCGATGCCACCCAGATCAACGCGCGGGCTGGGCACCTCCATACCACCGACGGACTCGCCAGGAACGCGCACCGCCCAGCGTCGCTCGCCCACACGCGACAGTAAGTCCCACGACGACGCGCGCAACGCAGCCTCTACAACACAAGCAGACGGCGCAGGAGGCAAGGGCCTGCCCGCAACATACGCCGCCCGCATCGCCTTGACGTCCCAGGCGGCGACGAGCGGCCCGATCATCGGGTTGAACGCTCCCCCGGTGCCCTCCGCGAGCGCCAACGCGTCACGCAGCAACCGGTCGGTCTCCTCAGAGACGACGAGGCCGGGGCCAGCCTCCGCATCGCTGGTTCCTTCGCGGGATGGTTGCGGGTGGCGACGGGGACTGTTTGGCGTATCTGTGACCGAAGCAGATGATGTCATGCAGTCGGCGAACGAGGCGGCGCGATGAGCGGCATCTCTGCACGCATCACCGGTCGGCGACAACGCTTCGCCACCGCGCGCGTCGTGGCTGCACGCGGGACCGCGTACAGCGGCATTGAGCCGCGATACCTCGGAAGAAACCCGGAAAACGCTCCACAGGTCCTCGTGGCGGGCAACGACGCCCACGAGAGCGTTGACGATCGCCATGCCGTCCCCGCCCCACCCGATGATGTCGACGCGGGTGCCCATCGCGGGGAAGGATGAGCGCCACGTGGGCACAGGCTCAGCTGTCGGAGCCGTCGACGTCGCCGTCCTTGGTGGAGTCGTTCAGGCCGGGGATGTTGATGTCGTCGGCGCCGTCGGGCGAGACGCCCTGGGCGGCCGCGATGGCTCGGATGGCGGCCTGCACGAACTGCTGGTGGGCGACGGTGGCGCCGGTGATGACGTCGACTTTGGCGGGGTCGCCGACCTTCGTGAGGTTGTCGGAGTACTCCTGGTAGGAGGCGACGGCGGCCTGCGCCTTCTTGTAGTAGTCCTCGTTGAAGACCTCGCCCGCGGAGTTCTTGCCGTAGTTGGTGCCCTTGTCGGTGCCGTCGGCGAGCGTCGTCTCGTAGGACGTGGAGGTGATGCGACCGCCCTCGACGGTGATGGTGATGGTGCCGATGGAGCCCTGGTCATCGGCGTTGGACTGGGCGGTCCAGGTGCCGTCGCTCATGGGCTTGGTCATGTCGAGGCCGGTGGAGGGCGCGCACGCGGCCAGGATGGTCGCGCCGAGGGCCCCGAGGACCGCGTACGAGGCCGGGGAGGCCCAGCGGGATCGAGTGTCGGGGGTGGTGGGCGTGGTCATCGCACCTTGTCCTTTCCGCTGCGGGCGTCGCCGTCGCGCGGGACGGACAGCCCGGAGGAGCGTTCTTCGAAGTCGTGGTCGTGCCACGTTTCCTTCACGACCTTGCCGTGGTCGAGTCGGATTTCGCGCTGACCCTGCTCGGCGACCAGCGCATCGTGGGTGACGACCATGAGGGTCGTGCCCTCCTTGTGGAGCTGGTTGAACAGGTCGAGGACGATTTCCTCGTTGGTTTCATCCAGGTTGCCCGTGGGCTCGTCGGCGAGGACGAGCTTGGGGTAGTTGATGAGGGCACGGGCCACGCACACGCGCTGCTGTTCGCCGCCGGAGAGCTGGCGGGGCAGGTGGGTGGCGCGGTCGGCGAGGCCCACGCGGTCAAGGGCCTCGAGGGCTTCCTTCTCGTCGGGCATCGAGTGGTAGTACTGCGCGACCATGATGTTCTCGAGGGCCGTGAGGTGGCCGATGAGGTGGAACTGCTGGAACACGAGGCCAATCGTGCGGCAGCGCACCTCGGTGAGCTCGTCGGCGGTCAGGTCGGAAATGTCGTGCCCGTCCAGCATGACGGTGCCTGTGGTGGCGGTGTCCATGGCGCCGACGATGTTCATGAGGGTCGTCTTACCGGAGCCGGAGGGGCCGACGATGGAAACCCACTGGCCGCGAGGGATCTCGAGGGAGACGTTGTCGAGCGCGTGCAGGTCGCCGTAGATCTTGGAGACGCCCTCGAGGGTGAGCAGCGCGTCCGTGGCGGCCGACGAGGCCTGGGGGGCGGTGGAGGTGGTCATGGTGACTCTCATTCTCCGCGCAGGACGAGCGCGGGGTCGACGGCCAGTGCGCGGCGCACGGGCGGGAGACAGGCGAGGACGGCGATGAGGATCGAGCAGGCGACCGTGCCGAGGAGGATGACGGGGTGCAGCGAGATCGATCGGTGGAACACGGAGGTGGAGATGAGGACGGCGAGGCCGTAGCCCGCCCCGGCACCCAGGACGCCTCCGATGAACCCGAGCATGACGCCCTCACCCATGAACTCGCGGGTAATGGAGCGCCCGGTCGCGCCCAGGGCCTTGCGCAGGCCGATCTCGTTGCGTCGCTCGGTGACGACGGCGATCATCGTGGTGGACACGCCGATCATGGTCAGGGCGAGCACGATGACGGTGATGACGATGAGCAGGGAGCGCAGCATCGCCAGCACGCCGGTGTCGGACTGGGCGAGGCGGCGCACGGTCTGGGCGTGAATGTCGGGGTTCGCGGCGTTCATCGCGTCGGCGATGGCGCTCAGCTGGTCGCCCTCCAGGGCGATCGAGTACTCGGCGAGCGACACGGCGTCGGCCTGCCCGGTCAGGGCGCTCATGTCCTGGCTGGTCATGTACACGTAGCCGTCTTCGTTGCCGCCGGTCTTGAGGATGCCGGACACGGTCAGGGTGACGGTACGCGGATCGACCTTGAGGGCCGAGGCCTGCGCCCCCGACTGCGCGGCGGCCTTCGACGAGGCGCTCGCGTCCAGCTGACTGACCGTGATCGTGTCACCGGCCTTGACGTCGATCGTCGAGGCGATCTGCTCACCGACGAGGATCTGACCCGTCGCAGCGGGCCATTCCCCGTCCACGTACCAGTACGGGTTCATGGCGTGCACGGCGTTCAGGTCCGCGCCGCCCGCGACGTAGGGCTGGTCGTTAATCGTGACGGTCTCGTAGTCAAAGGACGCGGATCCGACCAGTGCGCTCGCGGGTACCTGGGCGGTCGCGGCGGCCACGGCCTCGTCGGTCATGGGCACGTCCCCGGCGGGGGTGACGACGAGGTTGGCGCCGTAGGAGCGGATTTCTCGGGCCATCTGCGCGGGCACGTCGACGGCGATCGTCACGAGGCCGGACAGCGTGGTCGCTCCGATGGCGACGGCGAGAATCGCGATAAGGACGCGGGAGCGTCGGCGCAGGATGGAGGAGATAACCATCCGCCAGAACATTGCTCGTCTGGACATGGGCATCACCTTCCGTGCAGGACTTCAGCCGCGTTGAGGCGCAGCAGGTAGCGGATCGCCGGGATGGAGGCTCCCAGGACGACGAGGATCACGAGGACGGCGACGAGGCCGACGACGACGGGCACGAACGCGATCGACGAGTGGAACACCATGTAGCCGATCGCTTGGGCGAGCACAATGCCTCCTCCGTAGCCGAGGACCCCACCGGCCAGGCCGACGATGATCGTCTCCGTCAGGAACAGCGAGATGATCTGTTTATCTTTCGCGCCCACGGCCTTCATGAGGCCGATTTCGCTGGAGCGCTCCATGACGCCGGCGGTGACCAGGTTCGCGATGGCCAGGGCCGAGGCGATGAGCGCCAGGATGGTCACGAGGACCATGAGCAGCTGGGTCTTCTCCAGGATCGTGCCTTCGGACTCGGCGACCTGGCGGACCGGGCGTGCCACGGAGTCCGTCATGACTTCCTCGATCTGGTAGGCGATCGAGGAGACGTAGGCGGTGCAGTACCAGGTTTCCTTCTCGGACACGCTCAGCGAGTTCGGGTTTTTCGCGGCCTTGCGCGCGAGGTCGTTGTCGGGCGTGGTCAGGGCGGAAACCTCGACGCTGCCGACGACGTTCTCGCGCTGCAGGAGCTCCTGGGCTTGCGCCAGCTGGATGTACACGCCGCGGTCGGCGTCGTCGCCGCTGGTGAGGATGCCGCGCACGGTGAACTCGCGCGTGATCCCCTCGCGGGTGAGGGTGAAGGTGTCGCCGACGCCGAGGCCGTGGGCGGCCGCGTAGGTGGTGCCGACGAGGGCGCCGTTCTCGTCGTCGTCTGCGGGCCACGAGCCCTCGATGCCCCACCAGCCGCGCAGCTTGTCGAGGCCGGTTTCGACGCTCTCGCCGGTGGCCAGCTCGAGGTGGTGGCTGAACCAGGTGCCGGTCGTGGGCACGTGCTCGCCGCTCGCGTCCGTGGCGGACACGCTCAGCAGGGGCGCGAAGTCGAGGATGTTGTAGGTCCAGAAGATCGTCTTGATGTTGCCGAGCTCGTCCTCGCGCAGGTAGGAACGGGACTCGGTGGTCTCGCCTGTGGAGTACAGGTCGTCGAGGACGGCCGCGCCCTGGGGGCGCACGACGATGTTGGCGCCGTAGGACTTGAGTTCCTGGTTGACTTTGTCGCCCACGTTGAACATGACGGAGAGCATGGACGTGGCGACGCAGGCGCCCAGCGCCACGGTGAGGGCGATCATCAGGTGGCGGTTACCGCGCCTCGTGAGGGCGCCGCGCAGCATTCGGAAGAACACGCGATCCCCTTACTTCGCGAAGATGGAGGCCGAGGCCTCGAGAGCCGAGATCGGCACGGTCAGCGTGCCGTTGGAGACCTTGTAGTCGATGGGGATCGGGTTGCAGCCGCCCTTAAAGCCGATGGTCGCGATGTTCATCGCCACTTCACACAGCTTGCAGATGACCTTGCCGTCCTTCTCGTAGTAGCCGGTGGGGCCGCAGATATCGCACGCGTCCAGGCCCACGCCGAAGGAGGAGCCGGACTTCTGGATGACGATGAAGCGCACCTTCACGCCGCCCGAGGTCGTGTACTCGTAGCGGTGCAGGTGGCCGTCGGAAATGTCGGCGAGGTTGACGCTCACCTGGTCGTCGACGACGCTGAACGACTCGGGCGCGGACAGCTCGACCTCCTGGCTGCCGTAGGCGACGCCGACGGTGATGAGCAGCGCGCCGCACAGGTAACCGAGGGCGGCGGTGCCCGCCATGGACTTGTAGAGGCGCGAGCGCGCGCGGCCCAGGCGCCCCTCGGCGGGGTTGGCCCCCACGGTCGGGATCGAGCGCGAGGCCAGCCACGTGAGCACCACGACGGCGCACAGGGCCAGGCCCGCGGCAAGCGTGAAGACGGCCTCGTGGTTAATGAACCAGGAGATGGTGTTCCACGCGTCCTTGGGGATCGAGATCCAGCGCTTGGCCTTGAGGATGCGCACGATCATCAGGGAGTGGTTGGCTAGCAGGGCGACCATGATGAAGGCCGCCGGCCACACGCGGTTATTCCAAGCGCACAGGCGGTAGGACACCCAGGCGACGAAGCTGACGAGCAGCCAGGCCAGCGTATATCCGAGGATCGCGAGGACAACCTGGCTGGAGTAGATCTCGACGCCGCCCGAGAGCATCATGACGGCCTGGTTCATGGCGGTGGGAACGGCGCGGAACAGGACGGCCGCGATGTAGAGGGCACCGACGATGCGCAGGAGCGTATCGCCGCTCACCGCGGTCTCCATCGACGAGGCCGCCCGGGCCTCGTCGTCACCATCGCCGGGCAGGAGGGAGCGCACGCGGCGCGAACGCAGCGCGACCAGCGCGAGGAAGAGCAGCGCGAGAACAACCGCGGCGGGGAGCGTGAACAGGCCGACGGTCTGGCGGTTCACGGCCTTGGGGGCTTCGACGTTGATCACCGTCAAGACCAGGGAGGAGATCATACCCAGGCCAATACCGGCCCACACCGCTAGCGACCGCGCCTTCTTGCCGCGGCGACCATGCCCGGCGGCCGGCATGAAGCGGATGACGGCACCGACGGCGAGCATCGTCAACAGCAACGTCAAGGTTGCTTCGCTCATCTGCTGAAGCATTGGCTTTCCTCCCGAAATAAAGGTTCACCGAAGTCGTAGCTACGGTGTCGATTCTAGTCCCCTCACGGGGCGAGGGCCGAGGCCAGCAGTCCCAGAAAGGAACCACGACCTCGGCCCCGCGAAGTGTGCGCGTCGATCACCAGGAGACGGCCGTGGGATCCCACTGCCAATCCGGGAACTCGGCGACGAGCGGCTCGGTCCAGAAGCGGCCCTCAACACCCGTGGTCTTGTCGGTGTGCAGCAGCCAGCCCGTGGGAGGCTTGATCGAGAAGGTCACGTCGTAGGTGCCGGCGTCGAGCTTGGGCAGGTTCAGGCCGTAGTGCGGGCCGTCGGAGGCGTTCATCGGCATGAGCGTGCCCTCCTGGACGGTCGCGCCGGACTTGTCCTTGATCGTGTAGTCGACGGTCAGGCCGGGGATGAAGTCGCCCGCACCGAAGCCGAGCTTGTTGTCGGCGGCGGCGGAGATATCGGCCTCAATGTGCATCGAGGACTCGGCGGCCGGGGTGCCCACCTCGGGCTCCATGTCGACGGGCTGGAAGTAGACGCCACCCACGACGAGCGGGCCAACGTGGACGTCGTCGCCGAGGGGCTGCTCTTCGAAGCCAGCATCCTCACCGGGGGCGGCGGCACCCGAGTCAGCCGAGGCCGAGGCCGGCCCCGCGGGCTTCTCGCTGGAGGACGAGGAGGAGTTGTTGGAGCAGGCAGCCAGGGTGCCTGCGAGGGCCAGCGTGGCCAGGGCCGCGCCGACGCGGAACAGAGAACGCTTCATGTGATGATCTCCTGTGCGTGTTGGTTGGGTGAAAAGTCGGTGTCGCTCGACTGATGTCATTCCTCGGCCCGCGACTGGGCGGCGGCCTCGCGGGCGAGGCGAGCTTTTCCGAAGAAGTAGAGACCGACGATGATGGCGAGAACGATGGCTTGCGCGGCCAGGTTCTCCACTCGGGGGTAGATCCCCAAGAGGTCGATGGTGGGGAAGCCGGAGATGGGCGTCAGGGACACGACGTCCGCCTCCTGGAGTTCCCCGATACCAGAACCCGTGAACGTGATGGCCATGAAGGCCATCAGCAGCGAGGTAATGGTGAAGAAGGGGCGCAGCGGGATGCGCACCGCCGCGAACTGGATGAGCAGGTAGATGATGACGAGGGCCACGAGGCCGACCGCCAGGCCGATCCACACATAGTGGACCTTGTCGCCCGCGGCGGCGACGATCGGGACGTAGAACAGGATCGTCTCGGCACCCTCGCGCAGGACCGCCAGGAAGGAGATGAAGGCGAGGCCCAGCAGGGAGCCGCTGCTCAGCGAGGCGTCCGTCTGCTTCTTGATGTACTCGTCCCACGCCTTGTTGGAGGACTTGTTGATCATCCAGTTGGACACCCAGATCAGCATGACGACCGCGAAGAGCGCGGCGAAGCCCTCGAGGAGCTCCTGGTTCGCGCCCGCCAGGGAGGTGACGTAGCTGAAGAGGAAGGCCAGGCCGATGGACAGGCCGAAGGCGAGCGCCACGCCGCCCCACACGATGGGTGCCTTGTTCTTGTGACCGGCCTTGGCCAGGTAGGCCAGGACCGCGGCGACGACGAGGATCGCCTCCATGCCCTCACGCAGGATCACGAGGAGGGAGGGCAGGAACTGGGCGATCCACGGGGATGTGCCCGAGCCGTCGGCGGTCTTGTCGGCGGCCTTGCCGGTGTAGCCGTCGAGGCTGTTGGCGTCCTCGCGGATGTAGTTCGTCAGCGTCGAGAGGTGCTGGTCGACCGCGGCCGAGTCGTTATCGGTCATGGCCTTCTTGAGGAGGGAGAACTCCATCTCCACCTGGGAGACGCGCGAGCCGGAGATGCGGCTCATGACCTGCTTCTCCATGCCGGTGATCTCGTAGTGCTTGTAGTAGGCCTCGTTGACCTTGTCCTTACCGGCCTTGGCGTCGCCGCCCTTGTAGGCGTTGGCGCCGTCCTGAAGGATGCCGTTGATGGTCTTGGCGACCTCACCCCACGCGCCGGGGCTGTAATCGTCCGACGAGGCCTGGGCTGCCGAGCCCGGAGCCACGCCGTCCAGGGAGGCACCGTCCTCGACCATGTACTGCTTGAGGGTTGTGGCGTGACTGTCAACGCCCGCACTGTCGGCGTCAGTCATGGCCTTCTTGAGGAGGGAGAACTCCATCTCCACCTGGGAGACGCGCGAGCCGGAGATGCGGGCCATGACCTGCTTCTCCATGCCGGTGATCTCGTAGTGCTTGTAGTAGGCGTCGTTGATCTTGTCCTTGCCGCCCTTGGCGTCGCCCGCCTTGAAGGTGGACACACCTTCGTCGATCAGGCCGTTGATCGTGGTCGACACATCGCTCCACGTCTGATCAGCGGCGCGCGAGGGCGAGGCGAACATCGCCACGGCCAGGGCCGCCATCACGGCCACGATAAGAACGCGACTAAGTCGCTGACCAACACTGCGCGCGTGAGCGCGAATACTGCCTGCGTGAGCACACATACTGCCTGCGTGAGCGCGAAGCACTGACACCGCTTGCCTCCTGACGATCCGGCGATTAGGTAACGCCGGGATGATGGAATCCCTAACCATTGAGCGTAGCCACATCTCGCCCAGGTGGAAAGTAGTCCGTTTAGGTTGTCCTAAATTGTGATCATGCTGTGACGGTGTTTAGCGCGCATGTACGCCGCCATTCGGGGACCAAGGACCCAGGATTGTCACTTGCTGACGCAATGCCATAAAAATAGTGCGGTTGCAACGAAAACACAGACACCCAACACCCGCACGCGACTACCATCACTCGCGCGCCGATCACCCGAAGCTCAGGCCTTGGCGAACCGCAACCTTCGCCCGCCACAAACACGCGCGGCAACCAACACTCACAACAACGCGCGCTCATTACTTTGTTTCAAACTCTGTCAGAATATTGGGCAGCACCATCGACGACAGGAAGAGGAAACCACCCATGACAACCGATCCGAATGCCCAGCCCTTGAGCGCGACGCCAACATCCCCCGTGGCCGACGCAAGCCCGCAGGGCCCCGCGTCCGCGGCCCCCCTCCCCCTGCGCGACGGCACCGTGGAGAGCGAGCCGGCCCCGGCCTCGTCCCCCATGCGCCCCACGCGTGCCGAGTGGGTGCGCATCGCGATCTTCGGGATCCCCTACGCCGCGTTCTTCCTGGTGGGAGTGCCGACATGGATCTTCCCCGAGTCGTGGGACCTGACCGCCATCAACCTGGCGATCGACACGGTTTTGTTGATCCTCGTCCTCGCGTTCTTCGCACGCGAGTTTTTTCCCGCATTTTCCTACCTGCGCACGCGCCCCGTGCGCAAGATCGCGCTCCTCTTCGGCCTGTGGCTCCTGGTCGTCATCGTTCAGGCCTCCGTCCGTTTCGCGCTCTACGGAGGCAACCCGCCAGTTGCCGAAAACCAGCAGCAGGTCATCAACGCCCTGTATGACGGGACCCTTGGCCTGGCGTTCTCCTTCTTCGTGACCGTTGGCGTGCCCGTGATTGAGGAGATTTTCTTCCGCCACATCCTCATCGGCAAGCTCAGCGCGTACGCCCCCACGTGGCTCGTCGCATCGATCTCAGCGGCACTGTTCGCCTACATGCACAGCCATCAGTGGCAGGACTTCTTCTCCTACCTGCCGCTCAGCATCGTTTTGACGCTCGTGTACGTGAAGTCCGGGAAGAACGTCGCCTACTCGTGGCTGTTCCACGCGCTCAACAACACAATCATGGTGATCCTCATGTTCGCCGCGCAGGGAGCGCTGCAGAACGCCTGATTGCTGGATGTCGTGACGCCCCGCCCGAGCCCGGGCGGGGCGTTGCTGCACGTCCGCTGTTTTTGGACGGGCGCGCCGCCACCAATCGGGGGGAATTGCACTACACGAGGGTTCGACACGCCGGCGACACTCCGTAAGAGGGCTTCGTGTAGTGCAAAACCCCCATCGCCGGCGCGGAGAACGCCAGGACACGGAGGACTCGGCCGCACTGCCCATGAGCGGTGCCAGGGCGCTGCTATAGCCCAGCAACTGGCACGAGCACTACGCCAGAGCAAGACATTATTCGCCTAACAACAACCACGCCGGGCCCCTTGGGTACAAAACTCTCCCAGCACGAGCTGCACGGCACACGTCCGGTACAAAACTCTCCCTGCACACCCGTCCTCGCCGCATATCCGGTACAAAACTCTCCCAGCACACCCGCCCTCGCCGCATATCCGGTACATAACTCTCCCCGCACACCCGTCCTCGCCGCATATCCGGTACAAAATTCTCCCAGCACACCCACCCTCGCCGCATATCCGGTACAAAACTCTCCCTGCACACCCGAAATAGCTCAATTTGGCGCTTTTTCTGCATGCAGGGAGAGTTTTATACCGTTCTCACCACCAAGAAGCTGAGCAGGGAGAATTTTGTACCGATTGCGAGGCAGAGTTGGGGCTAGCCACGACAGCACGGCACGCCCTACTAGTGCGGAAGGCACCGGAGGAACCGGGGGGCCAGGCCGCGGCACCCGTGGATAACGGGACCCGGCCGCGGTGCGAGCTTCGGCCGGTTGGTAGGACCACGCCGCGGCACCCGTGGGCGGCGACATAACCCAGCCCCAAACAAATTTCGCATGCAATTCCCCCACGACACGAATCGACGCACGCTCAAAAACCGCAGAATATCAACGATTAGATTTCAACACTTGAAATACACTCAGGAGAATTGCATGCGAAATTGCCGGACGACAGACGGGCCTGGCTGCGGTGCCCGTGGGTGGCGACAGGGCCTGGCCGGACATCGAGCCGACGCGCCGAGCGAAGCTCGCGTGTAGCGATCTCGCGGGCGGGCCGCCGCCCACGGGCACACCAAGCAGCCCGGCCCAACGGGCAGCCCGGCCCAACGGGCAGCCCGGCCCAACGGGAGGGCCGCCGCCCACGAGCACACCAGGCCCCACTGGTGTGGAGGGTGCCGGAGGGACCGGAGGGCACGGGCGGGCTTCGAGGCGCGGCACCGAACGAAGTGAGGATGCCTAGCCTCGCGGGCGGCCGGGACCTCCGGTGCCCGGAACACCCGTGGGGCCGCAACACCACCGGCACCAACAACGTAACGAGGCCGCGACCGGTTTCCCGGCCACGGCCTCGCCACTCAGTCAGCGCCGATCAGAAAGACGGCACCGCGCGGATCGGCACCGCGCTCATCAAAGCAACGGCGCCACCAGCGATCAGGCGGTCATGTCCACGTGATCCTCGACCGCGGCGCGGCCGGCCTCGAGGCGGGCGACGGGGACGCGGAACGGGGAGCAGGACACGTAGTCCAGGCCCACACCATGGAAGAAGTGGATCGACTGCGGGTCGCCACCGTGCTCGCCACACACGCCGAGCTTGATGTTCGGCTTGGTGGAGCGGGCGCGGCGCACGCCTTCGGAGACCAGGGTGCCCACGCCGTGGACGTCGATGGACTCGAAGGGGGAGACGCCGAAGATGCCGGCCTCGATGTACTGCGGGAAGAACACGCCTTCGACGTCGTCGCGCGAGAAGCCCCACACGGTCTGCGTCAGATCGTTGGTGCCGAAGGAGAAGAAGTCGGCTTCCTCGGCGAGGTCCTCGGCCGTCATGGCGGCGCGCGGCAGCTCGATCATGGCGCCGATGGAGACGCCGGACAGGTCGACGCCGCGGGAGGAGGCGACGGAAGCGATGATGCCTTCGGCCTCTTCGCGCACGAGCTGGAGCTCACGCACGGAGCCGACGAGCGGAACCATGATCTCGGGGCGCGGGTCGAGGCCGCGGCCCACGAGCTGCGCGGCCGCCTCGCACAGGGCGCGCATCTGCAGGGCGAACAGGCCGGGCAGATAGATGCCCAGGCGCACGCCGCGCAGGCCGAGCATGGGGTTCTGCTCGTGCATGCGGCGAACCTCGACGAGCATGGCCTCGTCGGCGGGGTCGAGGGTGCCGGTGGCCTTGCCGACGGCAACCTTGGTCTCCAGCTCGATGAGGGCGGGCATGAACTCGTGGAGCGGCGGGTCGATGAGGCGCACGGTCATCGACTTGCCATCCATGACCTCGAGCATCTCGAGGAAGTCCTGCTTCTGCAGCTTCTCGAGCTCGTCGAAGGCGGCCTGGCGCTCGTCGGACTCGGGGGCGGAGAGGATGGCGCGCTCGACGAGCGGGCGGCGCTCACCCAGGAACATGTGCTCGGTGCGGCACAGGCCGATGCCCTCGGCACCGAACTCGATGGCGCGCTTGGAGTCGAGGGGGGTGTCGGCGTTGGCGCGCACGCGCAGGCGGCGGACCTTGTCGGCGTGGGACAGGAGCTTGTCGACGGCTTCGACGAGCTCGCGGGTGCCCGCGTCTTCGCCGGCGGCGGCGAGGCCGGCCTCGAGGCCTTCGGCGAGGTAGGTGGTGACGGGCGAGTCGGTCACGGGGACCTCGCCGCGGAAGATTTCGCCGGTCTGGCCGTCGATGGCGATGGTGTCGTCGGCGGTCAGGACGAGGTCACCGATGGTGACGGTGCCGGCGGCTTCGTCGATAACGAGGGACTCGGCACCACACACGCAGGTCTTGCCCATGCCGCGGGCGACGACGGCAGCGTGCGAGGTCTTACCGCCGCGCGCGGTAAGGACGCCCTCGGCGGCGACCATGCCGGGCAGGTCGTCGGGGTTGGTCTCGCGGCGCACGAGGACGGTCTTGACGCCTTCGCTGGCGGCTTCAATGGCCTGGGCATTGTTGAAGGCGATCTTGCCGACGGCGGCACCCGGGGAGGCGGCCATGCCTCGAGCGATGAGGTCCTTGTCGGCCTTGGCGTCGAACTGCGGGAACATCAGCTGGGTGAGCTGGTCGCCGGTGACGCGGCCCAGGGCCTCGTCGCGGGTGATGAGCTTTTCGCCGAGGAGCTGGGTGGCGATACGGAACGCGGCGGCGGCGGTGCGCTTGCCGACGCGGGTCTGGAGCATCCACAGCTTGCCGCGCTCGATCGTGAACTCGATGTCACACATGTCGCGGTAGTGGGTCTCAAGCTTGCGCATGATGGCGCGCAGCTCGTCGTAAACGGGCTTGTTGATGCGCTCGAGGTCGGACAGGGCCAGGGTGTTGCGGATGCCGGCGACGACGTCCTCGCCCTGCGCGTTCTCCAGGTAGTCGCCGTAGACGCCGGAGTGGCCGGAGGAGGGGTCGCGGGTGAAGCACACGCCGGTGCCGGAGTTTTCACCCATGTTGCCGAACACCATGGTGCAGATGTTGACGGCGGTGCCCAGGTCGTGGGGGATGCGTTCGCGGCGGCGGTAGATGCGGGCGCGCTCGGTGTTCCAGGAGCGGAACACGGCCTCGATGCCCATGTCCATCTGGGTGCGGGGGTCCTGCGGGAAGTCGTGGCCGGTCTGTTCCTTGACGATGCCCTTGAAGGTTTCGACGAGGCCCTTGAGGTCCTCGGCGTTCAGCTCGGTGTCGCCCTTGACGCCGCGTGCGGCCTTGAGGTCGTCGAGGGCGTCGGAGAAGAGGTCGCCGTCAATGTCGAGGACGGTCTTGCCGAACATCTGGATGAGGCGGCGGTAGGAGTCCCACGCGAAGCGCTCGTTACCGCTAACGGCCGCGAGGCCGAGGACCGACTCATCGTTGAGGCCGATGTTCAGGACGGTTTCCATCATGCCGGGCATGGAGAACTTCGCGCCGCTTCGCACGGAGACGAGGAGCGGGTCGGAGGGGTCGCCCAGGTGGCGACCCATCTGGTCTTCGACGCCGCGCAGGGCGCGGGTGACCTCGGTGGCCAACGACTCGGGAACCGTGGAGTCCTTGAGGTATGCACGGCACGCCTCGGTGGTGATCGTGAAGCCGGGGGGAACGGGCAGGCCGAGCTTCGTCATCTCGGCAAGGTTGGCTCCCTTTCCTCCGAGCAGGTCCTTCATGGACTTGTCACCCTCGGAGAAGTCGTACACATACTTGACCATCGTGGTCCTCAACTTCCGTGTTTGCGATGTCCGGCCCATCGACGGGCCGCTACCAGGGGTAAGAATACACGCTTCAAGGGACCTAGGTCACTTCGAGACGCCCCGCCGTATGATTGTTCTGACATATGCGCGTCACAGACGAGGCCGGGGCAGCCACGCGCTCCCCCCTCCCCCTCGGAAAAGACAGAAAAATGCTGGTGGGGCAGGCCGCCAGGCCCACCCCACCAGCATCGATAAACGATGTCAGCGCACGCGGAACTCGATCGTGGTTCCCTCGCCCACGTCGATGAGGTCGCCGTCGTTCAGGGCGATCGTCACCATGGGGGTGACGTCCTGGAACGAGCCGTCGGCGTGACGCAGAACGGTGCCGTTCGCGCTGCCCAGGTCCATGAGGGCCCACGAGCCGGGCGTCGTCATCATGACGGCGCAGTGCGAACGGGAAATCTCGGTTTCGGGGCTGGGCACGCGCAGGACCGTGGCCACGGGGCGGCCGGTCAGCGCACGGGCATCGGGGTCGCGGCCGATGACGACGTCGCGGGAGACCTCGACGGGCACGGTGCCGCCGTGAATCAGGAAGGCGACGGGGGCAGCGGGGCCGGAGTTCGCGGGGGCGAGGCGCAGGATGGTCGCCTCGGTGTCGGTCTCAGCACCCAGGCCGGCCAGGCCCTCGGCGCTCATGGCCTCGGGGATGGCGGGAGGCTCAGCGACAGGAGGCTCAGCAACAACCTCGGACGAGGCCGGGGTACCGGACTCACCAAAACCGCCCTGGCGCTCGGCGGACTCGGCCGTATCGACCGGCGGCTCCTCGGCGTCGGCGACGACGTAGAGCTCGCCGGAGGGCTGCTCGGGCTCCTTCGCAGGCACCTCCTCGGGGGGCTCCTCGACGTGCTCGGCGGCGGCCTCGGGAACCTCCTCGGCGTCGGGGGTGCGCGAGGCGGGGCGCAGCGACACCGGGCCGTTGCTGGTCGCGGCGAGGAACTGGGCCTCGACGGCGGCCAGATCCACGGACGACGTGCGCGTGGAGGGTTCCGGCAGTTCCTCGCGGGCGTCGCGACGCGCGCGGCGCTCGTGGTCCGGAATGTCGGGGTTGATAAGGAAGCCCATCGTGTCGACGGGCATCGAGGCGAGGGCCTCGACCTCGTCGAGCGCACGGCCGATGCGGATCTCGCCAGCCTCGACGCGATCGGCGGCGGGCACCATCCACGTGACCTCGTCGCCGTCAATGATCGTGGCCTCGAAGGTCTGCCACTCGCCGGGGTTGAAGGGCCAGGCCCAGATCGGGTCGGTCCAGACCTGCTCGGTGATCTGGCCGGCGGCGCGCATGCGCAGCTGAATGCTGCCGAGGACCGTCAGGTAGGGCTGCTCGCCGGCGCAGTCCAGCAGGAGGGCGTCGCCCTTCTCAGCCTGGACGTGGGACAGCCACGCCTGGGTGTCGGCGCGTCCCCACACCACGTCGGCCGCAGAGTCCGCGAAGTCGAGCGGAACCAGCGCCGCGCCGAGGGGACCCGTGACGAGCATCGCGCCCTGCCCGCGGCACAGGAAGCGTCCAATCTGAAGCATCAGTTACTGCCTTCTCTACGAGGGACCCGGCGAGCGGTCTCAATCGACGCCGGACGTACTGGTTGAATCATCCGATTCATGACATTCGATGTCAATGTTACTCGTGATTTGGTTCCTGCGTAAACTACAACGGCGGTCGTATTGTCCCGCGTTCCCGTCTCCAGTGAGGCGCGCACGAGTCTGTCGGCCGTCCCCTGCGGGCCGTCGCCAGCCGCAACAACCGCATGAATTTGCGAATCGCTCAGGACGCCGTGCACCCCGTCTGTACAGATGACGGCCCGGTCGCCTTCTTCCAGCGGCATGATTGTGTAGTCGGCTTTCACACTTCCGGTCTGCCCGGCACCCAGGGCCTTCGTCACAACATTCGCGGGAGGGATCACACGAGGTGCCCCGGAGGTGGCCGCGAGGTCGCGCGCCTCCTGCAGCGCCGAGTGATCGTGCGTGAGCTGGCGGATGCCACCGCCGCCCACGACATAGGCGCGCGAATCACCCACGTTAAATGAGAGCCAGTAGGGCCCCTCGGCGGTGCGCAGCACCATGAGCCCCGACAGGGTCGTGCCGGGCGCGCTCATCGGATTATCGGCGGGCGCCAGCGACGCCACCGCGTTAGCCGCCGCGTCGATCGCGACGGACAGATCCACCAGATCAACGGGGCGATTCCCGAGGCGGTCCGAGCTCAGAAACTCCTGCAGGGTAATAACGGCCTTCGACGAGGCCTGGGCCCCACCTAGGTGGCCACCCATTCCGTCGGCGACGGCGAAGACCGGAGGAACCGCCAGCCAGGAGTCCTCGTTCTCGGAGCGAACCGGACCGATATCGGTCGAGGCGCCCCATCGAACTGCGGGCCGTTCCGCATGTTCCTCTAGAGACATGAACCTTCATCCTTTAGCTGCGTTGAGCGCGAGGGACTGCGCGCGATACTAACCATTTTACACCCGGCGTGACCAGGGTCTCGTCCGACAAGAGCAGAGAGCGGACGAAAAAAGCAAACCGACTGATCGTAGTACGTCACGGGGCCTCCACGCAGGCCTGCACCGGGTCGGACATGCGACCGGACGAGCGCGACACGGTCGTGATCTCGATGCAGTTCTGCCCGCTCGCACCATCGACCGTCACGCTCGTCGACTCCACGCGACCGCGCGACGCCCCGGCAGCCCCCGAGCCCTCGTAGGCGTACAGGATGTCCTGGGGCGAGGGCCCGTCGGGAGCGGTCCACGTCCAGGTCACCATTCCGTCGGAGTACTGCCCGGACAAGCCCGACACCTGCGGGGGAGCTGAACCCAACGCGTCACCGGGGGCCGGGGAAGCACTCGTCGTCTCAGGTGCGGGAGAGATGCGCGTGAACGAGCCTTGGCCGCGCAACATTCCCACGATGAGGCCGGCCGCGATCACCGCGGCCAGCAGCGCCAGGAGCACGCCGGCGACCGGGGACATCCCCTTTTTGGCCGCCGAGGGATCCTCGACGACGCGACGAGCCGAGACCTCGTCCGCGTCCCCGGATCGTTCGATCTTCCACGAGTCCGCAACCGCCTCGACGCCGCCGGAACCAGCCCCGCCCTCGAAGGAGTACGAGTTCGAGCGCAGGCGCGTCTTATCCGGATCGATGACGGGCGCCCCGCGCAGGCGCGTCTTCTGGTCGCCCGCGGTGTGAGCCGAGGCCTTGGAGCGCTTCTCCTTGATCTCCATCTCGGTGCGCGGCAGGCCCAGCTCCTTCTGGACGCGTTGCAGGCCCTGACCGAACTCCATCGCCGAGGGCGTACGCTCGGCCGGGTCGATCGTCATCGCGGCACGCAGCACGCGCTCCAACTCCGCCGGGGCATCCGCACGCCCGAGGCCACGCATGCGTCCGCGCTGCACGCGGTTCGCGATCGACGCAGCCGAGTTATCACCGATCGGATCCTCGAAGGGGCTGCGCCCCGTCACGAAGGTCCACGTCGTCGCAGCCAGCGCCCACACGTCCTGCAGGGGCGAGGCCGGGGAATTCACATCCTGCTGCTCCGGGGGTGCCCACAGCACCGAGAAACCATCGAAGGCGCCAACCTCGAGCTGACCCACCTTCGAGGCGACGCCGAAGTCCGCGAGCACCGGCTTGCCGTAGGAGTCCAGCATGATGTTCGACGGCTTAATGTCGCGATGCACGTAGCCCTGGCGGTGGAACATCTCCACGCCGCCGCTGATCTTAATCATCGTGTCGAGGGCCTTGTCGAGCGGCATCGGGCGCGCACGCACCTGCGTGAGCAGGTCCGCGACCGGGCAATACTCCATGATCAGGTACGCGCGACCGTCGGCCGTCGTCCCCACGCCGTGCAGCTCGACGACCGAGGGGTGGCCGGCGAGCAGCGTCATCGCGTCGGCCTCGCGGTGCAGTTCCTTCGTGCCGCGCTCATCGCCCTGGGTACGCACGACCTTGATGGCCACCTCGCGGCTCGGCAGCTCTTGACGATAGAGGAAGACGTCGGCGAAGCCGCCCTGACCGAGCGGGCGCACCCATCGGAAGCCGGGAATATCAGGGCCCTTCAGGCCCGCGACCGGGGGCGTCAACGATCCTCCTCCTCATGCATCGTGCGTGCGATGGACGCGCTCAGGCGCAGCTTACGGCGCATGCGCAGGCTGCGCAGCGACAGCGCGCGGCGAATGCGCACGAAGAATCCGGCGCGCTTGCCCACCTGGGCGCGCAGGGCACCCACCTGCTCCCACGCGTCACGCGCGCGGTCACGGGAGGCACCGTTGGACGCGAAGTTCGCGACGTCCGCGTAGCGCGCGATCACGACCGGTGCTGGCACGTCGTCACCGAAGCGGCTCCAGCCATCGATCACGTAGCGGCCCTTGCCAGCCACGGCCTCGTCGATTTCCACGGAGTCCGTCGACCCGTCGTCCCCGTGGCGCACCTCGCCCGTCACCAGCGTGAAGGGGTCGCCCGGGTCCTCGCCGAGCTCCCACTGCGAGGCCAGCGACCAGGCGGTCTCCTGCCTGGTGCGACCCACGTCGATACGCAGGCCCGAGTCTGCGGCGAGGTCGACGACCTCATCCCACGAGCCAACGAGCGCCTGGGCGGCCGCAGCGCGGCGGCGACGCCTCCGGCGGCCCGCCTTGTAGAGCAGGATGAGCAGCGGGGGAAGCAGCACGAGCAGGAAACCACCCGCGATGCCGGCGACGACGCCCCACGGGAAGGGGGCGGCCGGAGGAGTCATCGGATCAGCGTTCTGGTCGCGCGTCGTCGGCGGCAGCTCGGCGGGAGCCTCCGGAGGCTCCGGCGGCTGCAGGACCTGCGGACGCGGCACGGACCGAGGCTTGGGGACCTGCGTCTGCGGCGTGTGATCGCGCGGCGGCGTCGGATCGAAGACGACCCAGTTGCCACCCGCGAACTCGACCTCGACCCACGCGCGAATGTCGGAACCGCGCAGCGTCGCGCCGCCGCCCTGGGAGCCGCCCTCCGGGTAGGCGCCCATGACCACGCGCGCGTTAATGCCCAGCTGGTGCAGCATCAGCGCCATCAGCGCCGTGTACTGCTGGTCGTCACCGATGAGGTTGTTGTCGTCGGAGAGCATGCGCTCGAGGCGGTCGGCGCGCACGCCGGGGCGCGAGAACTGCGTGTTCTCGTTGAGGTAGAAGCCGTTCGTCGACAGGTAGTGCTCAATCGCGCGCGCGGCGGCCAGCGCGGTGGACGCGTTCTGTGTGATTTCGGCTGCCTTCGTCGCGACGGCCTCGGGAACGTTGGTGTCCGCCATCGTGAAGGGCGCGACCGCCAGGGTCGCCACGTCCTCGTCGCGCACGGGGGCCGTGAAGGTGGTCGTCACGGAGTAGCTCATCGTCCCCGCGGGGCCGGTCGTCAGCGCGGCGTTCGACCATGTGTCGACGAACAGGCCTTCCTTCTGGGCGCTCGCATGAGGACCCGTGAAGGTGATCTGCGAGGGCGCACCCAGGATGGGTACCCACGGACCGGACATGCCGGTGGTCTCCACCGTGACGATGGAGTTGCCCTCGGGGCGCCCGGGGATCGTCGTTTCGACCGGAATATAGCCGGTGTGCGCGTCATCGCGCTTGTTCGTCATGCCGAAGGTCGTGCCGTCGTAGACGTCCATGGCGGCGATGCGCACGCGCTGGTTCTCGGGCAGGTCGGACACGGTCAGGAGGGTCTCATCCTTCAGGTCCGTCGTGTAGTGGCGGAACGATGCCATCGGCGAGGGATAGGCCTGAATATCCAGGGGCGGCTGAACGAGGTCACGGCCGACGACGCGCGTCCCCGAGGACCCCAAGTAGGACGCTGCGGGCAGCGCAATACCCACGGAAATCGCGAGCACCGCGAGCGCACCCATGACCCGGGTCCACACGTAGACGGTCGAGCGGGAATGACGCCCGAGGGTGTTGTCCGCGCCGGGCGCGCTCGAGCGGCCCACGAGGACGTCCTGGCCCAGGGTGATGCGCTGATACTGCGCGGCGACCGCCCACCAGGCTGCCAGGAGCGCCCACCAAGCCAGCACCACCCACAGGGGCAGGGTGTGGCGCGACAGTCCAAAGAAGACGGAGATGACGCCCATCAGGACGACGGGGATGGAGCCCAGGACCGCGCGGCCAAAGCGCGCGGTGATGATGCCGGCGAGGAAGGCCAGGACGAGGCCGCTCATCCACGGCACGAGGGCGGGGCCGGAGTAGACCGACACGGGTGCCGTCAGCGTCAGGAGGTCCTTCCATGCGCGGAAGGAACCCAGGACCATGACCTGCAGCGTCTTGCCGGTCGGCAGGAGGCCGAAGAGGGCCTCGGAGCGCAGCGCGGCCGCGCTTCCGAGCAGGAAGTAGGTGACTACGACGCTGAGCACGCTCGTCACGCCGTCCCAGCGCCAGCGCGTCGAGGCGGCGGACAGTGCGAGGCCGCAGATGACGCCCGCTCCCGCGGCGATGGCACCCACTCCCCCGCCGAAGACGGGTTCGAAGGCGGCGACGGGGCCGACGAAGAGCAGCGCGAGGATCAGGAGCGACCAGATCGGCAGTCGCGTGCGATACGTCGCAAAGCGCTGCGTGATCGTCAGCAGGCGGTTGCGCGTCGTCTTGGGCTTGGGGGCATCCGAGGACTGCTCGCCCGCGCCGCGATCACGCTTCTCGGTCGCATCAGGGATCTCTCCCACCGCACGGACGTGCGTCTCGTTTGCCTCGGGCCGGGCCTGCGACTCGATGCGCTGAGCGCGCGGCTTGGTGTTGACGTTGCTGCTCATGCCAGGCCTCCAGCAACGATGATGCGCGGCAGGTCGTCGAGCGTGGAGCAGTCAAGCAGGATACCCCGGCCGAGGTCGCGGCGGGCGCGCTCGTTCTCGGCACCGATGCGGATGATGGAGACGGGCACGTCGATGGGTGCCAGTCGGGCCAGGTGCGCCGCGTCGCTATCGCTCACCTGCGGGCCGACGATGAGCGTGAGCGCGGAGACGCCGGCGCGCTGGGCCACGGCCTCGCGCACGCGCAGGGGCAGGTCCCCGAAGGAGCGCGCCGAGACCTCGGACAGCGCATCCAGCATCCGCATCGCGTGCCCCGAGGGCAGCCAGGACTCCGTCGTCGTCAGCGAGACGGGACGCGACTCGCGCAGGTTCGCTAGGCCCAGCGAACCCGCGACAGACACCGCGGTCTCGAAGGACTCGTAGTCCCACGCGTCGCGCGACGTGTCCAGGACGATGACGTGGTGCGAGCGGTGCGTCTCCTCGTACTGGCGCACGATGAGCTTGCCGAGGCGCGCGGTCGACTGCCAGTGCACGGCGCGCCGGTCGTCGCCCGGCTCGTAGTCGCGCAGGGCATGGAAAGACACGTCGGAACTGGAGAGCTTGCCGGTGGACACGCCCTCGACGTCCAGCTGGAAGCCGGTCGCGTCGAATGGCACGCGCACGGTACGAGGGTGCACGTGCAGGACGACCGGCTCGTCCCACATGCGCACGCGGCGCAGCAGGCCCAGCGCGTCGGAGCGCACGGCTCGGGCGGGGCCGATGCTGATGAGGCCGCGGTGACGCGAGGAGATCAGGAACATCTCGTCCCAGGTCTCGTGGGCGCCCAGCGGGGGCACGACGAATTCGCCGGTGCCCGAGCCGATCGGCAGCTCGATGATGCCCGAACGCACGGAGCGAGAGCGCTCGTTACGCACCGAGATCTCGCCGACGGCGGTCTGGCCGGCGACGATGCGCTCGTTCGGCACGCGGATCGAGACGAGGTGCGGGGGTCGCCACGCCACGCGCAGGACGGCCAGCGCCAGCGCGACGACGCCCGCGAGCGCACACGCCAGGGCCTCGACCCATTCGAGCGTCACCGCGAGCACCAGGCCCGCGATGATGAAGGCGATGACCGCCCAGCCGATCGGCGTGACCGCCGAGGTGAGGGCTTTCAGGGGATGCGAAGGACCGGCCTTCGCCCTGCGGGGCGAGACCATCGTGGGGGTGTCCGTGCGCTTCCCTGTCATCGTTGTGTCCGGCCAGTTCCTTACGCGCCGACCGCGGGGGCGGGCACGGAGGTCAGGGCACGCTGAATGATGCCTTCGGCGGTCGCGCCGGAGAAGGCGGCGTCGGGGTCGACGATGACGCGGTGTGCCCACACGGGCACGGCGAGGGCCTTGATGTCGTCGGGCAGGACGAAGTTACGGCCCTGCGCGGCGGCCCACACGCGGGCGCAGCGCACCATGCCGATGGCGCCACGGGTGGACACGCCCAGCAGCGAGGACTCGTCCTCGCGGGTGGCCTCCGCCAGCGCGGCCACGTAGTCGAGCACGGCGCGGTCCGTGTGGTTCGCCGAGGCCAGGGCGGCCCAGGCGACGATGTCCTGACCGGTCACGAGGGGACGCAGGTTCTTCGAGCGGTCCGGGGAGGCCGAGCCGTCGAGGACGTCGATCATGGCGCTACGCGAGGGGTAGCCGATCGAGGTCTTCATGAGGAAGCGGTCGAGCTGGGCCTCGGGCAGCGGGTAGGTGCCTGCCTGTTCGACGGGGTTCTGGGTCGCGATGACCATGAAGGGCTGGGGGGCGGGGCGGCGCACGCCGTCGACCGTCACCTGGGCCTCTTCCATGACCTCCAGGAGGGCGGACTGGGTCTTGGGCGACGCTCGGTTGATCTCGTCGGCCAAGACGATCTCCGCGAAGACGGGGCCGGCGTGGAAGACCCACTCGCCCGTCTTCTGGTTGAACATGTTGACGCCGGTGATGTCCGAGGGCAGCAGGTCGGGGGTGAACTGGATGCGCGAGTGCGTACCGTCGATAACGGCGCTGATGGCGCGCGCCAGCGCGGTCTTGCCGGTACCGGGGGCGTCCTCGAGCAGGAGGTGGCCGCCGGCGAACATCGTCGTGAGTGCGAGTCGCACGGCCTGGCGCTTGTCCAGCACCGCCACGGACACGCCGTCGACGAGGCCCTTGAAGACCTGGGCGAACCTGGTTGCATCCTCAATGGAAAGGGTCATGAGTTGTCCTATGTTTCTCTTGTTGCTCGTAACGGGGAAAGTATGGTCGTCTTATTCGACTCGGCAGCTCTTCACGATGTTCCGCGCATTGAGCTCTTTGGCGGTGATTGCCTCCGTCAGGATACCCGGTATGCTCGGCGTGTCCCGTGAGAAGCGGAATTCGGTGTCCTGGGCGGGGCGACCGGTGCTGACCGTGCAGATGAGCGTGACGCCCGATCCGAACTGGGAGGCTCGTTTGGCCGTCAGCGTCATCGAGCCGCATTCCTGCCCGTTCGAACACGTGGTTTTTCCGGTGAAGGTCGCGCCGATATTTTCCGCGGCTTCGGTGGTCTTGAAGGTGGCTTCTACCTGCCGGTGCGACCCACCGGCGCCGACCATTTCGACGACAACCGTGTACTGGTTGACTGGTGCCAGGCCCTGGACCGCCCACGAGGTCATCGGACCACTGAACGTCTGCTTAGTCGACCCCTCCATTCCTTTAATCCACACGCTGGTCTGCACGGGGTTGACGCCGGCGGGGATAGTCCACGACACGGACGCGCTGTTGATGTAAGGGGTGACCGACACGCTGAACACGGGGATCGTGGTGTCTTCGTCGTCATCGGGGCCCGAGCGCTGGCCGTTGCCGACCGTGCCGGAGGCCGAGACGACCGGGCTCCAGACATAGTCGTTCGGGCCACGTTTACCGCGCTGGCAGAAGTAATAGGTCATGGTCGCGCCCGGGGTGAGCGGGCCGATGTCGAAGTCGCCGCGATCACCGTTGTTGAGACGAAGCGGGTTGCCGGGCGCCGTGCACCCCGCCGCGCTGTCCGCGTAGAAGAGCTCCAGGTCGTTGACCGTGTAGCCGTTGCCTTCCTTCAGGCGCGCATTCGAGATCCTGAGCTTGCCCAGGGCGTTGTCCGAGGGCGGGCCCAGGCGCGGTGCGTCGGGGGCCAGCGGCGTCGTCTTGGCAGGAGTGGGGTCCTCGTGGACGACCACTGGAATGACGTAGCCAGGAGAGGTCGCCGTGTCACCGTTCGTGTTACTCACGGTCACGTACACGGTGAGGGCCACGCCGTAGGGAACGGTCATCTGGGTGCTGGTGGTTCCGCCCGAGAGGGTCTTGGTGGTGCCGTTGACCGACACAATCGTCTGGCCCCATCCGGCGCTGCCGGAGCTCCCCAGGGACCAGGTGATGGTCGCCAGAGCGCCATTACCGTCGTGCTGCTGGGCGCTGGCGCTCGTGATGACCGGCTGATCGGGGCCGCGTCGCGTCGCCTTCGGGGTGCCATTCACACCCGGGGATGCCTGGGAATTACCATTCGCGTTCGTCGCGACGACCGTGACAGTGTAGTTCTGGTCGTTCACGAGACCGCTGATCGTGCACGTGCGAGCCCCACTCGTCGTGCAGGTGCGTGAACCGGTCGCAGCGGTCGCGTACACGGTGTAGCCGGTGATGGGGGACCCATTGTTGTTGGGGGCGTCCCATGTCATCGTCAGTTCGCCATCGCCGGGGGTAACACTCGGTCCGCCCGGGCGATCCGGGACGCCGGTGGGCGTGATCTCGTTGGATGTGGTGCGAGCGGATTCGCCCTGCTCGTTCACCGCACTCACCGCGAAGCTGTACTGCTGCCCCGTCCTCAGGCCGTTCACTTCGCACACGGTGTTCGGGCAGTCAGCGATCTTCGCGCCGCTGGAGTCGTAGAGACGGTAGCCGGTGATGGGCGAGCCGTTCGACGCGGGGGCATCGAAGGTCACCCTCGCGCCGGTGGCACCCACGGCCTCGGCGACCACGTTCGTGGGCGCGCCCGGCTTGTCCGTCACCGTGACGGTGATGGTGCCCTGCACGACGCGCGAGGGGTCTCCCAGCTTGTCGTTGACCTGGAAGCCCACCGAGATCGTGCCGGTGGATCGGGGCGTGACCATGACCGCCGTGCCGGAGGACGCGATGTCCGCGTTACCCAGGGACACCGCGGTTCCGACGAGGGAGATCGGCGTGTCGGGGAACGGGTTGGTAGCGCGCGAGGCCACGTCAACGATCACGGTATCCCCGACCTTCGCGTTCACGGAGTACGGTGGCACCTGGATGCGCGGCTTCGTCGTCGAGACGATCTCGACGGGGATCGAGGCGTTGACGGTGTTGCCCTGCTCGTCGGTGACGCTCACGGGGATGGAGCCGGCGGATCCGGGGGTCGCGCCCTCGGGGGCGGAGACCGTCAGGACGGTACCGGACAGCGACGCGGACACGGCACTGGGTGCCGAACCCATCGCGTAGGTGAAGGTCGAGGCGTCCGTCCCCTCGGGGTCGCGCACGGCGAGCGCGAGGTTCTGCGTGACGGCAGCGCCCCCGGCCTCGACGCGGATCGCGGTCGGGGCGAAGGTCGGCGGCTGGTTCGTGGTCGCCTTGATGCGCACGGGCAGCGACAGCGAGGCGCTCAGCGCGCCAGCGTCATCAGCAGCGCCGTCCGCGACCTGGATGAGGAACGCGGAATTACCGCCGAAGGTCGCGGTAGCCGTCAGCGTCAGCTGCGTCGAGGAGTCCGCCACGACGGAGTCCAGGCCGGTCTGGGGCACCGGGGAGGTCCCATCGACCAGGCGGGGGCTGCGGCCCGAGCGGGTCACGACGTAGTCCGACAGGTTGATCGTGCGCGAGGTGCCCGCGTCCATTTCGATGGGCAGGGCCGCAGCGTTCAGGAGGGGCGCGGTGGAGTCGCGTCCGGGCACGGTCACGACGGCGGAGTTCGTCAGGCCATCGCGGTCCGTGATCGTGTAGACGACGAGGCGCAGGGTGTCGGTCACCGGGATCAGCAGGGCGGATCCGTCAACCGTCACGCCGGATTCGCCGCTCGTCACGGTCAGCTCATCGACGCTGCCGTCGGGATCCTCGTCGTTCTCGAGAACCTTCACGCGCACGGCGGAGCCATCGGTGGGCAGGTCCTCGTAGGTGACAAAGTCGTCGCGGGCGATCGGCGCCTTGAGCGGCGCGTCGTCCTGCACGTACACGGTCACGGTGCCGCGCGCGGAGCCGCCGCGGCCGTCACTGACCGTGTAGGACACGAGGTAGGTGCCGGCCTGCGAAGGCGTGTGAATCTGCAGGGTCGAGGAGGAACGGACCTGCGGGTCAAGTTCGGGCGTGGCCGTCTCGAGGCCGTCTTCCTCCAACGTGAGGGGATCACCGTCGGGATCAACGTCGTTCGAGAGGACGTTGACGGTCACCATGCGCTCCGGGCGCGTGAGCACCGTGTCGGGTACGGCCACCGGGTTCTGGTTGAGCGAGGGGGCCGCGGAGATCGCGACGCGCACGCGCGCGGAGGCTCGTGCACCCTGACGGTCGGTGACCGTGTAGGTGAAGGAATCCGTACCCGAGGCGTTCTGGTTCGGCGTGTAGTCAATCCAGGTCGACTTCACCGTGGCGCTGCCCTGCTGCGGCGAGGAGTCGAGGCCCGTCAGGCTCACGGAGTCGCCGTCGGGGTCGATGCCATCGAGGGTCACCGGGATGCGGGTCGTCTGCCCCGCGGCCGCCCACGCGCTGATATCACGGGGGCGAGGAGGCTGGTTCTGGTCGGACGCGGCGACCACCTCGAAGGTGACCGTGCTCGACGCGCGGTTGCCCGCGGAGTCGATGACCGAGTAGGTCACGTCCATGATGCCGGGGTTGGCACCGGCCTCGAGACGCACCTGGTTACCGGTCACGAAGGGGTTTCCCAGCGCGTTCGTCGGGTCGTAGGCGAGCGTCGACTCGACCTGCAGGTTCAGGCCCGCCGGGGAGCGGTCGTTCGACAGGACCGACACGGTGCCGACGTCGCCGACGCGCACCTTGGCGCGGTCGGGCTTGAGGACGGGCGGCAGGTCGGAGCGATCGGCCGCGCCGGGAATCACCATGACGTCCGCGGTGGCCTCGCCTTGGCCGTTGGAGACCGTGTAGGAGAAGGTCGCGGTCTGGGTCAGGCCCGACGGCGCGGTGACGCGCAGCAGGTGGCGGTCGATGAGAGCCACCTCGAGGCCGGGAACGTTCGAGGCGTCGACCGACGTGATGGACAGCAGGCCACCCGACGGATCATAGTCATTATTCAGGGGCGCAACCAGCACGGATCCGCCCAGCGGGAGGACCGCCGTGTCGTTCTCGGCGACCGGCGGCAGAGCGGTGGCCTCGACGACCTCGACGCGGATGATGCCCAGCGTCGTGGCGATGCCGTCGGACACCGTGTAGGCGAAGGAGTAGGAGCCTGGCGCGGTGGCGCGGAAGTCGATCGTGCCACGGTCGAGGTCCGGTGAGATCGTCGCGCCCGCGGGAGCACCCGAGACTGCGGCCAGGCTCAGGGGATCGCCGTTGGGATCGGTGTCGTTCTTGAGCGGGTCGAGGGTGACCGTCTCTCCCGGGTGCGCCTGGAACAGGTCGCCGTTCGCCGACGGAGGCAGATTTCCGGCCTCCTGGACCGTCGCGATGAGCTCGCCACGCGTCTCTGCCCCCTGGTCGTCCGCGACCGTCAGGACGACGGTCTTCGGGCCGGGCGCGCTGCCT
Source organism: Pauljensenia sp. 20925_1_27 (assembly GCF_041432835.1). Taxonomy (NCBI): domain Bacteria; kingdom Bacillati; phylum Actinomycetota; class Actinomycetes; order Actinomycetales; family Actinomycetaceae; genus Pauljensenia; species Pauljensenia sp. 20925_1_27. The sequence goes on from NZ_JAPWAH010000005.1 coordinate 96,663, forward strand.
TCATCGGTGATCGTCAGGGAGCCGTCCTCGCTGAAGGACACACTCAGACCCTCGGGCGCCTCCGCGTTCTTAAGGTAGATCGGGTCGCCATCGGGGTCTCGCCAGTCGCTCAGCGCCTGGTACTGAATCTGCGCATTCGCACCGATCTTGACGGTCGATGCGCGCAGCTGGTTCGGTGCCGCGTTCTGGCTGTAGGGGTGAATCGTCACCTGCACGCGGGCGGAGGCCGTGGCCTGCCCGTCGGAGGCCTCGTAGGAGAAGGATGTCGAGCCGGTCTGGTTCGCGTCGACGCCGGAAATCTGCAGGGCGCGGCCGCCGCGCGCGACGGAGATCGTCCCCCACGCCGGCGCGCTCGTCGGGGCGGCGGTCAGCACGTCTCCGTCGAGGTCGGAGTCGTTGTCGAGGACGGGCAGGACCGTCGAACGTCCCGGACGGATACCGAAATCGTCATCCACGGCCTCGGGCGGGGTGTTCTCCTCGCGCTGCTGGGGATCGGCGACCTCGTTCGTGAGCTCGGGGCTGTCCTGCTCCTCCTCGGTCTCCTCGAGCTGGTTTTCGACCTCGTCCCAGTTGTCCATGAGGACCATGTTCGAGTCGGGCAGCCACACGCTGCCCTGCGCGACGTCGTTGAGGACGATGGCCTTGCGGTTCGTGCGGAAGACGATCTCGCGAGCGGTCGTCAGCGTATCGACGACCATCTGCTTGTTCGCGGACGGGTCGTCGCAGGCGCGCATGTACGCGCCGCTACCGGTCCACGCGCCGTACGCGCAGCCTTCGTGGCGAACGGGCGCCGCGGGATTGCCGCTGACGCCACTCTCAGTGGCGGGCGTGATCGCCGGGGCGCCGCCCGCCAGCGGGATCGACACGAGGTCCGAGGGCGTGGCGAGCAGGACGGAATCCGCCTTCGGTCCGGCCAGCTGCAAGATGCCGCCCTCCTCGACTCCGGCGGCGCTCAGGTCGAGCTTCTTGCCGCCCGGGAGGAAGAGGGTGTTGGACTGCGAGTCGAGGGCGACGACCTGGTCGCCGACGACAGTCATGCTCAGCTGGGCGTCCTCGGGGATTCCTTCGATCCGGCTGGTCGCGGCCTGATCGACGGTCCCCTGGCGCTTCACGGTCGTCAGCGTGCCCGAGGCGGCCAGGGAGTACACGGAGCCGTCGAGTCCGGTCACGAACGCGCTCGCACCCATGTTCGAGGACAGGGCCGCTCCCTCGGACAAGTTCGCGGGGCTCGGCGCGGTGGCCGACGTGGTCCACAGGGTGCCGTCGGTGGGGTTGAGGACGCCGAGGACGTCGCCGCCCTGCATCGCGCTCGAGCCGGAGGGCAGAGCCGTCGGGGAGCCGAGGGAGACCTGGGTGACGTTGACGGGAGCGACGGTCAGCGAGGTGAGGTCGGAGACGGTGACGGTCTCACCCGCCTGGCCGACGTCGAAGTTGGTGGCCTCGGTGCGCAGGGCACCGTCGAGGATGCGGGCCTCGTAGTCGAGGTGGCCGACCATCTGCTTGGACTTATTGGTCACCCAAATGCCACCGTCGTTGACGTTGACCTGCGTGACTTCAGCACCCTTGTAGATGACGCCTGCGATGCACAACGCAGCAACGACCAGCACCAGGACAAACGCCGGTAGACGCCGCCTTGTGCTGGTTACTTTTCGTTGCGAGTGCGCGCTCATTGACCCTCTCCCGATTGCTGAGTAGCCTCCACGCAATAGTGTGACACGACTACACCGCAGCCTAATGGTTAATGAGAATCTATCAGATGCGCAGTTACTTAACAACTAGAAGGCGGCCCGTCGCAGTACGACGGGCCGCCTTCCGAAGTGTCCGGCTTGTCAGCCGCTAACAATTGGCGAGTAAATCACTCTCCGTTGAAGGTGAACTTGCGGTCTTTTCCTTCTCCAGACACGCCAACGGTAACAACCTGACCGGGTTGCAGTTCTCCGAACAGGATGCGCTCGGACAGCGCGTCCTCGATCTCGCGCTGGATCGCACGACGCAGCGGACGCGCGCCCAGGACCGGGTCGAAGCCCACGTCCGCGAGCAGCTCGCGCGCCTCGTCCGTCAGCTGCAGGCGCATATCCTGAGCCTCCATACGCTTGGCCAGCTTCGCGATCATCAGGTCGACGATGCGCGCGATCTCCGGCTTGGTCAGCGGCGGGAACACGATCGTGTCGTCGACACGGTTGAGGAACTCGGGACGGAAGTGCTGCTTGAGCTCCTCCGCGACCTTCGACTTCATGCGGCCGTAGTCGTGCGTCGAGTTGTCTGCGGTCTGGAAGCCCGTGAGGACACCCTTGTTGATGTCGCGGGTACCAAGGTTCGTCGTCATGATGATGACGGTGTTCTTGAAGTCCACCTTGCGGCCCTGCGAGTCCGTCAGGCGACCCTCTTCCAGGATCTGGAGCAGCGAGTTGAAGATGTCCGGGTGAGCCTTCTCGACCTCGTCGAAGAGGACGACCGAGAACGGCTTGCGGCGCACCTTCTCCGTGAGCTGGCCACCCTCGTCGTAGCCGACGTAGCCGGGAGGAGCGCCGAAGAGGCGCGAGGCCGTGTGCTTCTCGGAGAACTCAGACATATCCAGCTGAATGAGAGCATCCTCGTCGCCGAAGAGGAACTCAGCGAGGGCCTTCGCCAGCTCGGTCTTACCCACGCCGGTCGGGCCGGCGAAGATAAACGAGCCACCGGGACGGTTCGGATCCTTCAGACCCGAGCGCGTACGACGGATCGACTGGGCGAGGGCCTTGACGGCCTCGTCCTGGCCGATGACGCGCTTGTGCAGCTCGTCTTCCATCTTGAGCAGCTTCGCGGTCTCGGTCTGGGTCAGGCGCACGACCGGGATACCGGTCGACATGGCCAGGACCTCGGCGATCTCCTGATCCCCGACCTCGGCGATCTCGTCGGACGCGCCGCCCTTCCAGGCCTCTTCTTTCGCCTTGCGTTCATCGGACAGCTTCGACTCCTCGTCGCGCAGCGACGCAGCCTTCTCGAAGTCCTGATCGTCGATGGCCGCCTCCTTATTGCGGCGCACCTCGGCGATCTTCTCGTCCAGCTCGCGCAGCTCCGGCGGCGCGGTCATGCGGCGAATGCGCAGGCGCGCCCCGGCCTCGTCGACCAGGTCGATGGCCTTATCGGGGAGGAAACGATCCGAGATGTAGCGATCCGCCAGCTCGGCGGCCGCCTGGATCGCGGCGTCCGTGATGATGACGCGGTGGTGCGCCTCGTAGCGGTCGCGCAGGCCCTTGAGGATCTCCACCGTCTCCTCGACGCTGGGCTCCTCGACCTTCACCGGCTGGAAACGGCGCTCGAGGGCCGCATCCTTCTCGATGTACTTGCGGTACTCGTCGTTCGTGGTCGCGCCGATCGTCTGGAGCTCGCCGCGCGCCAGCATGGGCTTGAGCATCTGGGCCGCGTCAATCGAGCCCTCGGCGGCACCCGCACCCACGAGGGTGTGGATCTCGTCGATGAACAGGATGATGTCGCCGCGCGTGCGGATCTCCTTGAGGACCTTCTTCAGGCGCTCCTCGAAGTCGCCGCGGTAGCGCGAGCCAGCGACCAGCGACCCCATGTCGAGGCTGTAAATCTGCTTGTCCTTGATGGTTTCGGGCACGTCGCCGTGCACGATCGCCTGGGCGAGGCCCTCGACGACCGCGGTCTTACCGACGCCGGGCTCACCGATCAGGACCGGGTTGTTCTTCGTGCGGCGCGAGAGGACCTGCATGACGCGCTCCATCTCGACGCGGCGGCCGATGACGGGGTCCAGCTTGTTCTCGCGCGCGGCCTGCGTCAGGTTGCGGCCGAACTGCTCGAGGATCGCGGAGTTGGAGCGCTCCGGACCGCCCGATCCGCCCACGCCCGCACCCACGGACTCGCGGCCCTCCTCGTCGCCGCGCTGGTAGCCGCTGAGCATCTGGATGACGGTCTGACGCACCTGCGCCAGGTCCGCGCCCTGCTTGGTCAGCACCTGGGCGGCCACGCCCTCGCCCTCCTTGAGGAGGCCGAGCAGCAGGTGCTCCGTGCCGATGTAGTTGTGGCCCAGCTGCAGGGCCTCACGCAGGCTCAGCTCGAAGACACGCTTAGCGCGCGGGGTGAAGGGAATGTGACCCTCGACCGGCTTCTCACCCTCGCCGATGATCTCAATGACCGAGGCGCGGACGGCCTCGCCCTTGATACCCATCGTCTCCAGGGCCTTGGCGGCGACGCCCTCACCCTCGGAGATCAGGCCGAGCAGCAGGTGCTCCGTGCCGATGTAGTTGTGCTTGAGACCGCGAGCCTCGTCCTGCGCGAGCACGACGACCCGGCGAGCGCGGTCGGTAAAGCGTTCGAACATGCCTCTCCTCATTGTGTAGGACAGGCACTTCGCCGAGCTCGGCGTACACCCGTCCCAGTTGACTGGTTACAGCCTACGGAAAGCGGGAGCGCCGTGCGCGCGCTTTCGCCCTCGGCGCAGGGGCGGTGGCCGAGGCCGCGGCGCGGGTGCAGACTGCGAACGGCTGGTCGGGGCGCGGGGCGCGGCGGGGGCGGGGCGCGGGGCGTCAGCGTTGGGCCAGGGGCGAGGCCGAGGCCGGGTGCGGGGCGTCGGCGTTGGGCCAGGGGCGAGGCCGGGGCCGGGCACCACCGCAACTCCCCCTGGGAACTCCCACCCCAAAAACGCATGCAATTCCCCCACACCAGATTTCACCAACCCCCAGAAACGTTGGAATTGCAACGACCATGTTTCAACACATGAAAGGTTGCCATGGGAATTGCATGCGACGTTGTGGGGAAACTACGCGATGGGGCCACACCCAGAATCCAAGCAGCTAGCCCCACAAGAAACGACTAACCCCACAAGAAACTCTGCATGCGACCGAACGCAGCAATGCACCAGTTAGAAAGCATTGCACCAGTTAGGGGGCATTACACCAGTTAGGGAGCATTACACCACTTCCCAGCTGGTGTAATACCCACCCAAGTGGTGTAACACCACTTAGGAACAAGCGTGGACGCGGAGCTGTCGAGAGGATTCAACCCTATCGGCAGGATTCAACCTCATCGGGAAGATTCAAGCCGATCAGAAGGGGTTGAACCTTACCGATCAGGTGCGACGCCCCATCGGTAACAAGTGAGAGTACGGATCCAGGCGCACCTGACCACTTAGCTCGAGGCACGGCAGGCGCGCCAGCACTGACGAGGCAGGGACGGCCGAGGCAGGGACGGGCGAGGCCGAGGCGCACCACCGCAACTCCCCCTGGAAACTCCCTACCTAAAGTCGCACGTAATTTCCCTCGGTAAGTTTTCGACAGGCCCCACAAACGTTGCAATTACAACGACCGCATTTCAAAACGTGAAAAGTTGATAGGGAAATTACGTGCGAGATTTATGGGAAACTGTGCCCACGCTCCCTCCCAAAAGTCGCATGCAATTCCCCCACGCCAGATTTCATCGACGCCTCAAAACGTTGGAATTGCAACGGTCATATTTCAACACTCGAAAGGTTGCCATGGGAATTGCATGCGACGTTGTGGGGAAACTACGCCTCGACGAGGACCGTGAACGGGCCGTCGTTGACCAGCGAGACCTCCATCATCGCCCCGAACTGGCCGGTCTCGACATGCAGGCCCCGGCCACGCAGATCCGCAACGACCGCATCGACGAGGGGCTCAGCCTCATCACCGGGCGCGGCATGAGCCCACGAGGGCCGACGCCCCTTGCGCGTGTCCCCATACAGCGTGAACTGCGAGATCACGAGGATCGGGGCACCCGCATCCACCGCGGAACGCTCGTCATCCAGGATGCGCAGCTCAGCGATCTTGCGGGCAACCGTGGCCACCTGCTCGGCACCATCGCCTCGCTGGACGCCCAGGAGGACGACGAGGCCTTGGCGTGCTCCGCCGGTGCCCTCCCCTGACGGGGTGGCGTCGCCAGGGGTTGCGGCGAGGTCACCGGGGGCACCCGCGCCACGCGAGCAGGCCTGAGCCGCAGAACCGGCAGAACCACCAGAAAGAGCAAGGCGACCGACGACCTCACCGTCGACCCGCACCTCGCCGGAGGTGGCGCGCTGGATGACGGCGCGCATCAGCGCGACCCCAGGGCAGAGCCGAGGCCACCGAAGCCCGTGGAACCGCCGCGTTGGCCGGCCTCGCGAGAGAGGTCGGCACCCGGGCGCGTCTCCGGGGACACGGAGGACTTGCCGTGGACGGGCACGATTTCCTCCTGGGCGGCGGCGACGCCGTCGATATCGAAGACGGTCGTGGGCGGCACTGTGCGGGCGATCAGCGCGAGGGCAACCGGGCCCTCGTCCGCGTGGCGCGCCGAGGAGGTGATGACGCCAACCTGGCGGCCGCCCACCTCGATGGGCGTGCCGGGTGCGGGCAGGTCGCCGCGCGAGCCATCCAGCTGCAGGTAGGTCAGGCGGCGCGGGGGTCGCCCGAGGTTGAGGACGCGCGCGATGGTTTCCTGGCCGCGGTAGCAGCCCTTCGACGTGTGGACGGCGGTGCGCAGCCAGTCCACCTCGGGTGGGATCGCGCGTGCGTCGGTCTCGCGGCCCAGGCGCGGCTTCCACGCGGCGATGCGCATGGCCTCCCACGCCAGGTATCCGGCGCGGCGGCGCGATCCGGCCTCCGGCGACGCAGCCAGCCACGCGGCCTCGAACTCGTCCGCGTCCTGCCGTGAAACAACGTGAAACATCATGGGCGTGCGCGCGCCGGGGTGACGCTCGCCCTGGAAATAGGCGGCCCCACCGTCGACCACGCCGGGCCACGGGTCCTCCCAGGTCCACAGGAGCCCGGGCAGGTCAGCCACGGCAGCGTGCGAATTTGCGCCCGCGCGGACCGAGGAGAACACGACGACATCACTCTCAGAAACAGCGACGCGCAGCGCGAAACGCATCGAATCCAGGAACGCCACAAAGCCGGAAAGATCAGCGCGCTCCACGATCAGGTGCAGCGCGGTCCCGTCGTCGCTCGCGCCCGCCCAGTGCTCGACGCGCCCCTCGGGCGAGAGGATCAGCAGCTCGCGGCTCGCGCCGGGGACGAGGTCGGTGACGATCTGGGAGGCCAGCGACGTCAGCCAGGTGAGCCGATCGGCCCCCGACACGGAGATGACCGCCAGGTCCGGGCGGCGCACCAGCGCGCGGCCACCCTCGAGGGCCCACTGCTCCCCCGACGGGTCCCCGAAGTGCGGGGTCGCGCCGAAGGAGGCCACGGCCTCGTCGACGAACTCGGAATCAACCGAAGGCTCAGACAAGGAAGCCATCCTGGGAGTCGTCGATGCCTTCGATGACCTCACCGGAGGCGGTCGAGGCCTGCTCGGTGCGGTGCAGGCGGCCGGAGATCTCGACGTCGGCCTCGTCCTCGCCGTCGAGCGTGCGCTCCTGCGTCCACATGAGCTCGCCCGCGACCAGGCCGAACATGCGGCCCAGGTGCGTGAGGCGGGTGGCATCCGCGCCGAGCGCGATCGCGTCGGAGACCATCTGCACGCGCGGGCCGACGCTCACGCCGTCCCACACGGCGCTGTGACCCTCGGTAGAGGCGGAGGTCGCCGTGAACTCGCGAGGGTTGTACTGGCCGGGCGGGGGCAGCGGTGCGTCGGAGGGGGCGACGGAGACGTACAGGGTCTCTTCGCTGATCAGGGTGCCCTTCTGGATGGCGGCCAGGCCCTGCGCGGCGTCCCACGTGGGGTCGATCGGGGCCGAGGCCTCGCCCGCGTACACGCGGGTCACCAGGCGCATCTGCTCGCCGACGACGTCGCCGCGGATCTCCTCGATGACTGGCGAATCCGCGGGGGCCTCGGCGGAAGCGTCCTGGCCGGGGGCGGCGGGCTGTGCGTGCATACCCCATCCCTCCCAGGTTCCGAGCATCCACGCGACGGGAGCGACGAGTGCGGGCAGGTCAGCAGGTATCACCATCATGGCTCCAGCCTAACGCCTCGGGTGGGCGTGGGCGCGCGAGCAGCGGCGCACGCAGCTGGCAGCGAACAGGGACGAGGCCGGGGCCCACCCGCGCGGGCCCCTGCCCCGGGTGCGACCGCGCACGCCACGGGTCATCGCACGCCGCGGTTCTCAGATGCCGCCGATGCGGATCATCGCGTAGACGGGCAAGGCTGCGACGAGGAACTTCGCGGCGCCTCGGCCCAGAACGTGAGCGAGCTGCGCGGAAGCGGCGCGCTCACCCAGCAGCGCGTCGACGACGGAGACGGCGAAGCCGACGCCGAAGCCGGTGACGCCGCCGAGGGTCAGGAAGGCGACGAAGTCGCCGAAACGCTTGGCGATGAAGGGGAAGACGACGGGCAGCAGGTCCGACGTCTGCCCGAGGATCCACGCAATCGAGGCCGCGACGAGTCCCGCCATGATGCCGGTCAGCATCGCGTAGACGACGCCCGCCTTTGCGCTGCGTCCCGAGCGCGCCGACGCCGCCGCGATAATCGCGATGAGGGCGGCCATGGGGACGATGACGGACCAGCGCTCATGGACGGTGAGGGAGACCCACATGGACCCGGAGGTGACGATGAGGAGCGCGGTCACCGACGAGGCGAGGGCCGCGGTCAGCGACGTGGACCCCCAGTGCTCGCTCGTGTGCCCCACCGAGTGATCGCGGGGCGCGGGCGCGTCCAGGATCGTGGCGGCAACCAGGGCGACCAGGGTGATGCCCGTTAGGGGCACGGCGATGTCGAGGTTCTTCCAGTAGGCGACGGCCATCGGGGTCAGCGCCCCACCCAGGGCGAGGACCGCCTGCGCGAGCCACGGCATGTGCAGGCGCGCGAGCGTCGGCCAGCCGAGGGCCAGCAGGAACGAAGCGATGGCGACGACGGGACCGACGCTCCAACGCGAACCGGGCAGCCACCAGGCGACGATGGTCGCCACGGCCAGCAGGGTGACGGTGAGGGTACCGATTCCGTTGGGCACGTGCCGGGTCACCAGGGTCTCGCGGCGGCGCCCGCGGTTCGAGCGGGTTCGGGGTCGCGTGGGCGGGGTCGAAGTCATCACGCTTCCATGGTCCCACATGTGCGCGCCCGACGAGGCAGGGGCAGCCCGCGCGGGTCGGCTCTCGCGCGGGCGGACTGGGCATGGCGTGCCTGGCGCCGGCTGCGGCCTCGGCGACGGCGACGGGACGCGAGCTGTGGCGCACGCCCCGTGTGGGTTGATGCACGCCGCCACGGGATGCGCGCGGGCAGGGCCGGCCGTAAAGTTTAGGGGCACGCCGAACCGGTATGCCCCGGGCTCCAAACTCTGCCGCTACGAGCGGCCTTCGCGCCGACAGGCGCATTCGGTTCGGCGTGCTTTGTCGTCTCTATGCGCCGACGGTGGCGCGTGAAACAAGTGGGGGCCGGTGCTGCGTCGCAGCATCGGCCCCCACTGTCGTTCAGCCAACCGTCACATCAGCGGGTAGCGCACGATCGTGGCCTCGCGGCCCGGGCCCACGCCGATGGACTGGATGCGGCAGCGCGACAGCTCTTCCAGGCGCTTGATATAGTCCTGGGCGGCGCGTGGCAGCTCCTCGAAGGAACGGCACTGCGAGATATCCTCGCTCCAGCCGGGCAGCTCCTCGTACACGGGCACGGCGGCCTCGAAGCCTGCCTGGTCGAGAGGCATTTCCTCGGTGCGCACGCCGTCGACCTCGTAGGCGACGCACACGGGGATCGTCTCGTAGCCGGAGAGAACGTCGAGCTTGGTCAGGCAGATGTCAGTCAGGCCGTTGATGCGCGTCGCGTAGCGCATGACGACGGCATCGAACCAGCCGGTGCGGCGCGGGCGACCCGTGGTCACGCCGAACTCGCCGCCCTTGGTGCGCAGAGCCTCGCCGACCTCGTCGTCCAGCTCCGTGGGGAACGGGCCCTCGCCGACGCGGGTCGTGTACGCCTTGGCGACGCCGACGACGCGGTCGATGCGGGTCGGGCCCACGCCGGAGCCGGTGAGCGCGCCGCCCGCGGTCGGGTTCGAGGAGGTCACGAAGGGGTAGGTGCCGTGGTCGATGTCGAGCATGGTCGCCTGGCCGCCCTCGAAGAGGACGGTCTCGCCGCGGTCCAGCGCGTCGTTGACGACGAGGGACACGTCGCACATCATCGGCTTCACGCGGTCCGCGAAGGACAGCAGGTGGTCGGACACCTCGGCGGGGTCGAGGACGGGGATATCCACGGCCTCGAAAATGGTGTTCTTGGGGGCCAGGGCAGCCTCGACCTTGGCGCGCAGCTCCTCGGGGTGGAAGAGGTCCTGAATGCGCAGGCCGATACGGTTCATCTTGTCGGCGTAGGTGGGGCCGATGCCTCGACCCGTCGTGCCGATGAGGTTGTTGCCGCGCGCACGCTCGTTCGCCTGGTCCATGAGGCGGTTGTACGGCGGGATGATGTGCGCGTTGGAGGAGATGCGCAGGCGCGAGCAGTCGACGCCGCGCGCGGTGATTTCCGCGAGCTCCTCGAAGAGCACGTCCAGGTCGACAACGACGCCGTTGCCGATGATGGGGGTGACGCCTTCGGAGAGGATTCCGGCGGGCAGGAGGTGCAGCGCGTACTTTTCGCCGTCAATAACGACGGTGTGTCCGGCGTTGTTTCCTCCGTTGAACTTCACGACGAGGTCGGTGTGCTGGCCGAGCTGGTCAGTGGCCTTGCCTTTGCCTTCGTCGCCCCACTGGGCGCCGAGAACGATGACGGCGGGCATGAGTATCTCCGTTTAGTTGGGTCTGTTACGCGGGCGCGCGCAACAGACCCATCCTACCGGAGGAACGACGAGGCCGGGGCACCGGCTGGTCGCGTCAGTTTCCAGCGGCGACCAGGGCGACGCCGACGCCCCACGCGGTGGCGCACGTGAGGGCGGCGATCAGCTCGATGGCGATCGTCCAGCCGAAGGCCTTGAGGGCCTGAACCGTCGCTTTCCAGGCGGTCGCCGTGTCCTTGCTGCGCAGGTACTCGACGACGAAGATCGCGGCGATCATGCCGAGGACGAGGCCCAGGGGCAGGCCGATGAACCAGCCGACGACGCCACCCAGTGATCCCCACACGAGCGTGGACTGAGGGATCCCCGCCTTGTTCATGCCGCGCGCGGGAATCACGTATTTCAGGACCGTCCCGAGGATCAGGACAACGGCCGCGATAGCGAAGATAATCCACGCGGCGCTCGTGCCGGTCAGCCACGCCCACACGAGGATCGCACCTCCGACGACGGGCGCAGACGGCCAGATCTGCACAACCGCGCCGATCACTCCAATGAGGATGACGATGCCAATGATGACGGTACCCAGGACACTCATGGCCTCATCGTATCGTCTCCGTTCGCCCCAGTGTTTCGTCAGACTTCCCGTGCACTGATAGCCTGGCCTCGTCACCCCGAGCCCCAGGAATACCGATGGATATCACTCCCCCGCGCCTGCCGCTGGATTCCCTCCTGAAGAGGCGCCCCATGACGGTGTACACCGTGTCGTGTCCACCGGCGGAGGCCGTCGCGCGCTGCGTGGCATTTTGGCGTGCCGTCGGTATCAAGCGCGAGTCGACCACCATGTGCAAGCGTTTCGCGGACATCGGCTGGTCGGGCAGCGAGGTCACGGTCTTGCCCGGGCAGGTCGAGAACCGAAAGCGGTTCCGTGACCGCCATTTTCCTGATGATCTCTCAGATGTTCCTCCCAGCTTGCTGCTGGGAGGCCTCGCCGTCTACCTGACGTCGAAGGCGGTGCGCGCGCAGCTGCGCCACCTCAACAAGACAACGATCATCATCGCGGCGCGCCCTATGCCCAATACCGAGCAGCCGTCAACCGAGCTGTGGTGTTTCCCCTGGGACACGGCGATTCAGCGTGCCCGCCCCGGAAAAGATCCCTTCGCCCGTGTCTTCGAGTACCTGCACACGGCCCTGCACCAGCAGGGCGTCCTGGAGGCTCCCCCACGCCTCGTCGACGGTGAGGAACTGCCCGAGGACCACCCCCTCTCCCCCGCCAACATCACCCAGATGCGGGGCAGCTTCCTCGATCCCGTCGCCAAGTACCTCCCGTCGAAGGAGCGATCATGACCCCCGGTTTCTCGTTGCGCCGGATTCTCAACCGCCGCAGGTACTTCTACGCGCTCATCGCGGCCGACCCGAATCAGGCGGTCACGCATGCTGTCGACTACTGGGTGTCCAAAGGCGCCTGGGGTGAGACGAACGGCATGCGCGACCAGCTCGCCCAGCACGGATGGGTCGGCGCGGAGATCATCATCGGCAGCGACCTGCGCAGCCTGGCGATAAAGCCTCTCCTCGACGCTATTCCCGGCATTAGTCTCGTCCCCTCCGCGACACCCACGCCACTCAAACGCACCAGTCAGGAGAGGACCGAGATCCTCGTCGCCGCACGTTCCTGCTCGGTTGGGGGACGCCCAGCGTCCGAACTCTGGTGCTGCGAGGCTCGCATCCTGCACGATGACCGCTGGGGCACAGACGCGTTCATGGACATGTCTTTTCGCGAACTCGCTGGCGCACTACAGCGGCAAGGGCTCCTCCTGGAAGCCCCACGATTCTTCCACGGCGCAGACCTGCCGAAAGACCACCTCTTCACGATCGAAGGCATCCTCACAATGCGGCGAGCCGCCAAAAAGGAACACGGTCGGCGCCCCCTTCGATTCTCGGGATGCTGAGGCGCGCGGCCTGGCGCAGTATTGAGTCGTCCACCGGCCCGTACCGTGAGTCGAGGCTGACGGCAGGATTTCCCCGCAGGAGCGCGCGAGCATAGACGCACGCCCCGTTGATCGCACAAGAATATCGCCGCGGGCGCTTCAAGCACCCGCGGCGAGACGACAGACAGTCCGGAAGGCTCAGCCCTGCGCGCGCAGGGACGCCACCTCGTACAGGGCGATGCCCGTCGCAACAGCCGCGTTAAGGGACTCGACGGTCGACGCGATCGGGATCGACACGATCTGATCGCAGGTCTCGCGCACGAGGCGGGACAGGCCCGCACCCTCGGCACCAGTCACGACCACGAGGGGGCCGTCCGCCAGCGACAGGCCGCGCAGAGGCGCGTCCCCGCCGCCGTCGAGGCCGACCACGAAGTAGCCGGCCGCCTTGGCCTCTTCGAGGGCGCGCACAAGGTTCGTCGCACGAGCCACGGGCACGCGGGCGGCCGCACCGGCCGACACCTTCCACGCCGTCGTGTTGACGCCCGCGCTGCGACGCTCGGGGATGATGACGCCGTCCGCACCGAACGCGCCCGCACTACGCAGGACCGCGCCCAGGTTGTGCGGGTCCGTCACCTGATCGAGGGCGACGAGGAGCGGGTGACCCAGCTGCTGCATGGAACCCGCGATCAGGTCCGAGGCATCGGCGTACTCGTAGCCGCGCACCTCAATGGCGACGCCCTGGTGGACAGCGCCATCGGTCGCGACATCCAGATCGCGGCGGGTGACCTCGTACACGGGCGCACCCATCGCGGAGGCGAGGCGCACGACCTCCTCCACGCGGTCATCCTTCACGTTGTCGAGGATGAAGACGCGCTCGATCGGGACCGAGGCGCGGGCGGCCTCGGCGACCGGGTTGCGGCCGGCGATCAGCTCGTGACCCGGCTTGATGCGAATCGACGACTTGGCACGAGCGCGAGCGATCGCGGCCTCCTGAGCCTCGCGGGCCTCGCGCTTCACCTTGCGCTTGTGGGCGGGATGGTAGGTGCGATCCTCGGCCTTGGGGGTCGGACCCTTACCTTCGAGGCGGCGGCGCGAGTGCCCGCCGGTACCGACCTGCGCGCCCTTCTTGGTGCCCTTCTTACGGATGGCGCCGGGGCGCCCGCTGTGTGAGGCCATAGTGTCTCCTCGTTTTCTCGTGAACTGACACAAGCGTACGGGTTTTAGGCCGCCGCGGGGCCACAGGGGCGCGCGCGGGGGCCAAAATCACGCTGCCCGCAACGGTCACGCCCCCTGCGGAGCTTCCCCGCCCTCCTCGACACGATCAACGGGAGTATCTTTCAGCCGGCGATAGTCGACGGCCAGGAAAATCGCCAAAACGAGAACACCCGACGCGTAGCCGGCAACGCCCACCCACGAGACACCATTCATGCCGAACCAATTCACGAACGGGCGAGCCAGCACGAGAGCAACGATGCAGGCGACAACATTGCCGACAAAACTCGCCACATAATCACGCACAGACAGCAGCAAGTCATTAAAGAACCAGCCGAAGGCCGTGATCACCGTGCACAAAACCGCGGGCTGGAGCAGGAAAGTATTACCCCTGATCTTCTCACCGAACAGGAGCGTCAAGACCGGCTCACCAACAATCTCCAACCCCAGTGCTGACACGGCAGCAATGGCAACGATCGCGCCGATCGTCTTCCACAACAGCGTGAGCGCCGAGCGCTTGTTCGAATGAAAACGCTCAGCGAACACACCCATCAGCGGACTGTAGACGTAGGTGGCACCCATCTGCACAATGACGGCGAGCGACGCGACAGCCTGATACACGCCCAAAGCCTCAGCACCATCGCTCGCAGCAAGCATCTGACGCGGGATCGTCAAAACCGACGTCGCTGCAATCTGAGCCACGACGAGAGGCGCCAACGAAACGAGAGTCTTCGCCGCACGCCCAAAGCGCACCTGCGGACGAATCGGCTCAAACATGCACGCGCGAGGCGCGTCATACAGAGCGCCGACCAGGATGACGACCGCCGTCATGAGACCCACAGCGAGGAGCAAGGAATCAAAAAACCACAGGCCCACCGCGAAAGCAACGAGCGTACCAATACCCTGCATCACGTAGGATTTTCCAGCAAAATCAAGGCGCAGGTGCCTCTGGTCAATCGCGTGGAAAACCTCGATGAAATTCGTCGCCAACGAGTACACGAGATACAACGAAATAACAGGCAACGCATCATAGGACGTCGTCACGATGGAATAGACGACACCGACCAGGAATGCCACGAGAGACAGCACCGAACGCAGCCCGACATATTCACGCGAGGTGCGCTCCCCCGTCACATCCGTCACCTGGACCGTGCGCAGGCGGAAGTCAGCAATCGGGTTCACGAGGTTCGCTATCGCCATGGCGAGCGCGAGCATGCCCGCAGCATCAAAGCCAGTCGCGAGGCGCACCACCAACACCGACGAGACGAGGTAGTTGCAGCCCAGGCGCGTCAAGGAGCCCACGGAGCTCCACATCATGTTGGCCTTCAGCGAGAGTTTCTCAGGTGCCTCAGCGCTTTCCTCGTCGGTCGCCACGGCCTCGTCGGTCGCCACGGCCTCGTCCACGGAGGCCCCCTCTCGGGCGGGGTCCTGCGGCATTTCCATGAGCCCCCCTCAACGGAACATCGTATAGCGGGCGAGAAGCGCAACCGGGTAGCAGACAACCGCGAGCGCCTTGCTCGGCGCCATGGAAATAGCCCCCTTCTGATGGGCGAGCATGCATCCGACGAGGAACAGACTCGTCTCGCGGGCACGCGACTTCAGAGTGGTGGAACGCGCCGCGCAGTAACGCTTGTGCTTCCAATAGCCGATCGGATTCCTCTTGGCATTGGACGCAAAATTCTGCGTCAGACCGTCGGGCAGATAGTGGCAAATCGTGAGAATCTCGTTATCTGCCAGCATGTTGTAGCTCTCGTCGATGAGGAACCACACGGAAGATTCGGCAACGAACTTCTCACCGGGAGCCACCTCAAAGGGGTAGCGACGTAGGATCTCGGTGCGGTGAATCAGCGACGTATCGCCACGGAAACCCATCTTTTCGTGTAGGTCCCACAGCGTCACCGCACGCACCCCGTCGGGCATCCACGTGCCCATGGGGGTGTGCTCGTCAGTGCCGCGCAAGGCGACGATTCCCGCGAAGGAATCATCGCCTCGGATCTCCTCCCAACGCGTAAGAACATGCTCCACCGCGGTCGGGACGAGGTGGTCGTCTGAATCCACGACAAAGAACAGCTCACTGCGACAGCGGGCGACACCCGTGTTCGTTGCCCGAGGCTTTCCGCCGTTCTCCTGCTTGACATAGTCGATCGAGATACGCCCCTCAGCAATCCAGCCTTGGACGAGAGACTCCGTGTCGTCAGTGGATCCATCATCCACGATCATCCATTGGAAATCCGTCGACGTCTGAGCCAGCAGCGACTCATACAGCGCAGGCAAAATGTACGCGCGGTTGTATGTCGGGGTAAAAACACACAGGGTCGGGGCAGCGGTTGTCATCCGTATTCCTTCCGGCGAACGGCCTACGTCAGTGTTCTCCCGATTCAGTCTAGTTCCCCACCTGCGCCGTCGCCAAGGACTCCGCGCCCGTCAACCCCGCGACAGCATGGCTGCGATCTTCCCGACCGTCGAGCCGGAGCGGATCGTCACCTGGCGGTAGAAGTCCTCGCGCAGGAGGCGCTTGTGGTAGGCGGTCTTCAGAAATGTCTTCTCGTCAAACTTTCCCCAGAACACTGCGTGCCTGCCGAAGTGCACGGCCTCGTCACCCAGCTCCATCGCCTCAATGCGCTCGCGCACGTGGGCCGAGTCGAGGCCGCGCGTGTAGAAGAGCGCGTCGCGGCGGGCGACCTCGCCATGCCACCAGTCGGGCAGGTTGCGCAGCTCCGCGACATAGTCCTGCGCCGCCAGGAGGGCCAGCCGAATCGGGAAGTCGTATCGGCGAGCCAGGAGATCCTCAACTGTGCGGGCAACGTCCTCGTGCGGGGTGTTGGGCCCGGCACCGGCCTCTGCGTCGGCCTCTGCCTCGGCCTCGAAGAGGAGATTGCCGCTGTTGATGTATGTGCGCACGTTTGTGAAGCCTTCGGCGGCAATCTGCTCGCGCAGCTCGCTCATGACGACCTTGTTCGTACCGCCGACGTTGATGCCGCGCAGCAGCGCCACGTATTCCATGCGTTCCTCCCGTGTTGGCGACTCCCCGCGTGGTCGGACACCCCAGGCCGCCCATCGAGAACTGCGGAACCAGAATCCCCTTCTCTAAAACGCAAGCAGATGCGACGCAGCCCCGGGAGCATGCATCAAGCAGAGGCCACCCCGGGGCATCCACTGACAATGGTAGGCTAGGACGATGAGCGATAGCAAGCGTAGCGACGAAGCTAACGAAGACCTCCTCGCGTACATCACTGAACCCCGTCTCCGACCGTACCTCCAAACCTGCGACGGAGATCCCTCACTCGCTCTCGATCTCTATGCCTGGAACACACGCATGGCGGCCGCCTGCCTACCGATGCTATCTCAGACAGAAATTCTCCTGAGAAATGCGCTTGACGAACAACTCAAAGAGTACTTTGACGAAGCTATGCGAGGCATCCCTTGGTTTTTACAGAAATCGTGCCAACTGAAACAACCGGAACAAGACGCGATTTCTTCAGCACGCGAGATCATGGTGCGGGAGAAGAAAACGGAATCACGTGATCAGATTATCGCAAACCTTACGTTTGGATTCTGGGTTCGAATCCTAGGAGTCAACTATGAAGACTTGTGGAGAAGAGCTCTGCACCGCGCTTTTACAGACCCAAGCACAGGTAGACCACCGAGCGCTAAACATATTCGGTCACTTGTGAATGACGTACGACAATTCCGCAATAGAGTTGCGCACCACGATTACGCCCAAGACTACGATCTCCCGATGCTCATGTCACGCGTAAACGAACTTACCAAGCTAATATCGCCGCAATTTAGCGCATGGATAACAGAGAATTACCAAGAAACCTGGGATTCACAATGGCGTGGACGACCGATTACAAAGCAGGAGACCATAGTCGTCCCAAACAGCAGGGGCAACTGGGAGACCTACAAGAGGAAGTCCGCCTACATCTGCCCCGCCGGAAAATACTTCAGGGAGGAGATTAAGCACCTCGCGTTTTACGCGTCACGATGTATTCAACGCCAAGTTCCTCGCATAACACTAATAGTAGATTCAGTCACCTGGACACTAGAGCACGCAACTGAGCTAGAAGCATCAACTTCTCAAGACGATAAGAAAATAGCAGATCTCATCAAATGGACTTTGAGTGAAGAAGGTGAGCGCATACTCGGCTCCAATTTTCAAGGCAGCCGACAGATGAAGGTGGTACTCCTAACTTCGTATCGGGATGAACAGAATCCACAGCAGAAGGATGGGCACATCATTCTTCCACACGAAATCCCCCACAACGAGTCTGGCAGAGGGAGCGGTTTCGTCCGCCAACACAGGTACACTTCCCTTCACCGGCTCCAATCAGCTTCAACAACAGCAGACCTCTAGAGACCCTACGAAGGCTCCCACCTACAGATAATTCCTCACGCCACCAGTACGACCTCCGCGGCACCCGTGGGCGGGCGGCCGGGCCTAGCTACGGCCGGAACAACAGCGCGAGGGCCGCTACACCCGTTATGGGCCGCTGCACCCGTTACGAGGCGCGACACCCGATCAGAAGGGGTGCACTGCCTACGGATCGGGTGCAGCGCACCAAATCACAAGAGCAACCGCGGAAACTGCGAGACGCGGGCCTGGCTGCGGTGCCTGTGGGCGGCTGCGGCGCCTGTGGGCGGCGGCGGGGCCTGGCCGGACAACGAGTCGACGCGCCCGCCCCAGACACATTTCGCACATAATTTCCCGCGGTCACTTTTGGAGATAGCCCGAAAACGTTGCAATCCCAACGACATGAATTCAATGTTTGAAGTACTCGCAGGGGAATTACGTGCGAAATTGATGGGAGAGCAGCCCGTGAGGCAACGCGCCGAGCAAAGCTCGCGGCGCGGACGGCTCGCGGGCCGCCGCCCACGGGCGCGTCAAGCAGCCCGGCACGACAAACAACGCGAAGCCGCCCGACCCCATCAGGATCAGGCGGCACGCACGTCAGGCGACAGCTGTCAGAAATCGCCGATCAGCCAACACTCCACGTCGCGCCGTCGCGGCCGTCCGCGACGGTGATGCCGGCGGCAGCCAGGCGGTCGCGCAGCTCGTCGGCGCGCGCCCAGTCCTTGGCGGCGCGGGCATCGGCCCGCTCAGCGAGCACGGCCTGGACCAGTGCGTCGAGCGCCGAGTGCTCGGCCGCAGCCGCGCCAGAGGCACCCGCGCCGATGCCGGCCTGGCCGCGCCACTGCTCGGAGGCGGGATCGAGGCCCAGCACGTCCAGCATGGAGCGAACCAGGACCTGCTCGCGGTACACGCCGGAAACGTCACCGGCAGCAAGCGCGGCGTTGCCAGCCTTGAGGTGCTCGTACAGGACCGCGAGCGCGCCAGCGACGTTGAGGTCGTCGTCCATGGCGGCGACGAAGGCTTCGGGCAGGTCGGCGGGAGCCAGGGCGATCTCGGAGGCCGGGGCCTCACCGGCGGCCTCGATGGCGCGGGCCACGAAGGTGGAGAACTTCTCCCAGGCGGCGTGCGCGGCGGGCAGGGTCTCGGGGCCCCATTCGATGGCGGAGCGGTGGTGGACGGTGGACAGGGCCCAGCGCACGGCGACGGCCGGGTACTCCTCGGTGAGCGCGCCGATGGACAGGACGTTGCCCAGGGACTTGGACATCTTCTCGCCCTTGGTGGTCACCCACGCGTTGTGGACCCACAGGCGTGCGAACGGCCAGCCGGCGCCGTGGGACTGGGCCTGCTCGTTCTCGTGGTGCGGGAATCGCAGGTCGATGCCGCCGCCGTGGATGTCGAATTCGTCGCCGAGGTAGCGCCGCGACATGGCGGAGCACTCGAGGTGCCAGCCGGGTCGGCCGCGTCCCCAGGGGCTGTCCCACGAGGCAGTGGCCGGCTCAGACGGCTTACTGGCCTTCCAGAGGGCGAAGTCGCGGGGGTCGCGCTTGCCCGCCTCGACGGCCTCGTCGATTTGGGCGTCGTCCTCGGTGGTGCGCATGTCGGCCAGGCGCTGGCGGGTGAGCGAGCCGTAGTCGCCCTGGGAGTGGACGTCGAAGTAGACGTTGCCGCGCCCATCCGAATAGGCGTGACCCGCGTCGATGAGGCGCTGGACGAGGTCGATTTGGTCGGGGATGTGGCCGGTGGCGCGCGGCTCGTATGTGGGGGCCTCAACGCCGAGGGTCTCGTACGCCTGCGTGAATTCGCGCTCGAAGCGATACGCCCAGGCCCACCAGTCCCAGCCGGCCTCGGCCGACTTGTTGAGGATCTTGTCGTCGATGTCGGTGACGTTGCGCACGTAGGTGACCTCGTAGCCGCTGCGGCGCAGCCAGCGGATGAGGGTGTCGAAGGAGACGGCGGCGCGCAGGTGGCCGACGTGCGGGGATCCCTGGACGGTGGCGCCGCACAGGTAGATGCCGACCTTACCGGGGGTGACCGGGTTGAGGGGCTGGACGCGGGCGCTCTTGGAGTCGTACAGGTGAAGCATGGCTTCAATCCTACCTGTCAGGGAGAGGGGGTGAAGGAAAGGGGCACGTCCCGGGAGTATGTAACGAGGCCCGGGCCCCACCCGGCGAAACGGCGCGGTTTCGCGGGCGGGGGCTCGGGCCTCGTCGAGTGAAAGAAACCTCAGGCGCCGGGGCGCACGCGCTCGGCGATGAGGGCCTTGAGGTCCTCGGCGGAGTTGGCGAGCGGCGTGACGCGCTCTTCGCGTCCTTCGATGCCTGCGAAGCGCTCGGGCACGGGCGGGAGGTGGCCGGTAGCTTCGAGGATCGTGTCGGCGAACTTGACGGGCAGGGCGGTCTCCATGACGACGAGCGGGCCCTCGATCTGCGAGCGCACGGCACGGGCGACGTGTACGCCGTCGGCCGTGTGCGGGTCGAGGAGGTAGCCGCTTTCCTTTTCGGTGCGCGCGATCTCGGCGAGGCGGTCGGCGTGCGTGGAGGTGCCGGAGATGAAGCCGTAGGTCTCGCGCAGGGAGGCAAACTCGGGCGTGCCGGACAGGTCGAAGTAGCCGTCGCGGGCCAGGGCCGTCTCGAAGAGGGCGCGGGTGGCGTCCCCGTCGCGGCCCAGCAGGTCGAAGATGAAGCGCTCGAAGTTCGAGGCCTTGGAGATGTCCATGGACGGGCTGGAGGTGGCCAGCGTGTCCGCGGAGGAGCGGGGGCGATAGACGCCGGTGCGGAAGAACTCGTCGAGGACGTCGTTCTCGTTCGTGGCGACGACGAGGGTGCCCAGCGGCACGCCCATCTGGCGGGCGATGTGGGCGGCGCACACGTTGCCGAAGTTGCCCGACGGCACGACGACGCTGACCTTCGACGAGGCGTCGGCCCCTTCGGCGGTGACGCGCAGCCAGGTGGCCACGTAGTAGCAGACCTGGGCGAGCAGGCGCGCCCAGTTGATGGAGTTGACGGCGCCCACGTGCCAGGTGGCCTTGAAGTCGGCGTCCATGTTGATGGCCTTGACGAGGTCCTGGCAGTCGTCGAAGACGCCGTCGACGGCGACGTTGACGATGTTCTCATCGAGGAGGGAGAACATTTGGGCGCGCTGGAAGGCGGTCATGCGCCCGGCGGGGGTGAGCATGACGACGGAAACTCCGGGGCGGCCGCGCAGCGCGTACTCGGCGGAGGAGCCGGTGTCGCCGGAGGTGGCGCCGACGATGGTGAGCCAGTCGCCGCGGCGGGTGAGCTCGTATTCGAAGAGCTCGCCGAGGAGCTGCATCGCCATGTCCTTGAAAGCGGCCGTGGGGCCGTTGGAGAGGTGGGCGATGTGCAGGTCGGTGCCTTCCAGGGCGTCGACGGGGACGATCTGGGGGTCGGAGAAGGAGGGGGTGCGGTAGGCGCGGGCCGTGATCGCGCTCAGGTCGCCGGCGGGAATATCGTCGACGAAGAGGGAGATGATGCCGGCGGCCATGGCGGCGTAGCCGTCCTCACGCAGGACGATGCGCAGCTCGTCCAGGTCGGAGCGAGACAGCGTCGGGTATTCCTCGGGCAGGTAGAGGCCGCCGTCGGGGGCGAGGCCTTCCAGCAGGATGTCGCTGAAGGAGCGGGTGGGCGCGTTGGGGCCGCGTCGTGTCGAAATGTAGCGCACGGGTCGATCCTATCGGAGAGGGGGCGTGGCCTGCGAGGGCGCCCGTTCCTCATCACACGGATGAACGAGGCCGGGGCCGGGGCGCGTGTCGCCCTGACCTCCACCTGACGCTACCCTGGTGCCATGACTGATCTGCCTTTCCGCATCGGCCAAGCGGTCGACGTCCACGCGTTCGCCGCTCCCGACTCGCCGCGTCCGCTCATGATTGCGTGCCTGGAGTGGCCGGGAGAGCGCCCTCTTGAGGGTCATTCGGACGCGGACGTTGCCGCGCACGCCCTGTGTGACGCGATGCTGCTGGCGACGGGCCTGGGTGAGTTGGGCACGGTCTTCGGCGTGGACCGCCCGGAGTGGGCGGGCGCGTCGGGGCGTGCGCTCCTCGAGGAGGTTCGCCGTATGGCGGCCGAGGCCGGCTGGGTACTGGGCAACGCGACCGTGCAGGTCGTCGGGAATCGGCCTCGTATGGCCGCGCGCCTGCCCGAGGCCTGCGCCGTCATGAGCGAGATCGCCGGGGGGACAGTCACCGTGTCGGCGACGACCTCGGATCACCTGGGTTTCACGGGACGAGGCGAGGGCGTGGCCGCGCTCGCGAGTGCCCTCATGGTGCGCGCCGACGGCTAGCCCGCGAGCGCTCGCCGGTCGGCGTTGCATGGTAGAAACGTCTCATGAGCAACGATGACCTGCGCCGCGGTTCCGACGACGAGGCGCGCACTCGCCCCTCCGACACGCCGAACGCGGATCCGCAGGTAAACGTGCCCGAGTTCCCCGAGTTCCCCGAGTTTGGGGAACTGCCCGGGTTCACGCCGCTGCCTGACCTCGCGCCACTGCCGGACTTGGCGCCGCTACCGGACTTCGACGATCTCCTCGCCGCGACCCCATCGCCGCTCACCGACGAGGCCGGCGCCGCCCTGCCCGCATCCGCTCTTATGCCGGACGGGCCCTCCTCGGAGGAGGCTGCGCCCACCTCGAAGGACACCGCTCCCCCGACCGTCGCCACGGCCTCGTCCCAGGAGCAGCCCGAAGGCGATGCAACGCCGACGATGGAGTTCCACGCCCCTGGCCCGGAGTCCTCCCGGACGCGGGTGGACACGGCAGCTGTCAAGCGCAAGCCGTCCGTCGTTATGATCGTGCTCGGCTGCATTGCCGCGCTCAACTTCGGGATCGTTCTCTTCGTTCCCGGCTTGTTCGGGTCCTCATCGACGCCTTCGTCGAAGCCGTCGGCGGACGCCACCGCTGCGACGAGCACGGGCGCGCGCGGACATGCGGAGAACCTGCCGCCCCGCGACCCCGGATACCGCGGGAGCGCCACGAACACGCACTCGATGTCGCCTCAGTGGGCCTCGGGCGTGGCCACCGCGTGGACGCTGCCCATTCCGGAGCAGTACTCCGCGCTCCCGCCCCAGGTGTACGTCGACGGTTCGACCGTCTACCTCGTCGGTCCAGGCTCTCCCGAGGGCGACGCCAGCCAAGCCGTCACCGTCACTGCCTACGATGTGTCAGGGGATCAACCCGCCCTCCTATGGTCTTCGACCGGCCCCTCAGCGAGTGACGTATCCAGCCCCTACACGCCCGCGTTCGTCTCGAGCGACGACAGCGTCTTCTTCCGCGACGTCATCATCGACAAGACGACTGGTGAGCAGACCCCAGCCCCTTGGGGTGCGGCTTTTCCCCTCGCATATGCCGACGGCATCCTCGTGACCTGCATGCCACCGTCCACCTGCAACGGGTGGACGAGGGCGGCCGGCGAATGGACGACCCTGTGGACAACGCCAACAGGGCAGCTGAGTGAAAGCGGGTTGGCGGCGCATTTCCTGGATTACGTGCCCTCTCAGTTCGTGCTCTCGGGTAGCGGTGAGCACACCTCCGCCCTGCTCCCGACGCGCTTTTCGCAACGTCCTCAGATCATTCGCATCCATACGGGCGAGCTGACCACCCTGAGCGGCTCGGATGAAGACAGTAAGTCCCCGAGCGTCGAAGTCGCGTCCGACGGTTACCTCGTCTTCGACAACGTCAAGTCGCATGGCTCTCTCTTCGACAGTGACGGAACCTTGCAGTCCACGTTCAGCGCGCCGCGCATGCTTCTTCTGCCGGTGGTCAGTGATGACGGGACGTACCCGAGCATCTCAGGCCTGAAAAACTACATGACTGAGGGGGAAGCGAAATGGTCGAGCGGCACGGTCGAACTGGACCGCGACAACAACTGCATGCTTGTGGTCACCCCCTCCGCTGGCGGATCGACGCGTAAGACCCATCTCCCGGAGGAGCTCCGCCGTTACGCGACCGACTACTGCGTCATGAAACCACGCCAGCTGCGCGTCAGCGCCGACGGATCAGCTCTCTACATCGACGCTTTTGATCGCGAGGATAAGAGCAAATACTTCATCGACATCGCTCACGGGCTCACCTATACGTCAAGCGAGATGAATGCGGCCGACCAACTGACGTGGGTCTTCGACGACATGATCATCGGCTTGACCGACAGCGGACTCACGGCATTCGTCCCGGCATCCTCCTGAGGCCGGCATCCGGTTACCGCACCGCCATTGACATGTGGTAGAAAATGCACATGAGCAATGACGATCATCCGGGCACGAACACTCCACCGTGCACCGAACAGTGGGTGATGCCGAGCGGGATGCCCCCAATCCCCCAACCCGCCAGTGCGCGGCCCCGCGCGAGGAGACGCGGATGGCCAGTCATTCTCGCGGTTCTCCTGTGCATCATCGTCGTCATCGTCGCCGTCCTCGGCATCCGTCAGCTCACACAGATCATGGGGGGTCAGGACCCTCACCATTCATTCACCTCCACCCCTACCGTCGGCTACTCGGGGGCCGCCACAAGCACGGGAGCGATCTCCCCCGCCTGGGCCTCGGGCGTCGAAACGGCCTGGAGGATCCCCTTCCCCTCCACACAGTACGGCCCGCGCGCAATCACAACCGTTGAGGGCACCACCCTGTACGCCCTCTTCGAGGACCCCGACAATGCCACCCACCGGGCCACAGTCGCGGCCTTCGACATCGCATCCGCGCAACCGCGCGAGCTGTGGCACACGACGGGCCCTCTTCCCGAGTCCTTCGGGCGTCCGACTTTCGTCTCGCTGGCCGATCAGTTCATCGTCGGCTCCATCGTCATCGACAAGGCGACGGGCGCCCAGTCCCTGGCTCCGTGGGAGGGGTCGGAGGCGCTCGCGGCGGTTGACGGCGTCGTCGTGGCGTGCGACCGCAAACAGGCGTGCTCGGGCTGGACGCAGGAGTCCTCCTCGTGGGTGCGCCAGTGGGAGACAACCACAGCCCGCCAACGGAGTGGCCTGTTCACCTCGGCCATGCTCACGTACCCCAACACTCCCGTGATCGGTGCCGGAGAACACCAGTCGGTCGTCCTGCGGGTGGACTCGCCGACGCACCTGGCGCAGCTCCTCGATCCGCGAACGGGGCGGGTCACGGACGCCGCCTCTGCGAGCCCCTTCAGGGATAGGGACAACAACGTGGTGTCTTTCGTCATCGCCAGCGACGGGATCGTGGCGTTCAACGACGACGTGTTCGTTAGCTACGACGCCGACGGCTTCATCACGGGCACTCATTCCTATGAGAAATCGCTGAGAAA
The DNA here is from genome assembly GCF_041432835.1 of Pauljensenia sp. 20925_1_27. Taxonomy (NCBI): domain Bacteria; kingdom Bacillati; phylum Actinomycetota; class Actinomycetes; order Actinomycetales; family Actinomycetaceae; genus Pauljensenia; species Pauljensenia sp. 20925_1_27. Next base: position 122,056 of record NZ_JAPWAH010000005.1, read on the forward strand.
ACCGACGCGCGATGGACGCGTGCCCTCCACATCGGAACTCACCGATTTCCTGGTCGGAGGACTGCCCACGTGGTCGAATGCGGTGGTCACTGCCCAGGCGGGGGCCTTCGCCCTCACGGTGACCCCGAGCGACGGAAGCCCAGCATTCGACCTTGATCCCGCCAACAACGACCAGTACCACTCCAGCCCCTTCTGGCCCTCAGAGGTCCGCGCCAGCGCCGACATGTCGGTCGTGTACGTCGAGTCCGTCGAAGTTAATAACACGGGCAACCGGTTCTTCTTCGACACGGCGAGCGGGATGGGACATGGGTCGGCGGAGTTCCACGACGCCGAGGACCTCTCGTGGGCCTTCGACGACCTGGCCATTGGCGTCACGATCGACGGCATCGTGGCCTTCACCCCAAAGGCCTCGTGATGTTTCAACCCACGCGCGCCTGCCCACGAACGCCCGCACGAGCGACGACAGAAATGACACTCCCATGAGTACCAACGCCCCCTTCAACGGGACTTCCACGAGAACTACGCCCACGCGGCACGGGCGCTTCTTCCTGACGGGCGTCGCGCTTGTCGCGAGCCTCGGTGCCTTCCTCGCTCCCTCGCTGAGCACGAGCGCCCACCAGCTCCCCGGCCCGGCGGCGACCCCGCCTCCGCACATCACCGGCTCGGAGCAGGAAACGAATCCGGACGTGACCGGCTACCGGGGGAGCGCCACCAACACGAACGAGCTGTCGAGCGCGTGGGCCTCGGGCGTCTCGACAGCGTGGATCCTGCCCACCAGCGACTCTCTCCTGCCTGCGCAGCTGATCGCAGAGGGGTCGACCCTGTACGTGCTCGCCTACGGAAGCGGGAGCCAGGCCGTCGCCACGGTGTCTGCCTACGACGTGTCGGGCAGTGAGCCGGTCGCCCAGTGGACCACGACCGGACCCCAGCTGTCCCGGATTCGCGCCGAGGCGTTCCCGTCCTCCGTCTCGACTCCGAATGAGATTCTGCTCAGTGACATCATCATCGATCGGTCGACCGGGGCCCAGACGCAGGCGCCCTGGGGTTCCGACCTGCCGATGGGGGTGGCAGGCGGCGTCCTCGTCACCTGCGACACATTCAGCTCGTGCTCCGGGTGGTCCCGCGACTCTGGCGCGTGGACGAGGCTGTGGTCCACGACGACCTCGCCCCAGCGCCGCGCGGGCCTGGCCCACTCGGGGCTGACGGCTCCCGCGAGCGCCGTCATCGGCAGCGGCGCTGGTTCCGCCGTGGTCGTCCCCGTCGACGATGCGCACAATGCCCCGCAGCTCGTCAACCCGGCCACGGGGGAGCTGACGACTCTCGGAGAGGCACCCTCCGCGAGCGGTGCGCCCGTCTCCAGGGTCACGCTGGCGAGCGACGGCGTCCTCGTCGCCGGCGAGAAGGAAACCATCGCCTACAACACCGCGGGCGAGGTCGTGGGCACCTTCGGGGCCGGGTGGGAGCTCGACCGTTTCCCGGTGTCGGATCGAGCTCTCCCGAGCGTGGCAGACGTCGGAGCCTTCTTGACGCAGGGCGGCGCGCAGTGGACGACGGCCACCGTGGAGCGGCCCTATTCGAGCGACGTCAACGGTTATCTCCTGGCGGTGAGTCCGACCAGTGGAAACTCCAGCCGCACGATCAACCCCGGTGAGTCATTCTCCGACCATGCGCTGACGGATCCTTGGTCCGCCGCGCAGGTGCGCGCCAGCGCAGACGGCAAGGCGCTGTTCGTCCAGTGCTTGCCATCGACCCCCACCGGCCCCTTCTTCTTCGGCATGGAACGGGAGTTGACCTACGTGTCGCGGGAGCTGGACGAGGCCACGAACCTGGTGTGGGTCTTCGACGACTTGCTCGTGGGGGCGCGCAGCGGCGAGGTCATCGCCGTGACACCGCGGACCCCGTAAGCGGTTCTCTACACGACTCGTCCCCGACGCCCGAGGCCTGCTCATTGCGGTCACCGACGAGGGCATCGCAGCCTTTACACAGCATTCGTTCTAACGACAACGACAGACACAACACGAGAGGACGAGGACTATGACCGCCGACCAGCGCGCCGATGCGAACGACATGACGATGGAGACTCCTCGTAAACGAGGCCAAGTATTGATCATCGCCGCCGTCGTGGTGGCAACGATGATCGCAGGCTACGGTCTGGCCCGAACCTTCCTCCCTGTTCACGAGGACAACCCAAAGTACGCCAACGCCTCCCATGTGTGGTCGGATTCGTCTCCGGTGGGCTACCACGGAGATGCGACCGATACACACACCCTGTCCTCGGCATGGTCGTCGGGGATCGCCGTCGCGTGGAAACTTCCCATCGGCCAGTGGACATCGTCTCTGTCCCCGCGCCTCGTCACGGACGGCACGACCGTCTACGCGCTCGTCTACGGCCTGGAGGGCACTGCCCCATCATCAGCGACGATCATGGCGTACGACGTGTCCGGCACCGATGCACGCGAATTCTGGCAGACGAGCGGCCCGCAGGCTCCCGCCATCCGAGCCACGCCCAACCCCGCCTCCCTGACCACTGACACGCAGCTCCTGATCGACGGGCTCGTGGTCGACAAAGCGACAGGTACCCAGTCTCAGGCCCCCTGGGGAGACGCTCTGCCCATGGGTGTTGTCGACGGTATCGTCGTCACCTGTGACACGCGCGAGTCGTGCAGCGGGTGGACAGAGCAGGACGGGCCATGGACGCAGCAGTGGAGCACCGCGACCTCGCCGCAGCGTCACGAGGGCCTGCGTACGTCCGACATCACGCACCCAACCGATGGCGTGCTCACTGCAAACGGGCACTCGTCGGTGCTCGTTCCGGTTGACGACGAGCATTACACCCCGCAGATCGTCGACCCCCACACTGGCGATCTGACGACTCTGGGAGACTGGCCGCCCAAGGGCGAGCGCGATGTTCCTCGGATCATCGTTGCGAGCGACGGCGTGGTTATCGTTGAGGATTATCGAACGGTGAGCGCCTATGACGCGTCGGGGTCCTTCGTCGAGACGTACGAGGTTAAATTCAACAAATTCCCACCCACGGATGATGGTCACATGCCCTCGCTCAAGGAGATCAGGGCCTACGCCACCAAGGACATGCCGGTGTGGACCACCGGACAGGTTTCCATCTCCTTGGACCACGAGCACGACGAGTATTGCCTGTCTGTGCGTCCCACCGGCGCCACCTCCTACCCGATGGTTCACACCAGAGGCGTTTCCTACTTCGATGAAGCGGGTTATGGTGCTGTCGTCCCCACATATTCGCGCATGAGTGCTGACGCGTCCGCGCTCTTCGTGAAGGGAAGCGGCGAATCGCGGACCACTGTCCATTTCTTCGATATCACCAACAGCACAACCTACGAGTCCGAGGAACTCAACGATTCTCGAACACTCGCGTGGGTCTTCGACGATCTGCTGATCGGGGTCACGGGCGACAGCGTCGTCGCGTTCACACCCGCCACGTAGCGACCGATAAACGACGCGTCCCCGACACCCGAGACTTGCTCGGTCGCGTCGGGGACGTGTCGTGTGTGGGCGCGGGTGCCTCGTCGAGGAGCTCAGTCCTCCATGTGGTGGAGCGTCGCGCGGTCTGCCTTCACGGGGATCGTGAGGGCCAGGCCCACGCCGAGGATCAGCATGATGCCAAGGATGCCCCAGTACGTGTAGTCAGCCCCGGCGGGGGTCAGGCGCTTGCCGATCAGCAGGAAGAGGCTGTACATCGCGGGCGCCATGAAGGACACGGCGCGGCCGGTCGTCGCGTAGAGGCCGAAGACCTCGCCCTCGCGGCCCGCGGGGATGATGCGCGACAGGAAGGAGCGGGACGCGGACTGCGTGGGTCCGACGAAGACGCACAGGGCAAGGCCCAGGGTCCAGAAGACGATGGGGCCGCGGGCGTGCAGGAAGAAGACGCCGAAGCCGGCGACGACCATGGCGGACAGCGACAGGATAATGACCTTCTTCGGGCCGATCTTGTCGTCCACCCAGCCGAAGGCGACGGTCGCCAGGCCGGCGACGATGTTCGCGGCGATCGCGAAGATCATGACCTGTCCGGCGCTGAAACCGAAGGCCGTCTTGGCCAGAACCGCTCCGAAGGTGAAGACGCCGGCCAGGCCGTCGCGGAAGACAGCGGAGGCGATGAGGAAGAAGAGGGTGTGCGGGGCCTCGTTCTTCAGGGTGCACACCGTGCGCCACAGGAGCTTGTAGGAGTCGAGGATGGACTCGTGATCGCCGCCGGTGTGGACCTTCTTGGGCAGCGGCGGGTGGAGGATGACGGGGATCGCGAAGCCGCCGAGCCAGAGGGCGGCGATCACCATGGAGATGCGGATCGGCAGGTACTCGTCCGTGGGCACGCCCAGCAGGTTCGCGCCGATGAGGCCCACGTAGAGGATGAGCAGCAGGACGATACCGCCGATGTAGCCGGACGCCCAGCCGAAGCCCGAGATCTTGCCGCGGTCCTCCTTCTCACCCAGGTGGTTGAGCATCGCGTTGTAGTTCACGGAGGCGAACTCGAAGAACACGTTGCCCAGGCCCAGCAGGGCGATACCGAGCATGAGGGCACCGCGGGGCCCGAGGACCGACTCGGGGTGCACGAAGTACATGGCGAGCATGCAGGCGACGACCAGCCCGGTGAACCATCCGAGCCAGACTCCGCCCCGGCCTCGTCGATCGGCGCGCTGACCCGTGATGGGGGCGAGGAGGGCGATGAACAGGCCCGCGATCGTCATGCCGTTACTGAGCCAGGTCGAGGCCGTGCCCGAGTCGGTGAAGACGCCGTCGCTGGTCAGGTACGTCGTGAACACGAAGGTCGTGGCGACCGCGTTGAAGGCGGCGCTACCCCAGTCCCAGGCCGCCCATTCGACGACTTGGCGCGTGATCACGCGGCGGCGGGCGGCGGGCGTTGTGCTCATGGAATCGGGCTCCTTCGGTGGGGAGTGCTCGGTGGCGCGTGTGCGTCCAGAGTGAACCTACCACGTTTCGCGTTTCACGCTCTCCTCGGGCCGCCCCAGGAACGAGGCCGGGGAGCCGCCAGCGCAACCTGACCGCATGCCATATGCTGGTATGTCAGGAACATGGGAGACGCACGTGGAGGGTGACGGATGACCGATACGCCCCAGCCTCAGCCTTATTCGCCGTCAGCACGTCAGCCTCGGCAAGAATAGGCCGGAGAAGCCCGCGAGACTGGCGTCCCCGGAGGTGGGCAGGATCGCACGCGCTATCCTGATAGCGTCATGACCTGGGCAGGATGCTCGTCTCACTGCACGACCACCGCCACCGATGACTTCAGAGAGTAGACACTGATGCTGACCAACAAATACGACGGGCCCCTGAATTCAGCGGCGGTGTTTGCCCTGACTGTTTCCGCAGCCCTGTACAGCTTCATTGCACTGCTCAACCTCTTTCTCCTCTGGCTCTCCCCGTTTTCCATGCTCATCCTCGCGATTTTCATCTTCGCTAGCCACGCATCGACGCGTTTCTACTACGCCGCGGCGCTGTCTCGGAGGCTTCGCCGAGGCCCGGATCTCACGTTCTCCAACGGGGGCGTTGGCCTCACGCCGATGACGGCGCCCATCAAGCTGGTGACCGCGGACTTCATCCGGCTGGCAGCGGCGTTCCCCATCTCCCTGATCGCGTGCGCGCTCACGCACAGCATGGTCCTGTCGTCCGCCTCCACCACGACCGGCGGTGCTGTCAGCGCGGTGACCATCGGCCTGGATATAGTCACGGTCGTCTTTGGCCTGGCCGCGACTGGAGTCGCCCTGTTCATTCGGCGAGGCACCGCCTATCGCCTCAACACGATCCACCGCGGCCCGATCCTGACACTCACCCCAACCCACCTAGAGTTCCACCCCCTGCTGGAGGCCGAGCCGGTCACCATCGCCTGGGATCGGATGCCCTACCTCGCGGGCATCGACCTCGTCACCGTGAAGAGGGATACCACCAAGCGGGCACACATCACAACGACGGACAGCCAGACGCCCACGACGATCGACATCACCTGTCTGGACCTCACACACGAACAGCTCCAGCGCATCATCGGCTGCTTCGCCTGCCGTCCCCAGTACCGAGACGCACTCGCCACTGAGGGCGGGATCGAGCTCGTACGAGGACTCGCCTCAGACAACCCCGCGCTCTGGCCTGCCTGACGGGCGAGCAGCGTACTGCGGGTGCGCACGGCCGGTCGGTGTTGACCTCCGTCGCCCTTGGCGCGCTTCCTGGCACGCGCGGGGTGCGCGCGGAAGCACCCTGATCGCTTCAGTCCGCCTGCTCCTGATCGGCGAGGAGGCGCGCGATGGCCAGGTCGAGGGGGCGCGTGACCTTCAGGGACAGCTCGTCACCGGCAACGGTCTGAACGGAGCCGCCGATCGCCTCGACGAGGCCGGCGTCGTCCGTGGCCGCCCGGGCCTCGTCCGCGCCCAGGGAGGCGCCCGCCTCGTGCGCACGGGTGAGCACATCCCAGCGGAATCCCTGCGGGGTCTGCACGGCCACCATGTCGGAGCGCCGCGGCGTGCCCGTCACGACGCCGGAGGCGTCCACGGTCTTCAGAGTGTCAGTGACTGGCAGGACGGGGATCACCGCGCCCGCGCCGCCGCGCACTGCATCAATGACCCGCTCGGTGACCCGCGGGGGTGTCAGGGGTCGCGCCGCGTCATGCACGAGGACGATCGTGTCCGCCTCACACTCACCAAGAGCGGCGAGTCCCAGGGCCACAGACTCCTGACGCGAGCGATCGGAGCCGGCAACGACACTCATGCCGTCGACATCGGCCAGCGCGCTGCGGAATTCCTCGATCGACGAGGCCGGGGCCGTCACGACGATCGCACCCACTCCCCCGGCGCGTAGGCCGCGGGCCGCCCACCAGACCAGGGGGCGACCCGAGAGTTCAACGAGGGCCTTCGGGCCCTCGCAGCCGAGGCGAGAGCCGGAGCCGGCGGCCGTCAGGACCGCGCGGACCTCACTCGTCGACGGCATCTTCTTCGACTTCGATGCGCCCCTCGGCCAGGACGGCGTCGAGGCGCTCGGCGGCGGCGGACTTTTCGATATTGCGCGCCAGGGCCAGCTCGGAGGTGAGGATTCCGCGGGCCTTCGTCAGCATGCGCTTCTCACCCGTGGACAGCTTCTTCAGATCATCACGGCGGGTCAGGTCACGCACGACCTCGGCGACCTTCACGATGTCGCCGGTGGCGATCTTCTCCTGGTTCGCCTTGAAGCGGCGCGACCAGTTGGTGGGTTCCTCAATGTAGGGGGCGCGCAGGACGGACAGGACCTCTTCGAGGCCATCCTCGTCGACGATGTCACGAACGCCGACCATGTCGACGTTTTCGGCGGGAACCTGAATCTCAAGGTCACCCTGGTTCACACGCAGCTTCAGGTACGTCCGCTCCTCACCACGAATGGTGCGCGTCATGACCTCTTCGATCGTGGCTGCGCCGTGGTGCGGGTAGACGACCGTCTGACCGATTTCAAACGACATGGATGGACTCCTGGATGCTTGCGTGGATAGCAGAACTATTCTACCAGCTGGCGAGAGAATCGGACCCATACAGTGTGAAAGCTCAACGTTACACGTATACAAGGAACGACACAAACAAACTTCAAGCACGACCGCAATTCGTCCCAGCATGCGACCCTGGTCACGATCAAACGTGCACGATAAGGAGAGTCATCACACCCGAAAAGTCCCGTGTTTCCAGGCATAGCGAAGCCCCGACCTCGTCAGCATCAACGAGGTCGGGGCTTGGCGTCAGGTCACTTGCCCTGGTTGGCGACCGCGGCGATCTTCGCCTCAGCCTCGGGATCCAGGTAGGTGCCACCCTTCTTGATGGGCTTGAGGGTCTCCTCGTCGAGCTCGTACACCAGCGGAATACCGGTGGGGATGTTGACACCAGCGATGTCCTCGTCGGAGATCTCATCCAGGTGCTTGACGATAGCGCGCAGCGAGTTGCCGTGCGCGGCGATCATGACGGTCTTGCCGGTCTTGATCGCGGGAACGATGGCCTCGTCCCAGTAGGGCAGCAGACGCGCGATGACGTCCTTGAGGCACTCGCTCATGGGAACGGGCTCACCGGCGTAGCGGGGATCCTGATCCTGCGAGAACTCGGAGCCGGCCTCGATGGCGGGCGGAGCCACGTCGAAGGAACGGCGCCACAGCATGAACTGCTCCTCGCCGTACTCGTCGCGGATTTCCTTCTTGTTCTTGCCCTGGAGCGCACCGTAGTGACGCTCGTTGAGGCGCCAGTTGCGCTCAACGGGAATCCAGTGGCGATCGGCGGCGTCGAGAGCCAGGTTCGCGGTCATGATGGCGCGACGCAGCATCGACGTGAACAGGAGATCCGGGAGAACGCCGGATTCCTTGAGGAGCTCACCACCGTGGGTAGCCTCCGCGCGGCCCTTGTCCGACAGCGGAACATCCACCCAACCGGTGAAGAGGTTCTTTGCATTCCATTCGCTCTCGCCGTGGCGGAGCAGCACCAGTTTGTAGCTCATGTCTCCATTCTTCCACAGGTGGAGGCACCCCTCATACATCCCGTGGGGTTGATCACGCCACAGCTTGGACACTTTTCTCTCTCACGACCACCTCTCCCCCCTGACGCCCCCAAGGCGGCTGGAGCTCTCGGTCAGGCCCAGACCCCGGGCATACCCTGATTCGCCCCTGACTCACCCGAAATTTACCCCTGACAGCCTTGAGATTCCGCGGTTTTACATGATTACCGGAACAGTGTGCGCCCCTCGTTTTTACCCGTACGGTTAACTTCATGAACATCACACGACGCACCCTGGCAGCCTCTCTCATCGCTGCGACCGCTCTCGCCCTCGGCGCCTGCGGCTCCTCGAAGCCCCAGGCCACCGATGCATCCCCCGCCGCGGACCCAACGACCCCGGCGGCCACCCCCTCGGCCACGGCCTCGTCCGTCCCGACCGTGTCCGGATACCGCCCCGGCGAAATCCCGGCCATCCCCCTGTTCTCCGTTCCCTCCGTCGACGTCTTCGCCTCCAACGCCGATAAGGCCATCGTCGACTCCGCCTCCAAGTCCCTCAACACCGTCCCCGGCGTGACCATCTCGCCCGCCAAGTGCGACGGCACCTCCCTCGTGTCCGGCTCCACCGTCTTCGGCGGCGACGGCTCGGTCGTCTCCTCCTCGGACAACGGCACCGTCGTCAACGACGGCCAGGGCGGCGGCACGATCACCGAGGGCCCGATCTCGATCGTCTACGGCGGCGACGGCTCCGGCACCTACTCCAACGCCGATACGATGGTGTCCCTCGTCGTGAGCACCGACGGCTCCGGCACCTACTCCACCCCCACCACAAGCATCGTCCTGGACGGCCAGGGCGGCGGCAACTACTCCAACTCCTCCACCTCCGAAACCATCACCGTTGAAAGCGACGGCTCCGGCGTGTACTCCAAGGGCACCGTCACCATCATCAACAACGGCGACGGCACCGGCAGCTACTCGGACGACAAGCTGACGATCCAGAACAACGGCGACGGCACCGCGACCGTCAACGGCAAGGAAGTGAAGGATGCGCCGAAGGTCGACAAGCTCGGCAAGCTCGGCAAGTTCCCGCCCGTCGCCAACCTGAAGCCCGTGGAATCCTGCGGCACCGTCATCACCCTCGAAGATGGTGTCCTCTTCGACTTCGGCAAGTCCGACATCCGTCCCGAGGCCGCCCAGACGATCAAGTCGCTCGCGACCGTGCTTTCCAGCAACAAGGTCCCCGCTGCCCACGTCTACGGGCACACCGACTCCATCTCGGACGAGGCCTTCAACCTGCAGCTCTCGCAGGAGCGCGCGGACGCCGTCGTGGCTGAACTGAAGAAGGACGGCGTGAGCTCCACCCTGGACGCGACCGGCTACGGCGAGTCCAAGCCGGTCGCTCCCAACGAGAACGCCGACGGGTCGGACAACCCCTCGGGTCGCGCGCTCAACCGCCGCGTCGAAATCTTCATCCCCGCCTTCTAGTACCCCAACTAGGGCTTAGCTACGACCGATCAACGAAAGGGAGACACCATGTCCCTGAAGTCCCTCCTTCCCGCTGCGGCCGCTCTCGCCGTCGCCACCGTGGCCCTCACCGGCTGCTCCCAGACCGCCAACGTGTCCGGCGGCGACTCCTCCGCCCCCGCAGCTTCGTCCGCTCCCGAGGCCTCGAGCAGCCCGAGCACGGACACCAAGACCGATGCATCCAGCGACTCCGGCAAGTCGGACACCTCCAAGGACTCCGGCAAGTCCGACGCCGCCGACACCTTCACGATCGACGAGTCCAACACGCACGTCGAGATCCCCGCGGGCACCAAGACCGTCGTCATCAACGGCTCGAACAACCACATCGAGGGCGAGGCCGTCTCCGAGATCACCGTCAACGGCTCCCAAAATGCCATCGCCGTGAAGTCCGTCCAGAAGGTGTCCTTCACGGGCTCCAACAACTCGGTTCAGTACGAGGAGGGCAACGCCCCGCAGACCGGCACCGACTCGGGCGCGAATAACGCCGTCACCAAGGGCTGAGGCTATCCGCGACTGAAGGGGTGGCACGCATCTGCGTACCACCCCTTCAGTGCATCGAGAAAGAATTGCGGGCGCACGTGGCGTGCGCCCGCAATTCTACTCTCACTCAGGCGTGTGCCTTGCGATAGGCCTCAACAATCGGAGCGGGGATACGACCGCGGTCGGACAGGTCGTGTCCCTCTTCCTTCGCCCAGGCGCGAATCTTCGCATTCTCCAGGCGCTGCGCCGGGTTACCGGCGTTGCCGCGGCGGCGGGTCGTCCCCGTCTTGCGGCCAGCCTTAATGTAGGGCTGAATCGCTTCCGCGAATTCCTCGAAGTGGGCGCGGTTCAGATCAATTTCGTACGACGCACCATTGAATGCGAAACGCACGGTCTGATCTGCGGGGGTGCCGTCGAAATCGTCGACGACTTCCACAATCTTCTTTGTCTTCTTCACGATGTCTGTCCTTTCAGAGAAAAAGAGACGGGGAATTTCTGAAAGAGTCAATTCCTATCATGAGGATATCGCAATTCATACAATTCCTGCCAATAAACAATTCATCGTGAGAACGTGAGCTACGCAGCATCGATTTTTTGATCGGAGTAATTGAAAGTTATACTCGTAGGCAGCCCGAGGCCGATTTGGCCTCGTCGAGATGCCGCACGATACGAGGAGACCCAGTGAGCCGAGCACACCACCCCCGAGCGGCGGCCTGGGAGCTCTACTTCACGACGACGGCTCGCCTCACCGAGCGCATCGAAGCCGCCCTCAAGTGCCAGGCCAGCCTGTCGATGCCCGAATACTCCGTGCTTCTCATGACCGATCGCGCCGGGGAGACGGGCGTGCGCCCCTCCCTCCTGGCCCATCAGGTCGTCTTCTCGCGCTCGCGCCTCACCCACACGATGAAGCGCCTTGAATCCCGCGGCCTCATCGAGCGCCGCCCATGCGAGGGCGACGGGCGCGGAGGCCTCGTCTTCCTGACGCAGGCCGGCAAGACCCTCTTCGACGAGGCCGCCCTGGTCCAGCGCGACGTCATCCGCCGTCTCTTCCTCGACGACATCACGCCCGAGGAGATCGACATGCTCACCGGGCTGTTCACGCGGGTGAGCGAGCGCCTCGACTCCGACACGCCATGTCCGTGAGCACGCGGCGCCTCGCGGTCGCAACACTCCTCACCGGGGTCATCGCCGGCTTCGTCGGCCTGGCGTGCATTCACCTGCTCCACTGGATCCAGGCGGCTGCCTGGGACATGCACGGCGGCACGCTCCTGCAGGCCGTCAGCGCCGTCTCCCCCGCCCGCCGCGTCGGAGTCTTGGCGCTCGCCGGTGTCGTCGGCGCACTCTCCTGGTTCCTGCTCTTCCGCCGTAACAAGGCCGTCACCTCCGTCGCCGGTGCCGTGAGCGGCACCCCCATGCCTCCCCTGCGCGCCACCTGGCACGCCCTGACCCAGGTCCTCGTCGTCGGCCTCGGCGCCTCTGTGGGGCGCGAGGTCGCCCCACGAGAGATGGCCGCCGCCTTCAGCGCGGCCGCCGCCGACCGGCTGGGGCTCACCCCCGAAGATCGGCGCATCATCGTCGCGTGCGGCGCGGGCGCAGGCCTGGCCGCCGTCTACTCGATCCCCCTGTCGGGCGCGGTCTACACCCTCGAGATCCTCCTCGTGTCGCTCTCGGCGCGCGCGGTGGCCCCCGCGCTCATCACCTCGGGGATCGCAGTCCTCATCTCCACGGGATTCACGAGGCCGACCTTCTTCTACACGGTCCCCACCCTCACGCCGTCGCTGTCCCTCACGGTCTTCGGGGCGCTCATGGGGCCGGTGCTCGGCGCCGCTGGATGGGCGTTCAAACAGGCCGTCGCGCGCACCGGGGCAATCCGGCCGCGCGACTGGCGCATCCTCGTCACCCTGCCCCTCGCGTTCGTCGCCGTCGGCCTGGTCTCTACCCGCATTCCTTCCGTGCTCGGCAACGGGCAGGCCAGCGCGCAGACGCAGTTTGACGCGACGTGGGCGGCCGGCGCGGGGCTCACATTCGCACTGGTGGTCCTCCTCGCCAAGATGGCCACCACGTTCCTGACGATCGGCGCGGGAGGCTGGGGCGGCGTCCTCACGCCCGCGGTCGCGCTCGGCGCCGGGCTGGGAGCCGTCATCGGACTGCCGTGGGCTGCCGCATGGCCGGGCTCAGAGGTCGCCGCCTTCGCGTTCATCGGCGCTGCAGCGTTCCTCGGAACCTCCATGAAGGCACCCTTTACCGGGCTCATCCTGGTCATCGAGTTCACCGGCCAGGGCGCCACGATCCTCGTGCCCGCGGTCCTCGCCGTCGGCGGCGCCACGGCGGCCGCGACCTGGCTGACCCGCCGGGCTAATTCTCGCTGAGCCGCCGCATTTCGCTGACCCACCGGGTTGAGTAGCCCCCTTACGGGTGCCGCAGCGGCTTCTGTCTGAGTGCTACGCGGATAGGTTGCGCACATATGGATAGGTTGTTCCTATCTGGATAGGTAATGCGCATATGGATAGGTTATTAAGCTATCCGGATGTTCATTACCTATTCGTATGTGCAGTCGTTCAGCACCCGATGGCGGCGGCGACCTGGATCAGCCGCCGCGCATCAACGGGCCGCCGCGCATCAATGGGCCACCGCGCATCAATGGGCCACCGCGCATCAACGAGCCGCCGCATCCACCCCCTAGTGGCACGTCACCGCCCGGGACACCCCGGCCTCGTCCCCCTCAATTTCGCATGCAATTCCATCGCAGATACTTCAAGATCTTAAATTACAGCCCCGGAATTGCAACGTTTTCGAGCACAATCAAAAACTGACCAAATTAAATTACCTGCGAGATTTATGGGTAAGCGACGGCATCAGCGAGACGCAAGAGACGCACGTGAGAGGCACCGGTGAAGCACCAGAGAGGCACCAGTGAAGCACCAGAGGGGCACCGAAGGGGCGTCAGATCTGCGCGAGCGCCTGATCCAAGTCCGCGATCAGGTCGCCGGCGTCCTCCAGGCCGACCGCGAGGCGCAGGAGCGTGCCGGGCACGCCACCCACGCCGCCCACGCGCGTCGAGTGCGTCATGATCGCCGGGTGCTCGATGAGGGACTCCGGCGCGCCCAGGGATGCTGCGAGCGCGAAGACACGCGTGCGCGTCATCAGCTCGATCGCCGCCTCCTCGGTGGTGACCTGGAAGGACAGCACGCCGCCCACGCCGGCCGGGTTCTGGGCGCGCGCCAGCTCGTAGCCCGGGTCCGAGGCCAGCCCCGGGTAGTGGACGGCCGTGACCTTCGGGTGGGCGGCCAGGAACTCGGCGACCTTCTGCGCGTTCTCGCAGTGGCGCTCCACGCGCAGGGCCAGGGTCTTCAGGCCGCGGTGTGCCAGGTACGTGTCGCGCGGGGAGGGCACGTGCCCGAGGGCCATCTGCAGCTTCACGGCCTCGGCGGCGGCATCGCGATCGCCGAAGAAAGGCTCGACGTGCGCGGGCAGCTCCAGGCCATCACGCAGGACGAAGGCACCGCCGATCACGTCCGAATGGCCACCCACGTACTTGGTCGTCGAATGCACGACGACGTCCGCACCCAGCTCGAGGGGACGCTGCAGGACCGGTGTCGCAAAAGTGTTGTCCACGACGAGCAGGCCGCCCACCTCGTGCGTGAGGGCCGCGATCGCAACGATATCCGTGACCAGCAGGAACGGGTTTGAGGGCGTCTCCACCCACACGATCTGGGGGCGCGAGGCGCGGATGACGCGCTCGGCCTCGGCCAGGTCGGTCAGGTCCACGGCCTCGGAGGTGATGCCCTCGGCTGGCTTGATGACGCTCAGGAGCTTGTGTGTGCCCCCATACACGTCGGTCGAGTGCACGACGTGATCGCCGGGGCGCGCCAGCAGGCGGATCACCGTGTCCTCGGCGCTCATGCCCGAGGGGAACGCGAAGCCGTGCGTCGCCCCCTCCAGGGCCGCGAGCGCACCCGCGAACGCGTTGGTCGTTGGGTTGCCGCAGCGCCCGTACTCGTAGCCTTCCCGCAGCTCGCCGGGCCGATCCTGCACGAACGTCGAAGCGACGTGGATCGGAGGCACCACGTCACCCGTGATGGGATCCGGGTCAAACCCAGCGTGGATGGCCAACGTAGAGAAGGTCGTACAGTCAGGCGTGCTCATGCCTCCACGCTACGAGGCCGGGGCCGCATCCGCCGAAGGGTTTCGTCCGCCGGTCGATTGTGACAGCGCGCCTACACCCAGCCGGCGAGAGCGATGCGCGCCTGCTCCTCCAGGGACGCGACAGCCCCCTCGGAGTCATTGCCCCAGGGCACGTAGTGGAAGTCCCCGCCTCCGGCCTCGACGAAGGTCTCGCGGTTGAGCTGGTCGATCTCCTCGAGCGTCTCCAGGCAATCCGCCATGAAGCCCGGGCAGATAACGTCCACGCGCGGGCACTTGGCGGTGCCCAGCTCGGCCATCTCCTCGATTGTCTGCGGGCCCAGCCACTCGGCCCGTCCGAACACGGACTGGAAGGTGGCCGTCAGCGACCCCATCGCCAGGCCCAGGCGCGACTCGAGGGCGGCGACCGTACGGCGGCACTCGGCGCGGTAGGGGTCCCCGGCCTCGTCCATGGCGACCGGGATCGAATGGAAGGACACGACGACGCGGTCCCCCGTCAGGAAGTTCGGGCGTCCCACGCGCTCCCAATGGCGTTCGAGGGCGGTCGCGAGCGCCTCGATGTATGCGGGGGCGGCGGGGAAGGAGCGGTGCAGGCGCAGCTCGAAGCCGTCGCGGTTGCGGCCGATCCAGCTCGCGACCGCGTCGTTGATCGTCGCGACCGTCGAGGCCGCGTACTGCGGGTAGGCGGGCAGGATCGCCACGCGGCGCACACCCTGCGCATGCAGGCGGTCCAAGACCGAGCCGATCGAGGGTTGACCGTAGCGCATCGCGACCTCGACGCGTACGCCCGGCAGGTGCTCGCCGAGGAGGCGGGCCTGCTCGCGGGTGTAGTGCATGAGCGGCGAGCCCTGGTCCATCCAGATGCTGCGATACTTCTGGGAGACCTCGCGCGGGCGCACGCGCAGGATGATGCCCTCCAGGATGGGCTTCCACAGGAGCGGGCTCATCTCGATGACGCGGCGGTCGGAGAGGAACTCGCGCAGGAATGCGCGCACCGGGCCGGGCTCGGGGGCGGTCGGAGTCCCCAGGTTCACGAGGACGAGGGCGGGCTGCGCCTCGCCCTGCTGCGCATGGATCGACGTCGACGTGGTGGCTGCTGCGTCCTGGGAGTTCGTCACGCCACCAGCCTAATGTTCGCTCTCCCCGGTGTCGCTGACGCGGTGTCACCTCCCCGGGCGCGTTCTCACTGCTCGCACATGCAAAGGTGCCCCGCCTGTGACAGGCGGGGCACCCCGACGTTATTTAAGCGAGCCTGCTTGGCTCACTTCCTCCCGGCGGAGGTGTGCGGCTCAGGCCTGGCCGTTCTGCGAACGGATGAACCACGCCTGCTGCTCGAAGCGACGGATGTAGTCGTTGAGAATGTCAGCGGAGGCGGAGTCCTCGGCGTCGACCTTCTCGTGAACGTCGCGCATGGTGCCCACGGTCGCGTTGATGGCGGCGACGGCGAGCTCCTCGGCGTCAGTGGTCTTGATGATCGTCTCGGGGACGGTCGGCAGGGTGTTGCGCTGGGCGACGACCTCGGGCAGGCCGTTGGGGACGACCTGGAGGGCGCGCATGCGCTCGGCGATCTCATCGGAGGCCTCGCGGGCGATGTCCACGACCGCGTCGAGGTAGAGGTGCAGCGAGCGGAAGCCCTCGCCGGTGATGTTCCAGTGCAGCTGCTTGCCCACGAGGGACAGAGCGGTCACGTCGGTGAGGACCTTCTGCAGGTTGCCTGCGAGAACGTCGGAAGCCTTGAAGCCGGTGGACTCAACGGTCATGTTGTTTCTCCTGTTCATGTGTATTCGGTACGGGGCTCGCCCTTGTGGGGCCATGCCCTTCAGACACATCTATCTTGGTCCTTTAGTCCCAGGATTTCTAGTGCTAACAGCCCTTTAGTCAAATGTTTCACTATCCAGTAGTTGCGAAGGAATAATCCGCGGATTTCAGCGTTTTAACATTATTGACGTTTTCATTTTTCGACCCAGGTTCGCCTAACCAATCTTGCCCGAGGCCACGGTAGCCTCATAAGTTCGCTCAAGCACCCGTGACCGGATGTGATGCGCGGGCCGACACACCCCCAACCCCTTTCCTCCGCCTGCTCAGGCACCTCTGACCACAGGCGACTGGCGAGGTGACATTCTTCACCTTCCCTGCCACAAGCACTCTGGCATCCTTGACTGGAGACGGCGGAGCTCGTCGGCTGCGGCAGTGCCGCTGCCACCAACGCCCGTTACACCGCGGCATCCGAAGCGGAACTCGTCGGGTGCGGCTGAGCCGCTGCCACACATGTGAGCCTGCGGAGCGACATTGCCCGAGAAGGAAAACTCGCCCTGCTCCACGCATTCAGAGATCTATGCGTCAGAAAGTTCGCCCAGCACACGTACTGCTCTCCACAACTGGCTTTTTCGTCAGCGGAACATTTTTCCCTTCCAACCCCCACACGCCACACAAGACGAATTATCTTGTTCTGCGATACCAATCGCGGTTCCCATGCACCCGGCCATTATTGGCCTGTGATACGCCGAGGA
>NZ_JAPWAH010000006.1:0-113310 GCF_041432835.1 Pauljensenia sp. 20925_1_27
TCCTTCCGCGTGAGCCAGGCGAAGAAGACGTTTGGCCTGCTGAAAAACTGGAAGATCCAGGATGCGATGGTTGCCCGCGTCGATGTGGAGGCGGACAATGTCACGGCCTTCTCGATCGGCGGAGAAAAGCTCTCGATTGCGACGCTCAAGCAATCCTCCAGCAGCTCTCTCGTGCTCTACCCCGGCGTCTACACGTTCACCCCGGAGGAGACGGGGGACTACATTGATGCGGCACCCAAGACTCTGTCCGTCAAGGCTGCGACCGGGTACGACTCCTCGACATACGGTGGCACCGTTGCGCTGACGGGCACGTATAACGACAAGATGGCCGCCGCCGCGCTCGAGGCTGCGGCTGCTCTGACGAACTCGTGTGCGACCGTCCCGGGCAATATCGATACAGCATGCCCGGTGCCTGTTCAGTCTCGGACCCTCGCTCTCTTGCAGGTTAAGGCGATGCCCACAACGATGAAGGCGACGACGGATGAGGGCGGCGAGTACACCGGCGAGGCAACGTTTACGATCCAGGGCATAGAAAGCGGGGACAAGCAGCGTGAGGTCACGTCCCGGGTGACTGCCACGGTGAAGACCGACAAGAATGGCAAGCTTGAATTGGATGCGTCGGGTAAGCCCCAGTTCGAGGTGCGATTCGGCTACTGAGGCCCGTATTCACGCCATGTGCGCACCGGGTATGCGGACTCGGCGAAAGAAGTTCGCATACCCGGTGTCGTAGCGGCGGTTGCGCGCTATGATGGGTTTTTGGTAACCCTGTCACACCGAATCTGGAGCAGCCGCATGAGCAATGAGGCCCAGGCAATGCAGACGCGCAAGCCCGGTCGACCGAAGGCCGGCAGTGAGGATAAAAAGGCGCGTATCCTCGCAGAGGCGTTGATCCTTTTCTCGACGCGTGGTTTTGTCGCGACGTCGCTGGCGGATATTGCGCGCGCAGCCGATATTTCCAAGGCTGGCCTGTTGCACCACTATGCATCGAAGGATCAGCTCCTCGCGGCTGTCCTCGATGAGCGTGATCGTCGGGTTGTCAGTCGTCTTCCGCGCGCTGAGGAGGGCGCGGAGGCTGCACTGGACGCGTGGGTGGACATGGTTGCGCACAACCAACGTCATCCCGATGGAGTTGCCCTCTACACGGCAATGTCGGCTGCCGTGATCGATGCGCAGCATCAGGCTCATCCGTGGTTCCGTCAGCATCTGCTCGGTGCGATTGAGTATCTGGTGAATGCGATCGAGCATGGCAAGGAGCGTGGCGAGGTTCGCGCCGATGCGCCCAGTGAGCAGATCGCACGTAAGCTCGTGGCGCTCTCCGATGGTTTGCAGGTGCAGTGGTTGTGTTCGCGCGCTAATGGTGGGCGTGAATTCAATATGCACGAGGTGATGGCCGGTGTGGTTGACGACGTGAAGGTGCGCTGGCTTATCCGTTCCTGAACGAGGCCGGGGGTGCCTCCGCACAGGAGGCACCGTGTTGTGAAAAGCGGCACAGATGATGAGGGTTTGTGGCTGTTTTTCGCGAGTTGGGGCTTAGGTCCCGTGTTGGTCGTATTATGGTCATGCGCTGGTGCCACGGAGAACCCTGAGAAGCGTTAGCATGGACAAACCAGCATACTTCACGATGTCGGGAGTTTTGCCGAACGTGTCCAGCGAAGCCGCTGCACGTGACGCGGAGAATCCGTCGCTCATCCACGCCTGGAGGTCTACGCATGACGAACGTCGCCGTTCCTACCCCGCCCCACCCCGATTCCAACGCTCGACGCTGCCCCGATGATCTGTGGGCGCTGGGGGAGAGAGCGATCATTCGAGCCCGCCGCTGGGCCGATGAATCGGCCCATGAGCCGACTCCGCAATCGGCCAAGATTCTCTCCCGGATCCTGTCCGACCCGGACGGTCTGACGTTCACCACTCGATTCGTTGACGACGTCGTGCGTCCCGCGGATCTGGACGTGGCCAGCGAAGCGTTGAAGCGCCTGTCGGCCGGCCGTAAAAACTTCCTGCCCCCGGCCCTGGCCGCGGCGATGGGGCTCGGGTCAACCGCCTCGCGCCTCGCACCCCGCACTGTGACGACGGTGGCGCGACGCGTATTCCGTGAGATCGTCGGTGACCTGGTCGTCGACGCAACCGACAGGGGTCTCGGCCCTGCACTCGAGCGCCTGCGTCAGGGCGGCCACCGCCTGAACGTGAACCTCCTCGGCGAGGCGGTTCTCGGCGAGAAAGAGGCGGCACACCGCCTGGCAGAGGTGTCTCGCCTCGTCACCCGCGAGGACGTCGACTACGTCTCCATCAAGGTCTCTGCCGTGACGGGACCGCACAACCCGTGGGGCTTCGAGGAGGTCGTCGACCACGGCGTGAGTGCCCTCCTGCCCCTCTACCGCCTGGCCCGCGACAACGGGACCTTCCTCAACCTCGACATGGAGGACTACAAGGACCTTGATTTGACGATCGCGGTGTTCACCGCCATCCTCGACCAGCCGGACATGCGCGGCTACGAGGCCGGTATCGTCCTTCAGGCCTACCTGCCCGATTCGCTCGGTGCCCTCCAGCGCCTCCAGGAGTGGGCGCGCACGCGCGTGGACGCGGGAGGCTCGCGCATCAAGGTGCGCATCGTCAAGGGCGCGAACCTGTCTATGGAGCGGGTGGACGCGGAGATCCACGGGTGGGAGCTGACGACCTGGCCGTCCAAGCAGGCCACAGACACCAACTACAAGCGCATGCTCAGCTGGGCGATGACCCCGGAACGCACGCGAGCGATCCGCCTGGGCGTGGCTGGACAAAACATCTTCGACATTGCGTTTGCCTACGAGCTGCGCGCCGCGCGCGGCGTCGAGGACAGCGTCGAGTTTGAGATGCTCTCCGGCATGGCCACCGGCATCCAGGAGGTCGTGCGCCGCGACGTCGGTTCTCTCCTCCTCTACGTCCCGGTCGTCAACCCCCGTGAGTTTGACGTCGCCATTTCTTACCTGGTGCGCCGCCTGGAGGAAAACGCGGCGCCCGAGAACTTTATGTCCGGTGTCTTCGATATCGCCGAGAACGAGGACGTCTTCGCCCGCGAACGCGACCGTTTCCTGGCAGCGCTGTCCGACGTTGATCCGGACGCGCCCGTTCCCGTTCCCAACCGCAGCCAGAACCGTCTGGCCGAGCGCGAGGCCGGGGTACCGACTCAACAGGGGAGTCTCGCCCAGCGCGCGCATCGCCCGTTCAAGTCCGAGCCGGATTCAGATCCAGCCCTGGCGGCCAACCGCCAGTGGGCACGTGACATCGCTGCGGCGATCCCTGGCTCAACCCGTGGCGTGAAGGCCGTGCATGACGGAGCGGAAGCGCTGGCGACGAACAAGGCAGTGGACGGCCTCGTCGAGGCAGCTGCCCGCGCCGCACGCTCCTGGCAGGCATTGTCTGCCGACGAACGAGCCGCGACACTGCATCGTGTCGGCGACGTCCTCGCAGCGCGCAGGGGTGAGCTGATCGAGGTCGCCGGATCTGAGGCCGGAAAGACCATCGATCAGGCTGACCCCGAGGTGAGCGAGGCCGTCGACTTCTGCCACCACTATGCGCAGGCCTCTTTGCAGCTCACCGATGAGGCGTACATGGCGGGGGCACGATTCGTACCTGTGGATGTCACCGTCGTCGCCTCCCCGTGGAACTTCCCCATCGCCATTCCTGTTGGTGGCGTCGCCGCGGCGCTCGCGGCCGGTAGCGCGGTGATCCTCAAGCCCGCCCCGCCGGCCAAACGCTGTGCAGCTGAACTCGTCGCGGCCTTCCACGAAGCGGGAATCCCTCGAGAGCTGGTGGCACTCGCCCCGCTCGACGACGGGGACGTGTCACGCTATCTCGTGACACATGAGGACGTCGACCGTGTCGTACTGACCGGTTCGTACGACACGGCTCGTCTCTTCCGCTCCTGGAAGCCGGACATGCACCTGCTGGGCGAGACGAGCGGCAAGAACGCTATCATCGTCACTCCCTCTGCGGATCCCGATTTGGCGGTGCGCGACATCGTGCATTCCGCCTTCGCGCATGCGGGGCAGAAATGCTCGGCTTCCTCTCTGCTGATCCTCGTCGGCTCCGCGGGACGCTCCACGCGTATTGCGCGTCAGCTCGTTGACGCGACCGCGTCGCTGCGGGTGGGATTGCCGGCGTCACTGGACTCTCAGGTCGGCCCCGTTGTCGTGCCCGACGACGTGAAGGCCGTGCGTGGCCTGACGACCCTGGGCGAAGGTGAGCACTGGGTACTGAAGCCCCGCTACCTGGGCGATGGGCTATGGACCCCGGGTATACGAGCGGGCGTGGTCCCTGGCAGCGAATTCCATCTGACGGAATACTTCGCGCCCGTTCTCGGTGTCATGCGTGTCGATACGTTGGAAGAGGCAATCGACGTTGTCAACGAGGTCGACTACGGCCTGACCTCAGGCCTGCACACCCTCGACACCGAGGAACTAGCGACGTGGCTGGATAATATTGAGGCCGGAAACCTCTATGTTAACCGTGGCATTACCGGCGCAATCGTTCGCCGTCAGCCTTTTGGCGGGTGGAAGCGTTCGGCCATCGGATCGACCACGAAGGCTGGCGGCCCCTCGTACCTGCTGGGTCTGGGCGAGGTTGAGCCCGACCGCGATGCGATGGCGGGGGCGTCCGGTGCTCCCGTGGAGGCGCTCGATCCGAGTGTGCTCGCCCTGTGTCGTGCGGCCGGTCCTCACCTGAGCGCGGATGATGCGGCCGAACTGAGCCGTGCCGTCGCCGCCGATGGCGCTGCCTGGGCATCCGATTACGGGGCCAACCGCGACGTTACCGGCATGGCCTGCGAACGCAATGTCCTGCGCTACCGTTCCACGCCGGTCCTCGTGCGCGCCGGGAGCGGGACTGCCCTCGCCGACACTGTGCGTGTGCTGGCAGCGGGCATCCTCGCGGGTGGCCCCATCGGGCTATCCGTTGCCGACGAGCTTCCGGCTACCATCCGGGAGCTGCTGGAGGGCGGGGATATCGAGGTGACGGTCGAAGACGCGCACTCATGGGATTCTCGCCTGGCGATGGTGGCGAACTCGGGCGGCCTGGGAATGCGCGTGCGCGTCCTTGGCCCGCGCGAGGAGTCCTCGGAGGATCGTTGGGAGCGCGCAAGTCGCGCGAGTATGGGCAGCCCCGATGTTGCGCTGTACACGGGAGCGGTGACGCCGTGCCCCCATACGGAACTGCTGCCCTTCCTGCGTGAACAGGCGGTGGCGATCACGAACCATCGTTTCGGAACGCCGCTGGATTTGGCTGCGGGGCTCCTGTAGCGCTTGCGCCCGGCAGTCGGTTGAGCCTCTGAGCTCGGCGGAGGACAGTGAACGCCCGCGACGATGA
Source organism: Pauljensenia sp. 20925_1_27 (assembly GCF_041432835.1). Lineage (NCBI taxonomy): Bacteria > Bacillati > Actinomycetota > Actinomycetes > Actinomycetales > Actinomycetaceae > Pauljensenia > Pauljensenia sp. 20925_1_27. Next base: position 5,341 of record NZ_JAPWAH010000006.1, read on the forward strand.
GTCGCGGGCGTTCACCCATGTTGATTCAGGGCATGTACGCAGCGGAGGCGAGGAGTGGATAAACGCTGGAGGGGCGAGCCTGTCGGCTCGCCCCTCCAGCGTTACGTCAGTGTCGTCGACTCAGATCGCGCGGGCGACCTTGTCGGACTTCAGGCACTTGGTGCACACGTTCAGGCGCTTGGGCGTCCCATTGACCAGGGCGCGAACGCGCTGAATGTTCGGATTCCACCGGCGGTTGGTGCGAACGTGCGAGTGCGACACGCTCTTGCCGAAGCCGGGTCCCTTACCGCACACGTCACAAACGGCAGCCACGATGTTCTCCTCGGTATGTCTTCCAGTTCAGTCTTTGGCTCCCCACGGTCGCGGGGAACACTTCCTCCGGTGCTTGAACCGAAGGCAACCATGACAGAATAGCGGATGATGCGCGCTTTCAACAAGTCGCACGCGTGATCGGTCGTGTCAGGTCGCACACAGCAACCCTCGCGGGGACAATGGGACGGGCAGGAAAGGGGAGTCATGGAGCTCAATGCAGCGGTCATCATCGAGGCGTGTCGCGCCGGTGCCGAGGAGGCGGCGAGGCTCGCGCCCTTTCTTGATGACCTGGATGGATGGGACGGCGCGGATTGTGACACGGGCACAAATGCGGCGGCCACGATGGCTGCCCTCGCCGCTGCGATGGACTCCCTGGAGCCTCGCGCCCACCTGCGCGTAGCACTCGAGGCGGGTGTGGAGACGATTATCCGCCGGGGCATCGGGCATAGCGGTCTCGCGCTCGGTGCGCTGTTCGAGGCCTGGGCTGGTGCCCTGACGGACGAGCACCACGTGACGCCGCTCGCAGCGCGACGGATGCTGGCGGCTTCCTTGACGCCTGTGGCCTCGTCTATCGAATGGTCCGATGCGCTCGTTGAGATGCTCAACGGTGCTGTTCGTGAGCTTGCGGATATGGGCGATACGCTCCCCGAGGTTGAAGACGTCTTCTCCCGCTTTTCGACACAGGCGCAGATCGGCCTGGTGGAGGCGACGAATGAATCGACGGGGCGCATCGATCCCGGCGGTGCGTTCATCGCTCTGGTGCTCGCGTGCATCGATGCCGCCATGCGTGACGACGCCGGTATCCTGCAGTCTTTCACCGCGATGCTCGCTGACCTCGCGGAGCGCCACTCGCGCGCGCCGGAGGCTGCCTCGCCCCCGCCCGGCCGTGATTTCACGGTCGACATCATCCTGGAGGGTACCGAAGACGACCTACGCGGGCTGCTCGTGCGCCTGGGGGGACTCGGTGCGCGCCTGTCCTACGTGGGCCGTGTGGATCTGTTTGGAATGGGGGAGTGGCGTCTCCACGTGGATACGTCCGCGCCGCTGGCTGCGCACCCCACGTCCGGGCAGGTTGTGCGCTTCCAGGTGTGCGACGCGCGTCCCGATGCCCAGATCGGCATCGACGAGCTGGCGGACGAGGGGCTCAGCCACCGCGGCGTGCGTCTCCTGCAGCGTCGCCCGATGCGCCGAGTCGAGCGCGCACGAGTCATCGTGTGCACCCGTGCCCCCGGCCTCGTCGAAGAACTCGCACGCGCAGGAGCCGTCGTTTTCCTGGACCTGAACCCGAGCGACGCGGCCGGTGTCGTCTCCGCAGCAAGTTCGCGCACGGGCGTGACGCTCGTTGCCCCCTGCGACGAGGCCAGCGCCGCCCTGGTCGGTACCGTTGCCTCTGTTCTTCCCGCTCCAGCTCCCGGCGTGCCTGCGATCCTGCGTGCAGCCAGCAGCGATGATCTCGGCGTCCTCGCGGTCGCCCGCGCGTGCGCTCCTCTCTTCGTCCCGCAGCCAGGTGGCCTCGCGGCGGCTCCGACGCTCGCGCGGATGCTGCGCGACGGTGCCCACGACGCGCTGTCGACGTGGACGACCGCCCCGCTACCGCTCGACGGGGATCCCGAAGGGATCGCCGAGGCATTGGCCGAGGCTGCGCGCGGGGGAGCACAGTCGTGGCGGCTGCTTGTCTCTCGCGACGATGATGGTCCCTACACGGTGGCGACGGTGCGCCAGCTGCTCTCCACGCGTGATGCGTCCTCGACGATCGACCTGGAGACGTGGGATGGTGGGCAGAGCGGGCCGAGCCTGGTCGCGGGGTGCGCCTCGTGAGTGCACTCGACATCCCGCTGTCCCTGCGCCTGCCCAAGAAGACGGCGAAGGCGCTGGCGGGCGGCGGGGTTGCGACGGTGGGCGACCTGCTCATGGTGGCACCTCGCCGGTACTACCACTGGGGCCGCCTCACGCCCCTGTCCTCCCTGCGAGAGGGGGAGGATGTCACGATCCTCGCCGAGGTTGCGTCCGCGCACCTGATCGCTAACCGCTCCGGATCGGGCGTCCGCCTGGAGGTCACTCTCACGGACGGCGTTCAGTTCCTCTCCGCCACGTTTTTCGCGAAAAATCAGTACAAGCTTGCGCCGATCGAGAGGATCCTGACCCCCGGGCAATCCTTCCTTTTTGCCGGGAAAGTGGGCGCCTATCGCGGCAAGCTTCAACTCACCCACCCGTCTTTCGAAGGCGTCGACGGGGAGGATATCGAGCGAATCGCCTCCCGGCCCATCCCGATCTATCCGACGACGGGGTCCCTGGCCTCGTGGGCGATCGCCCGCGCCGTCGGCATGGTTCTCGACCACCTCGACGATGCGGACGTACCTGACGTGGTTCCTGCCGATGTCCGCGATCGCGTCGACATTCCCGCCTATGCGTGCAGCCTTCGTCGCCTGCATCAGCCGCAGACGGACGAGGACTACCAGCAGGCCCGCCGCGCACTGGCCTTTACGGAGGCGTTTGTTCTGCAGGTGGGGCTGGCGATGCGTCGGCGTGGCGCACGCGCGACCCCGGCGGTCGCTTCCCCCCGGAGCGCCGCACTCGTGGATCGGTTCCGCGACTGTCTGCCCTTCCAACTCACCGATTCTCAGGAGGACGCTGTCGCGCAGATCAGCGCCGACCTTGAGCGCGAGACCCCGATGCAGCGCCTCCTCCAGGGGGACGTCGGTTCGGGTAAGACGATCGTCGCGCTCATGTCCTTCCTGCAGGTCGTCGCGGCGGGCCACCAGGGTGCCCTCGTCGCCCCGACGGAGGTCCTGGCCGAGCAGCACGCAGCATCCCTGCGCGCCCTCCTCGCACCCCTGGGAGAAGAAGCCCCCGACGTGCGTCTCCTGACCGGTTCGACGACGCCGGCTGTCCGCCGTGAGATTCAAGCGGCGATGAACTCCGCGCAACCGCTCATCGTCGTGGGAACGCACGCACTCTTCCAGGAATCTGTGCGTTTTTCCGACCTCGCCCTCGTTGTCGTCGACGAGCAGCACCGCTTCGGCGTCGAGCAGCGTGCCGCGCTCCGTCGAGCCCGGGAAGATGGTCGCGGTGTCCACGAACTGGTGATGAGCGCGACGCCAATCCCGCGCACGATCGCCATGACCGTGTTCGGTGACTTGGATGAGACACGCATGAGCGGGATGCCCCGCGGTCGCACGCCCGTGGCCACCTACCTCGCGGACGCAGCAAACGCCGCGTGGGTGGAGCGCACGTGGGCCAGAGCCGCCGAAGAGATTTCGCAGGGGCGGCGCGTCTACGTCGTCTGCCCGCGTATCGACGCTACTGATGAGGTGAGCGATGCCGACGAGGAGCACGCGCGCCCGCTGGCATCCGTCAGCGAGGTTGCCGCCTATCTCCGATCCCACCCGGCGCTCGCGGGAGTGGCCATCCATGAGCTCACGGGGCGCACGCCCGCGCCCGTGAAAGCCCAGATCATGGAGGACTTTTCCGCCGGACGCGCCCCGCTCCTCGTCGCAACGACCGTCATCGAGGTCGGCGTTGACGTCTCGGAGGCAACCCTCATGGTGATCCTCGACTCCCAGCAGTTCGGGCTCGCTCAGCTCCATCAGCTGCGTGGGCGTGTTGGGCGTTCCTCCCTGCCCTCCCTGTGTATCGCGATGCATCGGCATGAACTCACCGATGCGGGGCGCGCGAGGCTGCAGGCATTTGCCGAGACGACCGACGGTTTCGAGCTCGCCGAGGCCGATCTGCGCCTGCGCAAGGAGGGTGACGTCCTGGGCGCCGGTCAGTCGGGCAAGGCTACGCACCTGCGGTTCCTCTCCGTCCGCCGCGACGAATCACTCATCCGTTCGGCTAAAGAAGCAGCCGACGAGCTCCTCGATAGCGACGCGACGCTGGAGGGCCATCCGGACCTCGCGCGCGCCCTGCGTGGCGCCTCCGAGGGGCAAGTCGAGTGGATGCAACGCTCCTGAGGCGTGCCCGGTAGGGTAGAGGCATGACCAGAATCGTCGCAGGTAGTGCCAAAGGGCGAACCCTCGCCGTGCCTAAGTCCGGGACGCGCCCCACATCGGAGCGCGTGCGCGAGGCGCTTTTCTCCCGTCTCGACCACATGAACGTCCTGAATGGGACAACCGTGTTGGACCTGTACGCCGGGACGGGTGCGCTCGGCCTGGAGGCGCTCTCGCGCGGTAGCACACGCGCAACGCTCGTCGAAAAATCGTCTGGAGCGGCGCGCGTCGCCTCCGCCAACGTCCGCTCGACCGGTCTGCCCGCACGCGTCGTCACAGCTGATGCTCGTGCGTATCTTGCTGCGCGCACCGGCGAGGATCTGTGCGGAGACGTTGACCTTGTTTTCATCGATCCTCCCTACGACATTGCCGAGGCGGATATGACCGCCATCCTGTCGCTGCTCGGACCCTGGATCGGCCCCGATGCACTCGTCGTCGTTGAGCGCTCGACCCGCGCACCCGCGCCCACATGGCCGCCCTTCCTCGTCTTAGAAGACCAGCGCACGTGGGGCGAGACCGTCGCCTATTTCGCGGGCCCGCCACTACCCACGGAAGACTCAGAGGGCGGCGTGAGCGCTCCCGAGGAGGCCGAGGCCTCGTCGATGAGTGAGGAGGACCGCCGATGATCGCACTGTTCCCAGGCTCTTTTGACCCCTTTACGAATGGGCATCTCGACGTCGCCGAGCGCGCCTGCGCCATCGCTGAGCGGCTCATTATCGGCGTCGGCATCAACCCCGCCAAACATGGGCTGATCCCAACCGACCGAAGGGTCGCTCTCATCGAGGAAGCCACCGCCCACCTGAGCAACGTCGACGTCGTGGCCTTGGAAGGGGCGACGATGGACGAGGCCTCGCGCTTGGGTGCCACACTCATCGTCAAGGGCGTGCGCTCGGCAATAGATCTCGATCACGAGGCCCCTCAGGCAGCCTTTAACGACGAGGTCGGTGGCATCGACACATGGTGGATCCCGACCCGCCCCGCGCTCGCGCATGTCTCGTCGAGCGCCATCCGCGAGCTATTCGGACTCAAAAAGGATATTTCTCGGTATGTCCCGCCAGCGGTTGAGCGATTTCTGACCGACAATAGAAGCTGAATCATGCTCGGTGGAACGCAGGAGGCAGCCATGGCTGATACGCCCGACAACAAGACGCAGGACGAGTGGAACGAGGAAACCGTCTACGGTCCCTCCACCGTGATCGCCGCCCTCGATCAGATCGAGGATCTCGTCGAGTCCTCGCGCACCGTTCCCCTGTCCGCATCCATCATGATTAACAAGGCCGAGCTGCTTGACCTCCTGGATCAGGCACGCGAGGCTCTGCCGGAGGATCTCGTTGCTGCCGACGCCGTCGTCGCCGATGCCGACGCGGTCCTGGGACGCGCGGACTCCGCGGCAGAAACCCGTATCGCCGAGGCGAACTCGCGCGCATCCTCCACCCTCGACCAGGCCAACGAGCGCGCCGCACAAATCATCTCCGATGCTGAAGAGGAAGCTGAACGGACGCGCTCGCGAGCGGACGACGAGGCGACAGCTCTCGTCTCGCAGGCACGTTCGGATGCCGAGGCGACGATCGCCGACGCGAACGCACAGGCGGCGCGCATCGTCTCCACTGAGAACATCGTGCGCATGGCCGAGGACCGTGCGCGCGAAATCGTGTCCGAGGCGAAGCGCTCAGCGGCATCGCTACGCGAGGGAGCCGACGACTACGTGGCCAACTCCCTCGATGAGCTCGCGCAGCTCATTTCCGACCTGTCGCGCCGCACGGATGCGGGCCGTCGAACGATCGCCGAGCGCCGCGGCGTTGGCGTGACAGATGTGGACCTGGCCAATGAGTGACAAGACCCTGGTGCTGTCCCTGGCGCGTCTGCCTCGCGCTCTCGGATCCACGTTGCATGAGGACCTCGTGTGGGTGACCCCTGACGACCTTGGGACCCCCTCGATGTCGGCCGTGCCCGGCGTGCCTCTGGACATCTCCGTGGACATGACCAGCGTCGAGGATGGTGTTCTCGTCTCGCTGGCAACATCGGTGGACCTCGTCGGTGAGTGCGTGCGCTGCCTCGACGAGGTGCGCGAGCACCACGACGTCGTCAGCCAAGAGGTCTACTTTGAGCCCGGTGCCCCGGTCCTGACGTCCGCGGACGACGAGGGTGAAGAAGCAGATGACCTGTTCGTCATCGGCGAGCGCGACACCATCGATATCGAGACCCAGCTGCGCGACGCGATCGTTCCCCTCGTCGACCCGCGCCCGCTGTGCAGCGACGACTGCGCGGGCCTGTGCGATGTGTGCGGTGAGAAGTGGGTGGACCTGCCCGAGGATCACGAGCACTTCGTCGTCGATCCGCGCCTGGCTTCCCTGGCGTCCCTGCTGGGGGAGGATGGCGAGTCGGAGCGTTCGTGATGGCCCGTTCGAAGCACTTACCGGTACCCCCGCGCACGGATACAGACGCTCTCGTCGACGCCTGGGGGACACGCATCGACGCGCCGCTGTTACAGCTCGCTCTGGTGCATCGTTCCTACGCGAACGAGGCTGGAGGAATCGCAAACAACGAGCGCCTCGAGTTTCTCGGCGATTCGGTGCTCTCCATCGTGATTGCGGAGAAGCTTTACGAGCAGTACCCCGACGTCGCAGAGTCTGATCTGTCGCGCATGCGCGCGGCCACAGTCTCGCAGCAGCCTCTGGCCGCAGCGGCTCGGCGCATTAACCTGGGTGACTTCGTGTTCCTCGGCAAAGGAGAGTCAACGCACGGAGGGCGGGATAAGGATTCCATCCTCTCCGACACGTTCGAGGCGCTGATCGGCGCGACCTACCTGACGAGCGGGCTTGAGGAAGCTCGTCGCGTGATCCTGGAGCGTCTCAGCTTCCTGCTGGTGGATGCCCCCTCGCGTGGTCAGCATCAGGACTGGAAGACGATCCTCATCGAGTACGCCCAGGCACAGGGCCTGGGCGAGGTGTCCTACGAGGTGGAGGGCGAGGGGCCGGATCACCAGCGCGTGTTTACGGCGCAGGCCTTCGTCTCCGGGCGTTCGGATGCACTCGGGACGGGGCAGGCCTCGTCGAAGAAGCACGCGGAGAACGCGGCCGCGCAGGATGCGATGAGCCGCCTATCTCCGGAGCAGTAAGTACTAGTAATCGAGGGCGCGTGCCCTCCTGACCGTTAGAATCAGACACGTGAGTGAAAATACCGTTGCGCGCACGCGCGTTATGATCGTCGACGATCACGAGATCGTTCGACGTGGCATTGCTGAGATCGTTGACCGAGATGAGGCCCTGGAGGTCGTTGCTGAAGCCGGGTCGGTCGCTGACGCCGTGCGTCGCGCCGATCTGGTGCGCCCCGACGTCATCCTCGTTGATCTGCAGCTGCCCGACGGGACGGGTATCGACATCATGAATCGCCTGCGCGCCTCTCATCCGCAGATCCTCCCGGTGGTCCTGACGTCCTTCGACGACGACGAGGCCCTGGCTGAGTCCCTGGAGGCCGGAGCGCGTGCGTACATTCTCAAGACCGTGCGCGGAGCTGAGATCACGGACGTTATCAAGGCTGTCGCGGATGGCCGCGTCCTGCTGGATGAGCGTACGCTCACGCGTCGGCGCGTCGATCACGAGGATCCGACCGCTGACCTGACGCCGTCGGAGCGTAAGGTTCTTGACCTGATCGGAGATGGTCTGTCGAACCGTGAGATCGGCGAAAAGCTCGGTGTCGCCGAGAAGACCGTGAAGAACCACATCACGTCGTTGCTGTCCAAGATGGGGCTGCAGCGCCGTACGCAGGTTGCCGCCTGGGTTGCCGGGCAGAGGGCTGCCGCGTGGCGTAACTGAGCCACTGCCTCGTCCCTGAGGGGAGGAGGGTTAACAAGCGGGTCGGGGTAACCGGCCCGCTTGTCGTATGTGCGAGCGCAAGAGATCGAATAGTACGACCGTTTTAGTTTCCGCCTAAACGGGGAACCCCCTGATTTTCGAGAAAGCTACTATCAAACTGATTCACGGGAAAGCCCTGTGGGGTAACGTTCGCCTCATCCTCACCGTTGAGGACGGACACCGTTGTCCACCATTACCCCTTGAAAGGACACCCCGTGAACCTCAAGCGAATGCTTGCCGGGTGTGCGGTCGCTACGGCACTGGTGCTCGCACCCATGAGCGCCCCCACTTTTGCCGACGCGCCGCCAGCGCCTACCGGCGTCCCCGCAGCGGTCCCACTGAGCTCCACCCCGAAAATTGCCAAGTGGCAGGAACTCCAGTACGGCATGTTCATGCACTTCGGCGTCTACTCCGTCTACGGCGGCTACTACAACGGACACCGCCAGGCAATGGGCTACCCCGAGCAGATCAAGGCCTGGGAGAACATCCCCACTGAGGACTACCTGCTCAAGGCCAAAGACCTGGCCGCCAACTTCGATGCCGCGGCGATCTGCCAGACGGTCCACGACTCCGGCATGAAGTACCTGATGATCACGTCGAAACACCACGACGGCTTCGCCATGTGGGACACGAAGACGACCGACTACAACATCGTCAAGCAGTCCAACTACGGCAAAGACCCGATGAAGGAGCTGTCCACCGAGTGCAACAAGCGCGACGTGAAGCTCGCCTTCTACTTCTCGATCATCGATTGGACGAAGCAGACCCCGGAGCCCTACGGCAATGTCAACCCCATCGATGAGGAACTGATGACGACCGTCATCAAGCCCCAGCTCACCGAGCTCCTCACCAACTACGGCCCGATCGCCGAACTGTGGTTCGACATGGGCGGCCCCACCGCGGAGCAGTCTCAGCGCATGGCCCAGTGGGTCCACGAGCTCCAGCCCGACACGATGGTCAACTCGCGCGTGTGGAACAAGGCCGGTGACTTCGAGGTCGGCGGTGACAACTCGGTGACCACGGACTTCCACATGGGCCCGTGGGAGTCGATTCGCTCGATCTACCCGGCCTGCTGGGGCTACTGCTCGTGGGCGAACCGCGACGATAGCGCGAAGAGCTACAAGGAACGCGAGCTGGTCAACAACCTCATCGGTACGGTCGCATCGGGCGGACAGTTTGCCTACAACGTCGGCCCGAAGGGCGACGGCACGATCGACGCCTTCGATTCCGGCGTCGTCACCGAGGTCGGCCAGTGGATGGCGCGTCATCCCGACGCCATCACGGGAGCGCGCCCGACGTGGTTCCCCGCCCCCAACTGGGGCAAGGTGATGACCAAGGGCAACGACCTCTACTTCTTCCCCGAGCTGTGGAGCCCCGGCAAGACGCTGACGCTTCCCAGCGTTGGTGGCCACGTGAGCGCCGTGACCGTGGATGGCACCGACCGCGCCCTCGACTTCTCCCAGGATGGGACCACCCTCACCGTGACCATGTCGGGCGAGAATCCGGAGCCGAACCTGCGTCCCGTCATCAAGGTGACCTTCGACGGCGCCCCCACGTACATTCCCACCCAGACGGTGACCGCCGTCGACGGAGCGACCATCTCCTCGGAGCAGTTCTTCGGACGGGCCTCCGCGATGCGCTACTCTGGCGCGCAGGCCTACGACGCCTACCTCGTGAACAAGGGGGATCAGGCCATCACCGACCTAACCCTGAAGTTCTCGGGCAACTTCGATGCCTCGACAACGTACAAGATCACTCTGGGGACCACGTCCATTGAAGTGACCGGTGCACAGATCGAGGCCGGAGAAGTCGGCGAGGGGCTCACCCTTGAGCCCGGGCAGGTCACGCCGCTGCGCCTCGAGCTGGCGCACCCCGCCTACTACGCCGATCCGATTCGCCTGGGCTCCGTGAGTGCGACCGTGCACGTCTACGGAGAGAACGCGGCCACCCAGCCGCCCGTGATCGCCACGGATCCCGCATCGGTGTCTGTGAAGGCGGGGGAGAGCGCTACCTTCACCGTTGTTGCCTCGGGCCGCCCGACCGCCACCATCCAGTGGTACCGCGTCCCCAAGGGAGCGACCGAGGGAACGGCAATCCCGGACGCTACGAGCGCCATGTACACGCTGACGACCACCCTCGAGGATGACGGCGCACAGTTCTACGCCGTCGCCACGAACGCCAACGGTTCCACGACCTCGGCACGCGCGACCCTCACCGTCACCAAGGGCAGCGACAACCTCGCCCTCAACAAGACAGCCACCATGTCCTCGACCGGGTGGGGAGGCACCGCTTCGCGCGCCGTTGACGGCAATACGGACGGCGTGTGGGATAACGGCTCGGTCGCCCACACGGGTAAGCAGGCCAACCCCTGGTGGGAGGTCGACCTCGGCGAGGAACACCCCCTCGGCGTCGTGAACGTCTGGAACCGCTCGTCGTCCGACAACTGCCAGGGAATCTCGTGCGACCAGCGCCTGCACGACTTCTGGGTGGTCGCCTCCACGACGCGCCTCGATGCCTCCTTTAACCCCGCGACGGCTGGTGCAGTTGACGGCGTCCACGCGATCAAGGTTGACGGAGTCGGCGGCCGCCCGAGCGCGGTCGACTTCGAGGGCTTCGACGCACGCTTCATCCGCGTTATCCAGCCCACCGAGTTCGGTGAGTTTGCGCTCGCGGAGGTCGAAGCCTTCGCAGCCGCCGCACCGACCCCGGATCCCGATGAGCAGGAGCCTCCGGTTATTAAGCCGCTGACGGTCACCGCTAACCCGGCGGAGGATGCGCAGATCTCTGGAGACGGCGCATTCCGTACCGTGACAGGCAAGGAGGGGACGCAGGTCACGATCAAGGCCGAGGCCACTGGAACTCCCACGCCGACCCTGTTCTGGCAGATCAAGCGCGAAGGTTCCGACTCGTGGTCCATCGTGGAAGACGAGAACGGTCCCGAGCTGACCCTGACGATCGACGGTGAGAGCAACGGCTCCGTTGTCCGTGTCATGGCGATGAACGAGGCCGGGGTCACCGAGTCGGGTCTGGTTACCCTCGCCTTGGCTGAGGAACCGGCACCCACGCCTGACCCGACCCCGGATCCGGCACCCACGCCTGACCCGACCCCGGATCCGGCACCCACACCCGATCACACGGTGGGTACCTGGATGAATGACGGCATCGGCTGGTGGTGGAAGATCACCGGCGGTGACTACGCCAAGAACGAGACCCTCACCCTTGATGGCCGCGTGTACCGCTTCGATCAGAACGGCTACATGCTGACGGGTTGGGTGTACTGGGATGGTGCGTGGCGCTACCACAACGGCGCCGGAGCGCAGGTCACAGGATGGGTCAACCTGGGTGGCTCGTGGTTCTACCTGACACCGGAGACCGGCGCGATGGTCACCAGCTGGCAGATGGTGGGAGACAAGTGGTTCTTCTTCGCCTCCAACGGCGTCATGAAGACCGGCTGGCTCTACACGAGCGGCGCGTGGTACTACCTGGATCCCTCTGGCTCGATGCACACGGGATGGCTCCAGATGGGCTCGAACTGGTACTTCATGGGTGACAGTGGTGCCATGACGATCGGTTGGAAGCCGATCGGAGGCACCTGGTACTACTTCGATGCCTCGGGCCGGATGGTCACCGGCTGGCAGCAGATCGGCGGGGTCTGGTACTACTTCGGGACCGGTGGCGACATGTACACGGGTGGCCACTGGATCGGCTGGCGTTGGTACACCTTCTCCAGCGGTGGTCAGTGGCTGGGGTGATACTCAGCTGAAGGACCGGAGATAGTGTCTCTCGCCCGCATGCGGTGGGGGTGGAGTTCCAATCGGAACATCCACCCCCTCCGTCGTCTCTGCGGCTCTGTGACCTTAGCCCTCGAGCGGGGCGATCCAACGGATCTGCGTGCCGACACCGCCGTCGCCGCTGTCCGCGTCGAAGCTGCCGTGGTGGCGTCGTGCACGTTCCGCCATGTTCGCCAAGCCGGAGTTTCGGGTACGCGAGGGGTCGATGCCGCGTCCGTCGTCGTTGATCGTGATTCGCACGCGTCCGGTCTTTCCTTGTCCCGAGACATCGACGCACACGGTCGCCGCGGTCGCGTGTGCATGACGGGCGATATTGGATAGGCCTTCGCGTACGATTGCCACGACGTCGTCGGAGAGGTCGGGATCGACGCGCCCATCGAACTCATCAATGACAACGAGCTCGTTATCCAAGTCTGAGTTGATGGCGCGCCCGTCGAGCGTGATGACGAGTGAGGGAGCAAAACCCAGCGCGGAACGGGTCAGTGAGGACTCGCGGCGAATACGCTCGACGAGGCCGACCGCCTTGTCGCGCTCGCGCAGATTGTGCACGATGGTGCGGATCTGGCGGACAGCCTCGTCAATGGAAGCGAGGGACGAATCGATAAGCGCCTCAATGGATGAGGGATCGGCCTGCCCCGCTGCAACTTTCTGCTTCGCTGCGTCCAGCGCCATGCCGGTCGCAAAGAGCTGCTGGATCGCGAAATCGTGCAGGTCGCGCCCGATGCGGTCACGCTCGTCGAGCAGCGCTGCCACGTCCTGTGCGTGGCGAGCGGAGGCTAGTTCGAGCGCAAGGGTGGCCTGAGACGCCAAGGATTCCGCGAGGGATAGCTCTGAAGCGTCGAACTCGGGGGCACCAATTTGTCGCAGGAGAATGAGAACGCCGGAGGAGACACCGCGGGAGCGCAGGGGAGCGTAGAGCGCGGACCCGAAGGCGGCCAGTTCAGGGACACGCATCGTCTGTGCGCGTGACATCGAGTCGACGATCATGCCGGTGCCCTCGTGCAACACGCTCATGGCGCGCCCTTCGGGCGGGAAAACGAGACCCAGCAGGTTGGAGGCGTTCTTGCCGTCGACGATTTCTGCGGCCCACGTGTCACCGACGGACTGCAGGACGATGATCGCGGTGTCTGCGTGGGAAACTTCGCGCACGGTCTTGGCGATGAGTTCGAGGGCTTCCTCCTCATCGGCGCCCTCCAGCATCGTCGTTGTCAGGGACTGGGAGGCGCTAATCCATCGGGCGGTGCGCTTGGAGTCCGCATAGAGGTTCGCGTTTTCGACGGCGATGCCGGCGGCGGGGGCCAGGGCCGCGACCACGGCCGCGTCCTCGTCCGTATAGCCGCCGGGCTTTCCCATCAGGTAGAGGCGCCCGTAGACCTGTTCGTGCACGAGGACGGAGACCCCGAGGAAGGGCGGGGTGGAGGCGGGCAGATCAATGTCGGGCGCGTCCTGCGGGGAGTTGACGAGGAGCGGTGTGTTGACGGGGATGACAGTCGGCAGTGACTCGGGCACGGGCGGGGCAGGGTAGGAGTCGTGGTGCTCCAGGCGCAGGGTGGTGGCACCCCAGGTGTCGAGCACGCACATCGTGGCGTGCGGTGACGAGGTCAGCGCGCAGGCCTGATCAACGAAGTTCTGCAGTCCCGACTTCAGGTCGAGTGAGCTCGTCAGGTCGAGCGCCGCCTGGACAAGCGTGAATTCTGTGCGTTCGTGGCTCATTGTTCCTCCTGCTCGAGAGCCCACTGGTAGGCGGGGAGAGTGCGTGTGGCGTCCTCATGTGTGCCCTGTGCTGCGACGTGAGCACACCCGCCCGGTTCGTCGGCAGCCAAGACGAGGACATGGTCGGCTTGGTCGAGAGCGCTGAGTCGGTGCGTGACGACCAGGGTAGCGCGGTCAGCGGACGGAGTGAGGAGCGTTTCCATGAGGCGGTCCGCGGTGGCGGCGTCGAGGTGTTCGGATGCCTCATCGATCGCCAGGATAGGAGCGGGAGCCGCAAGGGCGCGAGCCATGAGGAGTCGACGACGCTCGCCTCCCGATACGGTCGTTCCCCCGGAACCGATGACCGTGTCGATCCCCTCGGGGAGGGATTCGATCCACTCGTCCAGGCCTGCCCGCGTGAGCAGGTCCGAGGCCTCGTCTCGGGTCAGCGAGGCACGCGCCACGCGGAGGTTCTCGTAGATGGTGGTCGCGAAGACATGGGCATCCTCGGCCGTCATCGTGATGTGTGCGGTGAGCTGGTCACGGTCTGCTCCCCAGGCTGGTACGCCGTTGATGAGAGCTGCGCCCGACTTGGGTGGGATGACGCCCGTGAGGGTCGCCAGCAGCGTCGTCTTTCCGATGCCGGAGGCACCCACGACGGCGAGCGAGGAACCGGGGCGCAGTGTCAGAGAGATGCCGGTCGCCAGGGTCGGCCCGCCTGGCCAACCGATCGCCAGGTCGCGTGCCTCGATCACGGTGGGGCCTTCCGGGATGTCGTGGGGCTTGGTGGGCACCTCGTCGTCCAGCAGAGCGCAAATTCGCTGTGCTGCCTGGGCGCTGCGCACCAGCTGGGAAGCCGCGGGGGCAAGCTCGGCGACCCCCTCGAAAGATGAGAGCGGAATGAGGACGATGACCGCGAGGAGTACCTGAGCGAGCGTGCCCGACGTGGTCTGCGGGATCCCGATGAGGAGGGCACCGATGACGGCTGCGCCCATCGCACACACGTCGAGGCCTCGGGCTAGCGCGGAGAGCCTGGCCGAGTGGGCGAGGGCGGTGGACAGGCGCGTTTCGGAGCGCGCGAGTGAACTCTTGGCGTGGTTGAGTGTGCCCGCGACAGACAGCTCCGTGGCGCCTTCCAACACGGCGAGTGTCGTTGCCGCGATATCGGTGCGGGCCTGCGACCCCTGTGTTTCAGCGAGTCGAACCGAGCGCGCGATAAGTGCGGGTGCCACGATGCCAGAGACGATGAGCGCGCAGGCTAGGATCGCTCCCGCGGCCGGAGAGATAACCGTGACGACGCCGACCGTACCAACTCCGACGATGAGGGCGACGAGTGACGGCAGGAGGGTTTTAACGACGACATTTCCGACCTCGTCAACGTCCGCTCCGGCGCGCGTCATGAGGTCGCCGCGTCGCAGCGTCGTCAGCGTTGCCGTCGGTGCCTCGGACAGTCGATCGTAGAGGTTACCGCGCAGCGCGTCCATGCCCGCCAATGCGACCTTGTGCGAGGCGAGACGGGAGAGGTAGCGTGCAAGCGCGCGCGAGACGCCAAACAGTCGCACCGCGGTGGCAGCGACGGTCAGATACAGGACGGGTGGCTGCTGGGATGCGCGAGCAATCAGCCATGCGGCGGTGCCGCCGAGCGCGATGGCCGATCCGAGGGCCGTGACACCGAGGAACAGCGAGAGAGCAAACCCGGAGCGCGACACCTGCAGCATGGAGATGCAGCGGCGCAGCGCGGCCGACTCAGTGCGGGTCAGGAAGAGATTCATGCGTGTACCTCCTCGTCGGCAGTGGAGCGCACGTCGATGACGACGTCGGCGGCTTCCATCATCGCCGCTCGGTGAGCAATAACGATGACGGTACGCCCTTCCTCGCGCATGGCGTCAATGGCACGTACGACTGTCTCCTCGCTGAGGGCATCGAGATGTGCGGTCGGCTCATCAAGGATGACGACCTGAGAGCGAGCAGCCAGTGCGCGCGTGAGTGCCAGGCGCTGTCGCTGACCGACGGACAGACCAACGCCGCCCGACCCGATCGCGGTGTCCCAACCATCGGGGGTGGCGGCGAGGACGGTATCGAAACCCGTCGCAGCTGCTGCGGTGCTCAGTTCCTGGAGGGAAAGCCCGCCCATATTGTCCAGAATCGTCCCAGGCACGAGGGTGGGGGATTGAGGTACCCAGGAGATCTGCTGACGCCACGTGGAAGGAGAAATGTCTGTGAGGGCACTTTCATCGTGTGTGAGTGACGAGGGCGACGGACGCAGGAGGATACGGCCCGTATCAGGCGTCATGTCAGCCAGGAGGCAGGCGACGATTGTCGATTTGCCCGCGCCCGAGGGTCCCGACAGAGCCGTCACGGAACCGGGGCGGATGACCCCGCTCGTTGGTGTTGGGGCCCACGCTCCGCGCGCTCGGACGCCGACGCCGTCAAGGACGATCTCAGTGTGTGACATATCGGGGCACGCGGCGGTACCAGGGGAATCGACAGCTGCGGCCTCCTCGATAATGTCGAATGCGGCACGCGAGGCCGTGACACCGTTCGCGGACGCGTGGAACTGCGCGCCCACCTGGCGCAGCGGCTCAAAGACCTCGGGCGCGAGCATAATGACGGCCAGACCGTGGAACAGCGAGATGTTGCCAAACACCAGACGCATACCGACCTCGACGGCGACGAGAGCCACCGACAGAGTCGTGAGGAATTCGAGAACACCTCCGGAGAGGAACGCGACCCGCAGCGTGGCCATTGTCGCCTTTGTGTTTGCGGCTCCGAGTGCACGCAGGTGGGTGCGGGGGGCCTTTTCTCGACCGAGAGCGCGCAGCGTCGGCAGGCCGGACATGAGATCAAGGAGCTGGGCAGTCAGACGTTTCATCGAGGCGAGCTTGTCCTCCGAAGCTGCCTGCGTGAAACGCCCGATAAGAATCATGAAGATGGGAATCAACGGGATGACGATGAGTGCGATCAGCGCCGACCAGAAGTCGAGCAGAAGAATCACGGCGAGAGCTGCCGGTGTCACCGTGCAGACGAGAACCAGTTGGGGCAGGAAGGAGATGAAATAGGGGCGCAGGTCTTCGAGTCCCGTTGACAGCAGCGTCGTCGTCTCCGCGCCGTGTGTAGCTCTCCAGCGTGGGCCGAGTGTGATGCTGGCATCCACAACACGTTCGCGCAGTTCGCAGACGGCCGCTGCCGCTGCGCGCGTACTGACTGCCTCGCGGGCCGCGACGACAAGAGCGCGACACGCGAAAACGGCCGCGATACCGCCGATGACAGGGAGAACATCGCGCAGGGACGCGCTCCCTGAGACGACGGGTGAAAGGGTCGCAGAAATAAGCAGTGCTTGGGCGAGCACCAGCAACGCTGTGATCGTTCCGAGCAGTGCCGTCACGGCGATAGGACCGCGGGCTGAGCGGGCATAACGCAACAAACGAGGATCAAAGGGACGCACGTATCTATTGTGCCTGAAAAAGCCGTGTCATGGGCCAAAGGTCCCCGGCCGCGCCCCGCTTAAGTGCACGAATGCGCCCGGCCCCTGCGTGAGGGACCGGGCGCATTCGCGAGGAGGTCAGCCAGCGAGGAAGTTCTCGCCGACGCGCACCTTCTTCAGGAGCAGACCCGTCTGAGTCTGAACGTCCTGCGCGCTCACGCGAGCGCGGAACATCCAGTAGGACCAGAAGACGTAGACCAGAACGATCGGCAGCAGGCAGACCGTGACGATCGTCATGACAGTCAGCGTCGCCGTCGTTGACGAAGCCTGATCGATCGTCAGCGAGTACGCCGGGTTGACCGAAGACTTCTGGACAGCAGGGGCCATTGACGAGAAGACCCATGCAACCGTGCCAG
Source organism: Pauljensenia sp. 20925_1_27 (assembly GCF_041432835.1). Taxonomy (NCBI): domain Bacteria; kingdom Bacillati; phylum Actinomycetota; class Actinomycetes; order Actinomycetales; family Actinomycetaceae; genus Pauljensenia; species Pauljensenia sp. 20925_1_27. The sequence continues at coordinate 22,819 of NZ_JAPWAH010000006.1, forward strand.
CAATAGCAACGGCGGACGCTGCGAAGGACCAGCCTTCATGACGCAGCGACGCCTGCGACAGGGCAGTCGAAGCAATGATCGCCAGCGCGGCGACCACGAGCGGGATCCACGCCAGGACATTCGTCGTGTAGGCGAACTGGCCCCAGATCAGCCATGCGGCCGCAAGAACGGTCGCGGCAATCGTGGCGGGAGCGGCGATCGCGTTGGCGCGCTCGCGAACCTCGCCCGTCGTCTTCAGCGCCAGGAACTGGGCACCGTGAGCCAGGCACACGGCCATCACAGCCAAGCCGCCAAGGATCGTGTACGGGGTCAGCAGCGAGAAGAATCCGCCGGTCATCTGGTGGGTAGCGCCAGCCAGGGACTGATCGACCAGGGTGGGGTCGATGATGGTACCGGTGGCAACATCGATTACCTCGATGTGCATACCCTGAACGAAGTTAGCGAAGGCAACACCGAGCAGGATCGGGACGAGCCAGGCGCTAATCGTGTGTGCCCAGTCCCACGCGTGGCGCCACTTCTCGGTGGCGACCTTCGAGCGCCACTCGATAGCCATGACGCGGATGATAAGGCACACGAGGATCAGGAACAGGGCGAGGTACATGCCCGAGAACATGGTCGCGTACCACTCGGGGAACGCCGCGAAGGTGGCGCCACCGGCGGTGAGCAGCCAGACCTCGTTACCGTCCCAGTGAGGGCCGATCGTGCGCACGGTCTGCGTGCGTTCACGGTCACCCTTGGCGACGAAGGGGAGGAGCATGCCGACACCGAAGTCGAAGCCCTCGAGGATCAGGTAGACCGTCCACAGAACGGCGATGAGAACGAACCACAGGATAGACAGAGTCATGATCGGTGTTCCTCTCAGTAGCCGAAGGACAGGTCGGTCGGAGTTTCGTCCTCAGCCGCCTGGGCCTTGGGCGAGTGGATGCCCTCAACGGCGTAGCGCTTCATGAGGATGTACCACATGACGCCGAGGACGCCGTACAGGAGCGTGAACAGGATGACGGTGGCGAGCATCTGGCCAGCCGGAACGTTGGGGGAAATACCCGTCTCGGTCAGCATGTTGACGGAGCCCAGGTCAGAAGCCATTGCCAGCGCCTGCTGGTTCGGGACAACAACCCACGGCTGACGACCCATCTCAGTGAAGATCCAGCCGAAGGAAGCGGCCGCGAACGGTAGCGGCAGGTTAACCAGGGCGAGGGTGCTCAGCCACTTGTTCGACGAGGTGCGACCGCCGCGCGTGGCCCACAGGCCCCACGCTGCCAGCAGGAAGGCCACCATGCCCAGGCCGATCATGAAGCGGAAGGACCAGAAGGTCACCATCTGTGGTGGGCGGAAGTCGTACTGCGAGGCATCGCCGTACTTGGCGGTGAAGTTCGCATCGGAGTTGAGCAGTTCCACCATGCGCTCCTGAACGTCTGCGACGCCCTCTGAGGTGGCGGTGAAGGAGTTGTGCGACATGAAGGACGCGACGCCGGGAACCTTGATGAACTGCGTCGGCTGCGTGCCGTCCTCACCGAGCGGGCAGGAACCGAACTGCGCGACGGTGAAAGCCGCGCCCTCAGTGTCCACACAGATGCCCTCAGCGGCTGCCATCTTCATGGGCTGGACCTCGACCATCTCCTGGCCCTGGATGTGACCGGAGATGACCGTGCCGAGGCCACCAATGAGGACTGCAGTCAGGCCGAAGCGGGCGATCGGACGCCAGACGTTGCGCGACTGTGCCATGGCCTCGTCGGAACCTTCGCGCGCGGTGCGCACCATCCACCAGATGGAGATGCCGGCGACGAAGGAGCCCGCAACCAGCCATGCGGAGGTGATGACGTGGGAGTATTCGCTCAGGTACACGCCCGAGGTGATCAGCTTCAGGAAGCCGCTCACGCCGTCGAGCTCGGCGCGGCCGGTCTCGGCGTTAAAGCGGGCGCCAACGGGGTGCTGCATCCACGCGTTGGCAGCGAGGATCCAGGCCGCCGAGAACATAGTGCCCAGCGCGACGCACCAGATTGTCAGCAGGTGCATGCGCTTGGAGAGCCTGCCCCAGCCGAAGATCCACAGGCCCAGGAAGGTGGACTCGAGGAAGAAAGCGAGGAGCGCCTCAACGGCCAGGGGCGCGCCGAAGATGTCGCCAACGAAGCGGGAGTATTCAGACCAGTTCATGCCGAACTGGAACTCCTGCACGATGCCGGTGGCGACGCCGAGGGCGAAGTTGATGAGGAGGAGTTTGCCAAAGAAGCGGGTTGCTTGCAGCCAGTATTCCTTGCCGGTGCGGTGCCACGCGGTCTGCATGATGGCAACCAGCAGGGACAGGCCGATCGTCAGCGGCACGAGGACGAAGTGGTAGACGGTCGTAATACCGAACTGCCATCGTCCGACGGTGACCGCGTCGAGCGCTGTTTGCGCGAGGGTCATGATGGGACCTTCTCGTGTTGGGATCGGGGTCGATTGTCCCGTGACGGCAGATCCTAGGACCTATGTCACGGGTTGATTTCAATGTAGCCTAAAAGTGTCTCGAAGCTCGGTTGAAATGCTGGTTCTGAGGCGGTTTTGTGACATATGTGTCCGATTATTTTTTATGGGTTTATCCGTGAGATTGTCAGGATGGTCGCGTTGTTCTGGTCACCCTGCCATTAATGGGGCGTCGTGTTGTGCGACAATAGGGGTGAATGGATGTCGCGGGAGTGCCCTCGCGACGAGAGCCGAGCGATGACGTATTTATATGCCGCCGGCCGCTGCGCAACTGCGCTCCACTAGGTTTCCGCCCCTCGCGGGCGATGAAAAAGGGTGCGTCCAGGCACGGGGCGCGCGCCCACCATTGGAGAATCGTGACAACCGAATCGACCCCCGTGGCACCCGCCGCCTCGCTGCTGTTCCAGGCCCCCGTTTTCCAGGCAGCCCCCGAGGTTGCCCCTCCCGCAATTATCGACGAGCCCGAACCCAAGCGTCGCCGCAAGTCCGCTGCCTCAGACGAAGAATCGGCTCCTCGTGAAGAGGCAGCCCCCAAGCGTCGTCGTCGTTCCAAGAAGGCCGCGGAAGAGGGTGAGGCCGACGCGTCCGAGGCTCCTGCCGCTGAGGCGCAGTCTGACGATACGCAGGCTGAGCCCAAGACCCGTCGCCGCCGTCGTTCGAAGAAGGCGGACGAGGCCTCGGCCCCTGCGCCAGAAGATACTGAGGGGGCCAGCGTGCCCGCTCAGGAAGCAGAGTCGACGGATGAGGAAGATTCCTCTACCCGTCGTCGCCGTCGTCGCCGCGCCCGTTCGTCCTCTTCGGCATCCGATGAAGGCGGCGATCCCGCCGATCAGGTGCAGGCCCTCAAGGGCTCGACGCGCCTCGAAGCGAAGAAGATGCGTCGCCGTGAGGGGCGTCGCGAGGGACGCCGTCGCCACTCGATCTCTGAGTCCGAGTTCCTGGCGCGCCGCGAATCCGTCGAACGCACGATGGTGATCCGTGACCAGGACGGCCTCGACCAGATCGCGATCCTTGAAGATGGCCTGCTCGTCGAGCACTACGTCGCGCGTCGTACGCAGTCTTCGATGGTCGGCAACATCTACCTGGGCCGCGTGCAGAATGTCCTTCCCTCGATGGAGGCCGCATTCGTGGACGTGGGCCGCGGGCGCAACGCGGTGCTCTACGCGGGCGAGGTGAACTGGGATGCCGTTGGCATGGAAGGCAAGCCTCGTCGCATCGAGGCCGCTCTGAAGTCGGGCGATCCGGTCCTCGTTCAGGTGACGAAGGATCCGATCGGGCACAAGGGTGCGCGTCTGACTTCTCAGATTACGCTCGCCGGACGCTACCTGGTGCTTATCCCCGGTGGCTCCATGATGGGCATCTCCCGCAAGCTCCCGGACAAGGAGCGCGCTCGCCTGAAGAAGATCCTCAAGTCTGTCGTCCCCTCGGGATCGGGCGTCATCGTGCGCACCGCCGCGGAAGGCGCGACGGAGGAACAGATTCGCGACGATGTTGCACGCCTGACCCGTCAGTGGGAGGACATCGAGAAGAAGCACACCAACACGAAGAGTGCCCCGACGCTGCTGCGCGGCGAGCCCGAGCTGGCCGTGCGCGTCGTGCGCGACATCTTCAACGAGGACTTCTCGAAGCTCGTCATCGAGGGTCGCGACACCTACGCGACCGTGAAGGAATACGTCGACGAACTCAGCCCCGAGCTGTCCGACCGCGTCGAGCAGTGGGTGGGTACGGAGGACGTCTTCCACGCTCACCGCATCGACGAGCAGCTCGCCAAGGGCATGGATCGTAAGGTCTGGCTGCCCTCGGGTGGCACCCTGATCATCGACCGCACCGAGGCCATGACCGTCATCGACGTCAACACGGGCAAGTTCATCGGTGCCGGCGGCACGCTTGAGGAAACGGTGACCCGTAACAATCTCGAGGCCGCCGAAGAGATCGTGCGCCAGCTGCGTCTGCGCGACATTGGTGGCATCGTCATCATTGACTTCGTTGACATGGTCCTCGAATCCAACCGTGACCTCGTGCTGCGCCGCCTTGTCGAGTGCCTGGGACGCGACCGTACGCGTCACCAGGTCACGGAGATTACGTCGCTGGGTCTCGTGCAGATGACCCGCAAGCGTGTGGGTGAGGGCCTTGTCGAGGCCTTCTCCTCCCCGTGTGAGGCCTGTGAGGGCCGCGGCTTCATCGTTCACCATCATCCGGTGGAGACCTCCGGCGCTGAGCAGTCCTCGAAGGGTTCGAAGGGGTCGAAGAAGCAGCAGAAGAAGGCTGAGCCTCGTCGCATCGAGGATAACGCCGATCATGAGCGCGCCAAGGAAGCGCTGAGCGCAATCGCCGCTGCGTCCACGCGCAAGGAAGAAGAGGAGAACGCGGCCGAGGAGAGTAATCCTGCGAAGAAGCGTCGCTCGCGTACCGCTACCGCCGAGGCTCAAGAGCCTGAGTCGGCGGTCGACGAGCAGGCAGCGTCGACGGGTGACAGTGCCGCGGCCTTAGCTGAGTCCGTGCCCAAGCCGCTCGCTGAGCAGACTGAGGAGGCTGCCACCAAGCGTCCTCGTCGTCGCCGCCGCGTCGCCGAATCTGCTCCGCTGCCCGACCTACCCGTGCACATCGAGCTGCCTGAGCCGGTCGAGCGTTCCAGCGAACCGGCAGCGCCCGTGAAGGACGCGTCGGAGATCCAGATGCCTGAGCATCGAGAGAAGGCTCCGGCGACCCGACGCCGTGCGTCCCGCAAGGCGGTGACGGCCATGTCGAGCGAACCTGCCGAGGCCCCAGCGGCGACGAAGACTCGTCGCCGCGCCACAGCGCAGACGGCCGTTCCCGAAGAACCGGCGGTGGCTTCCGAGGCTCAGGCGAACAAGACACAGGCCGCCGCGTCGCTTGCCGTGTCGGTGGTTGAGCAGGCTCACGAGCAGGCACCAGCCGCACCGCGTAAGACTCGCAGGCGTCGCGCTGCTGTCTCGACCGGTGTCGTCGAGCCCGATGCGGCGCCGGCACCCATCGTCGTCGACCTGCCCGCGCGTGCCGAGGCCAGTGCGCCGGCGGCACCGGTTCGTTCGACTGAGGACATTACGCTTCCGGAGGCGAGCGATCAGCCCCGCGTCAAGCGTCGTCGTCGCGCCGCCTCGACAGGTATCGTCGACGCCGGATAGCGCTGATGCGCCGGGGGAGGGGTTGATTGCCCTTCCCCCGAGTGTAGGGTGTGGAATCGCACAGCACTTCACGCCCGCCCGTGACCGTGCCGGCTTGCATTCCGGCGTGCGAATCGGCTAAATTTGATCGTCGGCGCAACAAGTGCCAACGGAATCATGACAATGAGACAAGTCCTCGGCAGTTTCGAGGCGCGATTCCGGTTACGAATACGAGAAGAGATGAGCTCCAACGTGGTCTACGCGATCGTCAAGGCTGGCGGCCGGCAGGAAAAGGTGTCCGTCGGTGACGTCGTCGTCGTCGACAAGCTGGCAGAAGAAATCGGTTCGAGCATCGAGCTCCAGCCGCTGATGCTGGTGGATGGCGACGCCATCACCGTTGACGCAGCCAAGCTGGGCAAGGTTTCCGTCAAGGCTGAGGTTGTTGACTCGGCCAAGGGCCCCAAGATTTCCATCATTAAGTACAAGAACAAGTCGGGCTACCGCAAGCGCCAGGGACACCGTCAGAAGATGTCGGTCGTCAAGATCACCGAGATCGCCTGAACCCGACGTTCCCACGAGCAGAAAGTAGCAACTGATGGCACATAAGAAGGGCCTTGGTTCCTCCCGTAACGGTCGCGATTCGAACGCGCAGCGCCTCGGCGTGAAGCGCTACGGCGGCCAGCTGGTCAACGCTGGTGAGATCATCGTCCGTCAGCGCGGCACCCACTTCCACCCTGGTGACGGCGTTGGCCGTGGCAAGGATGACACCCTGTTCGCCCTGCGCGCCGGCGCGGTCGAGTTCGGCCGCAAGCGCGATCGCAAGGTCGTCAGCGTTTCGCCGGTCTCTGCCTGAGACCGCGCGCATAAAGGGCGTCCGGCGTTGCCGGGCGCCCTTTTCAACATTCATTTTCAGTCGTCAGGAGCAACAGTGGCTGACTTCGTGGATCGCGTGACTCTGCACGCGACGGGTGGTAACGGTGGTAACGGCGTTGCCTCGATTAAGCGTGAAAAGTTCAAGCCGCTGGCTGGCCCCGACGGCGGTGATGGCGGTAATGGCGGCTCGGTTATTCTTGAGGTGAGCGAGCAGGAGACCACGCTCCTGAACTACCACCGCAGCCCGCATCGTCGCGCGGATAACGGCACGCCTGGAATGGGTGACTTCCGTCAGGGCAAGACCGGAGCGGACATTATTCTTCCGGTCCCCGAGGGCACGGTCGTGAAGTCGATGTCGGGCGAATTGCTCGCCGACCTGACGGGTGCGGGAGCGCGCTACGTGGTCGCTGAGGGCGGCCGCGGTGGTCTGGGGAACGCCGCCCTGGCATCGAAGGCTCGCAAGGCCCCCGGATTCGCGCTGCTCGGCGAGCCGGGCGAGGAACGGGACGTGATCCTTGAGCTGAAGTCCGTCGCGGACGTGGCTCTCGTCGGTTTCCCGTCGGCGGGCAAGTCCTCACTGATCGCCGCGATGAGTTCGGCGCGCCCGAAGATCGCGGATTATCCGTTCACGACGCTGGTCCCGAACCTGGGCGTCGTGTCCGCCGGCGACACGCGTTACACGGTCGCTGACGTTCCCGGCCTGATTCCCGGTGCATCGCAGGGACGAGGCCTTGGCCTGGACTTCCTGCGCCACATTGAGCGCTGCGCGGTCATCGTGCATGTCCTGGACACCGCTGCTTTCGAGACTGATCGCGAGCCCGTCGAGGATCTGCGCATTATCGAGGCCGAGCTGGAGGCCTACCAGGGCGACCTGACGCAGGTCGAGGGCTACGTGCCGATCATGCAGCGTCCGCGCGTCATCGTTCTCAACAAGATCGATATTCCGGATGGTCGTGATCTCGCTGAGATTACGCGTCCGGATCTGGAGTCTTTCGGCTGGCCCGTCTTCGAGGTGTCCGCCGTGTCCCACGAGGGACTCAAGGCGCTGTCTTTTGCTCTGGCCGGCATCGTTGAGGAGGAACGCGCGAAGCGTCCCGCTCTCGAGGCTGCCCGTCCCGTGATTCGCCCGAAGGCTGTCGGACGCAGCGTCGAGATCACGGTGCGTAAGACCCGCAAGGATGGCGAGGACGTCTTCCAGGTGCGTGGCGATAAGCCGGAGCGCTGGGTGCGGCAGACCGACTTCGCCAACGACGAGGCCGTGGGCTACCTCGCAGATCGTCTGAACGCGGCGGGCGTCGAGGATGAGCTGATGAAGGCCGGTGCGGTTGCCGGCGATACCGTTGTGATCGGCGACCTCGATGGGGGCGTCGTCTTCGATTGGGAGCCGACGCTCACTACTGGTCCCGAGCTGCTGGGCTCGCGTGGCACGGACCTGCGTCTTGAGCAGAACGCGCGCCCGAGCCGCAAGGAGCGCCGCGAGGTGTACCACCAGGTCATGGACGCCAAGACCGCTGCTCGTGACGAGCTGTGGACCGAGCGCCAGGCCGGCCACTGGACCGACGCCTCGGATCAGTCATGAGCGGAGTGTCGTCGGCCTCGCGCATCGTCGTGAAGATCGGCTCGTCGTCACTGACGCGAGAAGACGGCGGTCTGGATCTCAACCGGATCGACTCTGTCGCGCGCCTTGTTGCGCGCTGGCGCGGTGCAGACCGCGAGGTCGTCATCGTGTCGTCGGGCGCGGTCGCCGCGGGCCTGGATCCCCTCGGATTTACCTCGAAGCCGAAGGACCTGCCGAGCGTGCAGGCCGCCGCTGCGATGGGGCAGGGGCTCCTGATGGCGCGGTGGACGGCCGCTTTCCAGGCACATCACCTCGATGCTGCCCAGGTACTGCTGACGACGGACGACGTGATGCGCCGCGACCACTACACGAACGTGCGAGCCTCGCTGACGCGTCTCCTCGGCCTCGGCGTCGTTCCGATTCTGAACGAGAACGACGCGGTGACCACTCGAGAGCTGCGTTTCGGTGACAATGATCGTCTTGCTGCTCTCATCGCGCAGATGGTTCAGGCTGATGCGCTCGTCCTGCTGACTGATGTCGACGGCCTCTACACGGCACCCCCGGATCACCCTGGTTCGGAGCTGATCGAGCGCGTGGTGAGCGCGGACGATCTCATGAGCGTGCTTGTGACCGGCGCGGGATCGCGCGTGGGTACGGGTGGCATGGCGACGAAGGTGCAGGCCGCAATGCTGGTAACGACGAGCGGCATCGGTGTTCAGCTTGCCAGCGCTGATGCCCTTGAGTCGGTGCTGGCGGGTCAGCGCGTCGGAACGTGGTTCGAGCCTTCCCAGGAGCGTCCGGCTTCGCGCCGCCTCTGGATCGCTCATGTGGCACCGTCGCGCGGCGAGATCATCGTCGACGAGGGTGCCGCGCAGGCGATTACGGTTGGCAAGAAGTCTCTGCTGGTCGCGGGTGTGCGTTCGGTGCTTGGCCACTTCGATGCGGGCGATGTCGTGGACGTGGCGTCTGCGACGGGGCTCGTCGCTCGAGGTGTATCGGGATATGACTCCGATACTTTGGCGCAGATCGCCGGCTCGGGGACAACAGAGCTGGAGGCAGCGGGGTATGAGCATCCCCGGCCTGCGATTCACCGCGATGACCTGGCGGTGTTAGGCGACGCATTTTCTGCGCTGAGCGCTGACTGACGCGGCCCCACGCGCTCTCGTGTGTCATCATGGCCAGGTGAATACTGCTGCAGATATTTCCCAGGTGACCGATGCCGCCCGCGCGGCTGCTCGCGTTCTCGCGAATGTGACCACACAGGCGAAGAACCGCGGTCTCGAGGCGATTGCTGCTGCGCTCATCGAACGCAGCGACCAGATCCTGGCTGCCAACGCTGAGGACGTGGCGCGCGGTCGCGCTGAGCAGATGAGTGAGGGGCTGCTGGACCGCCTCGCGCTGACACCTGAGCGTATCCGGGGTATCGCTGACGCCGTCCGGGAGATTGCGGGTCTTCCCGACCCCGTCGGTCAGGTTGTTCGCGGTATGCGCACGGATATCGGTCTGCGCGTCACGCAGGAACGCGTACCTCTCGGGGTCGTTGGCATCATCTACGAGGCCCGCCCCAACGTCACGATTGACGCTGCAACCCTGGCACTCAAGGCCGGTAATGCGGTAATCCTCCGCGGTGGTAGTGCCGCCCAGTCCTCCAATCGTGTCCTCATCGAGGTGTGCCGCGATGCGTTGGCTTCCGTCGGGCTTCCTGCCGATGCGATTACGACCGTCGATCCGTGGGGACGTGCGGGGGCTCGTGCGATGATGCGTGCTCGCGGCGCGATCGATGCGTTGATTCCGCGCGGTGGGGCAGGGCTTATCAACGCCGTCGTGGAGGAGTCGCGCGTCCCGGTTATCGAGACCGGTACCGGCAACTGCCATGTCTACGTCGATGCCTCTGCCGAGCTGGAGGCCGCCGAAGCCATCATCATGAATGCGAAGACGCAGCGCGTGGGTGTATGCAACGCGGCGGAAACACTCCTGGTGCATGCCGATGTCGCCCAGCGCTTCCTGGTTGCTGCGATCACGCGCCTGACTACGGCGGGTGTCACGATCCACGCCGACGAGGCCACCCGCACCATCGTTGACGGCCAGCCTTCCATCGACGCGGACATGATCGTCGATGCAACGCAGGCCGACTGGGAGACGGAATACCTGTCAATGGACCTCGCGGTGCGCGTCGTCGATGACATCGAAGAGGCGATTGAGCACATTCGTCGATACTCCACCGGTCATACGGAAGGTATTGTGGCCTCGGATGTTGCCGCCGTGCAGGCGTTCCGTTCGGGTGTTGATGCCGCCGCTATCGCGGTGAACGCCTCGACGCGCTTTACGGACGGCGGGCAGCTGGGCCTGGGGGCCGAGGTTGGTATCTCGACGCAGAAGCTGCACGCGCGCGGTCCGATGGGGCTCACCGAGCTGACGACCACCACCTGGATTTACGAGGGAGAGGGAACGATCCGCCCGTGAGCGAGCAGGACAAGCAGACCGCGCCAGCCTCGGGGGAGGCTGCTATCGAGAAGACGACCGAGGCCACGGCAGGGGCGACCGCTGCACCGGCCTTGCCTCCTCACCCGCCCCGCGCGCTTCGCAGGCGCCGGGCGATTGGCATCATGGGCGGTACCTTCGATCCGATCCACCACGGTCACCTCGTAGCCGCGTCTGAGGTTATGGACGTCTACGGCCTCGACCAGGTCGTGTTTGTACCGGCCGCCATGCAGCCCTTCAAAGCGGGGCGTCGGGTGACCTCGGCCGAGCATCGCTACCTGATGACGGTGATCGCAACCGCTTCGAATCCGCGTTTCGCCGTGTCTCGTGTTGATATTGACCGTGGGGGCACGACCTACACGATCGATACCCTGGCGGACCTGTCTCGCGAGTACCCCGACTCTGATTTTTACTTCATTACGGGTGCCGATGCCCTGGCGCAGATTGCGCAGTGGAAGGACGCCGATAGGCTTTTTGAGCAGGCGCACTTTATCGGTGTGACACGCCCCGGGCACAATCTGTCTGACCCCGGCCTGCCGCATGAGTCCGTGTCGTTGCTTGAGGTGCCCGCCATGGCAATCTCGTCGACCGATTGCCGCACGCGCGTCGAAGAGGGCAAGCCGGTGTGGTACCTCGTGCCCGACGGCGTCGTCCAATACATCAACAAGTACGGCCTGTACCGGTCCTGACCCAAGGAGAAACGTGAGCCTTCCCGACGCTACCGCAGAACTAGCGAGCATTGTTGCTCGCGCCGCGCACGACCGTGGCGGTATCAACCCGGTCCTCGTTGACGTGACCAGCAAGCTTGCCCTGGCGGACGCTTTCGTGGTCGTCTCGGCTCCGACGGACCGTCAGGTGCGTGCCATCGCCGAGGACATCATGGACCGCATCTGGGTTGAGCACCACCGCCGTCCGGCACATATCGAGGGGCGTGCGGAGGGCACCTGGGTGCTCCTGGACTATTCGGAGCTGCTCGTGCACGTGCTGTCGGAGGAGGAGCGCGAGTACTACGCGCTTGAGCGGCTATGGGGTGACTGCCCGGCCACACCGATCGATGTCGATACCGATGAGGCTCGCGCTGCCGCTGCGGAGCGCGCGGCAACACACGGAGCGGGGGCTGCGCAGTGAGTGCATCGCGGATCGTCCTACTGCGTCACGGGCAGACGGACTTCAACCTGGCGCGGCGATTCCAGGGACGCATCGACAAGCCTCTGAACGAGGCCGGGCGATCCCAGGCGGCGGGTGCCGCCGGCGTACTCGTGAGTCGCCTGTGCGAACCGAGTGCCGAGGTGGGCATGTTTGCCGCCGAGGACGGGCACAGCTACGACGACGGGGGCGTGCGTATCGTGAGCTCGCCCCTGGGCCGCGCGGTCGATACTGCGCGGATCGTTGCGCGCGTCTTTGATATCGCTGGGTACCCGTGCGAGGACCCGGCGCTCGACGAACGACTCACGGAACGCTCCTACGGGAGCTTCGAGGGAAAGACCTACGAGGAGATTGCGCGAGAGCAGCCCGAGGCCTTTGCGCAGTACCGGGCAGACGGGGAGTGTGACCTCGCTGAGATAGAACGCTCTGAGGTCGTGGGCGCGCGCGTGCGTGATGCTGTTCTGGAGGCTGCTCGGGCCTGCCGCGACGACCAATCGTTGATCGTGGTCTCACACGGTTCTGCGATCGCGCGTGGCATTGTCTCCCTCCTGGGGTTGGATCCAGCTGTCTTCAACGGGCTGCGCGGTGTGGATAACTGCCACTGGTCGGAGCTCGTGCCCGTAGGAATGTCGACGTCCAAGAGCGCGGCGATCAGCGGATGGCGGCTCGCCTCCCATAACATCGGCTCACGCGAGGACATTCTGGGGGCATAACCTCCTATTGGTCCCTCGTTGCCGCAGTATTCCGAGGTTTTTCTAAGCTGTGACGAGGGGCACTGAATTGGATTTGCGTCAGCCTTCGAAGGTCCGCTATTATTTATCAGGTCGCCAGGGCGACGAACTAAATAACGGGGCTATGGCGCAGTTGGTAGCGCGCTTCCATGGCATGGAAGAGGTCGGGGGTTCGAATCCCCCTAGCTCCACAGAAAATTCCGACACTCAGTTAGTGGGTGTCGGTTTTTTGTTGTTCTTGGATGGGCTGTCGGCCTTGTCTGCGCACGTCCGGTGACTGCTTGTGGACTATGGTGACCACCTCTTGCGTGACTATCTGTTACTTATTGGTCAGGGACTGGATCTGAAAAATAACGTTTTGGTATCGACATATGGGATGTTCAAAATCTGTCAAACCTATAAAACGTTGCAAATTGGTGCATTTGCCTGTAATGAATTACTGAAAAAACCTTGAAAAACAGCGTACCGAGTGGAAAGATTTACCTGTCTTTGTCTCATAGTGTTAGGCCGGTAGCCAATGTCGTTCCAGCTCACTCGCACCCATACCTCGGTGGTCCTCGCCGCCACGACAATCGCGGCATCCCTCGTCGTTATCCCCACGCTGGCCGAGGGGACGAGCGCGTCGGAGGATGCATTCTGCAACTCTCTGTCTGGTGCTCAGGGGCGAATCACCGCTGAATACAACCCCCTGCTCGCCAGCTACGCCGCTGGCGCTGCTGGAGATTCCTCTGCCTCCGCTGCCGATCCGGCGCGTGAAGCCGAACTCCGTGCGGCTTTGGCCGATGCCCAGGCGGCCCTTGATGCTGCTCAGCAGTCGGCGGCCCAGTCCAACTCGGCTGATAGCGCGCCCGTCTCTGCGCCCACAACGACCGATCGTGGCCTCGACTGGGTGGACTGGTCTCAGGTTGACGACGCCACCCAGGCGCGTATCATCGAAGCCCTCATCGTTCAGAAGATGAATGCCTACCGTGCGAACGCGGGGCTGCCCGAGCTGGTCGTCTCCGATACCGTGACCGCAGATGCGCGCTCGTGGAGCCAGCACATGTCGGACTCGGACGACTTCAATCACGATCCCAATTACAAGTACTTCGGCGCGGGCAAGCTTGATGGTGGCGACACCTCCTACGCCGGTGAGAACATCGCCTACAACCATCGCGAGAACTTCGGGGACAAGTGGGGGGCCTACGGCACCAGCAAGAACCCGATGCAGGCTGCTGACGCCCTCTTTGATCAGTGGAAGAACTCCTCCGGCCACGATAAGAACATGCTCGCCCAGAACAACGTGGTGGGTGTCGGCGTTCATATCGCCAAGCACGGCCAGTTCACCCGCATCTACGGCACGCAGAAGTTCTATGCGATCACCGGTGGTTCCCCGGATGTCTCCCGCTTCCATACGACGGGTGACACTGCCTCGGCCTACGGTTTCGATGGCGGTGCCTTCAACGCCGACAACACGAACTATGTCTCCGGTCTGGCCGGTGACGGTGACGCGCAGCGCGGCAACTCCTGGCAGAACAAGGTAGGCGCTCTGCCCGGTGCTGCTCTACCAGTCGACGTCTCGACGCTGCCCGCCAAGTCTGGGGCTGCCGCGCCCTCGACGCCCGCTCCCTCCGTGACAGGCTCGACGACCGATAACCAGCAGGCCGTCATTGATGCGCAGGCATCCGTGAACGCCGCTCAGAGCGCTCTTGATGAGTACCTCGCATCCGCGGCTGACCAGAAGCCCGCTGCCAGCCTTGCTGACATCGACGCTGAGCTCGATCGTGTGGCCGACTCCATCGCTGCGCAGACGTCCGTACGTCCGGAGAAGGATGGCGGCGTCACCGTGACATCCGGGGGCCAAGCGGGCCGCTACCTGACCGCCGCTGAGTACCGCGATGCTCTCACGCGCTGCACGACGCTCTCCGTGAGTCCCTCAAGCCCGACACCCTCCCAGAGTGTTAACCAGGGCAGTGCGAATCCGCGAATCGATACTGACGAGCAGACTCCTGCCCCGCAGAATCCGTCCGTTGGTGATGGTCAGACGCCTGCCCCCGGAACTCAGACGCCTGCCCCGCAGAGCCCCACCACCCAGGCCCCCGCCCCGCAGAACCCCGTGACCCAGGATCCTGCTACCCTGGTTCCCTCTGTTCAGGTTCCGGTAACGCCTGCTGCTGCTGCTGATCCGGCGCCGTCTGACGCGCCTGCGTCGACCCCGGCCGAGACGCGTCGTGACACGCTGGCTGCTACCGGTGCGTCGGGCGTGTGGGTTGGCGTTGGGGCGGTCGCCGTCCTTGTTGCTGGTATCGGTGCGCTCGTGGCATCGCGTCGAGCCAAGCGCTGACACAACGCTTTCAGGCCCCGTCGGTGAGTACTCACCGACGGGGCTTCTTCATGCCTATTGATATCTCTTTGCTGCAACTGCCAATGAGGGCTGCATTTTATTTTGTGCGTCACATATTTCTGTGTATAGTCGGTAAAGGAATGCTGCGAAACTAATGTGCATTCGTCGATCGAGTGCGACTGTTGTGCTCAACGGAATCACGCACTCGTTGCCTTCTGTTCAGAGAGGAATAAGATATGCGTCCCATCAATATGCGCAGGAGCGCGATGGCAGCCCTGGGTGCCGCTGCCCTCGTTGTTGGCCCGTTGACACCCGCCTACGCTTTCCCGATCGTATCGAACGAAGACGGCGACACTACGGGCGTTGCTGTTGAGGTTCCGGCGGCGGAGCCGACTGTGGATCCGACGGCTGAACCAACGGCGGACCCCGCACCCAACCCGGACCCCGCGCCCAACCCGGACCCCGCGCCCAACCCGGACCCCGCGCCGGCCCCCGAGCCTGCTCCCGCGCCTAAGCCCTCGTGGAAGATGGACTCTGTGGGCTGGTGGTACGACCTGGACAATGGCTCGTACGCACGTGACGAGAAGCGAGACATCGACGGTGCCACCTACCGTTTCAACGGCAGCGGCTACATGGTCACCGGATGGTACAACCTTGGGGGATCGTGGGAGTACTACGCCCCCTCAGGTGCGCAGGCGCGTGGATGGACGAACGTGCAGGGAACCTGGTACTTCCTGGATCCGCAGAGCGGAGTGATGCGCACGGGTTGGATCGTGGTTGACGGCTCCCCCCGGTACTACCTGAACGCCTCCGGCGCCATGAAGACCGGCTGGCTGAACCAAGGCGGCTCCTGGTACTACCTCGGTGATTCGGGCGCGATGGTGCATGGATGGAACGCGATCGGCGGCTCCTGGTACTACTTCAACGAGCCGAGAACCTGGTACTTGCTGGATCCGCAGAGCGGCGTGATGCGCACGGGCTGGACCATGGTTGACGGCTCCTGGTACTACCTGAACGCCTCCGGCGCCATGAAGACCGGCTGGCTGAACCAAGGCGGTACCTGGTACTACCTGAACAACTCGGGCGTTATGGTGCGCGGTTGGAACGCGATCGGCGGCTCCTGGTACTACTTCAACGAGTCGGGTGCAATGGTGACCGGCTGGCTGAGCCAGGGAGGCTCCTGGTACTACCTGAACGCGTCCGGCGTCATGGTGACAGGCACCCAGTGGATCGGCAGCGAGCGTCACTGGTTCTACGACTCGGGCGTGTGGTGGGGCCTGTACCCGGTCCCCTCGAATGGCGGTGGATCTGGAGCGGCAGATGTTGCAACCGGCAACCGCTACAAGGCAATTTGTCACGATGGGACAGAGAGCTTCTCGTCTCCGGGAGCATCTGACTATCGGGGTATGTGTGCGGGGCACGGAGGAATCGCGTACAAGCTCGGGTACGGCTGGTGACCCTGTGAGTTCACTCTGCTGACCTTTGGGTGAGATTGTCTCCTCTGTATCTGTGTCACGTACACGGGCTTGCAACTGCAGTAGCGCGTAGACAGGCACGAGGTAGACGAAGGGGGCGTGGCCACATGGCCACGCCCCCTGGCGTCTATGAGGAACGGATCAGTCCGCGTCCACCGCCTGGTTGGCGATCTGACGCTCACACACGTCGATGAGCTCGCGGATGATGCGGATCGTGCCGGCGGACGCATCCGCGTGAGCTTCGATCCAGGCCTTGCCCGAAGCAACCACGTCGACCTCGGGGGCGTAGCCCGCAATGGCGTTCGGGAAGAGCAGCGTCGTGAGGTCTTCGGCCGTGTGGAAGGTGAAGGTCTCCCAGATGCCAGCAAGGGCCTCGAAGTACTCGCCCACGTAGCTCGCGTAGGCCGACGGGTTGGTGCGCGCCTGCGCCCAGAAGCCAGAGATCATCGCCCAGCGCGTGTCGTTGGGGATCGACGTGTCGGTCAGGACCTTGTCCCACACGTCAGCCTTGATCCACTCGCCTGCGCGAGCCGCACGAGCGGCGGCGGCGTTCTGATGGCCGGTCATCGTGTCATCGGTGGCCTCCAGGGCGGCGATGTCCTCCTCGGTGGCGGCGTTGCCGCGTACGAGGGCGATCAGCAGGCCCCACTTGAGGTCGACGTCGAGGTCCAGGCCTTCGAGGGTCTGGGTGCCGTCGTAGAGGGCGCGGATGGCCTCGAACTGCTCGGGGCTGGTCGCGTTGCGGGCTGCTGCGGCGACGAGCATGCGCTGTGCGTCAGAACCGGAGGCAGCCGTGCGAGCCAGGAGGAGCAGACGGCGGCCCGTGTCCTCGGCGGCGTCGGCACGGTACTGGGGCGCAACGAAGGTACGCACGGCCTCGTCGATGTGACGCAGGGTGAGCGTCAGGAGGCTCATGTTGTCTTCGACGGGCACGGCGCGCAGCGCCAGGTTCAGGTAATCGCGAGCCGGCATCTCGCCGTCACGGGTCATGTCCCACGCGGAGGCCATGACGACGCCGCGGGTCAGTGAGTCCGTGAACTTGGTGATGTTAGCGACCGCGAAGGCCAGGGACTGCTCGTCGAGGCGTACCTTTGCGTAGCCGAGGTCGCCGTCGTTGACGAGGATGAAGTCGGGACGGGCGATGCCCGCGGCACCTTCGACCACCGTGGAGGCGCCGTCGACGTCGAGCTCCTCGCGGAAGACCTGGGCCAGCGTGCCCTCCTCGGTCAGCGAGTAGCCGGCCACGCCCATGCGGTGCGGACGCAAGGAGGCACCCTCGGAGAAGGCTTCCTGGGTGATCTCGAGGCGCTCGATCGTGCCGTCCTCGGCCGTGGTGATGACGGGACGCAGGAGGGTCACGCCGGCTTCCTCCAGCCACACCTTCGACCACGATGCCAGGTCTCGGCCCGAGGCAGCGGCCAGCTCCGAGAGTAGGTCGTCCAGCGTCGCGTTGGCGTAGGAGTGCTTCGTCAGGTACTCGTGCAGGCCGGCGAAGAAAGCGTCGCGGCCTACGTAGGAGACGAGCTGGCGCAGCACGGAGGCGCCCTTGGCGTAGGTGATGCCGTCGAAGTTGACCTCGACGTCGGCCAGGTCGCGGATTTCAGCCGTGATCGGGTGCGTCGTGGGCAGCTGATCCTGCTTGAGGCCCCAGTCCTTGCGGACCATGAACCCGGTCCAGCCCTCGGTGTACTTGGTGGCCTCGGCCAGAGCCAGGTGGCTCATGAACTCGGCGAAGGATTCGTTGAGCCACAGGTCGTTCCACCACTTCATGGTGACCAGGTCGCCGAACCACATGTGCGCCAGCTCGTGCAGGATCGTGTTGGCGCGAGCCTCCATCTGAGCCTCGGTGGGACGCGTGCGGAACACGTAGGCGTCGCGGAAGGTGACGCAGCCCGCGTTCTCCATAGCGCCCGCGTTGTACTCGGGCACGAAGATCTGATCGTACTTGGTGAAGGGGTAGGCGATGCCGTACGCACCCTCGAAGAACTCGAAGCCACGTCGGGTGATGTCGATGATTTCGTCGGCATCCAGGTGCTCGATGATCGACGCGCGGGCGTAGACGCCCAGGTCGATCGTGCGGCCATCGGAGGACGTGAGCGTCGCCGTCGTGCCCTCGTAGGGGCCTGCGACGATCGCCGTGATGTAGGTCGACATCACCTCGGTGGTGGCGAAGCGGTAGATCCAGGCCTCGCCCTCTTCCTCGGGGGTGGGGGTCGGGGCGTTGGAAAAGACCTTCCAGCCCTTGGGGGCCTTGACCGTCAGTGTGAAGGTGGACTTCAGGTCGGGCTGCTCGAACGTCGTGTACACGCGGCGTGCGTCCGGGACCTCGAACTGCGAGTAGGTGTAGGCCTGTCCGTCGGCCGGGTCGACGAAGCGGTGTAGGCCTTCGCCCGTGTGCATGTATTGGCAGGATGCCTCAACTTCGAGGACGTTGTGCTCGGCCAGGTTCTCCAGCGCGATGCGGTTGTCCTGGTGAACCGAGAAGGGGTCCAGGGCGTTGCCGTTCAGCGTGATCGAGTGGACGTTGTTGGACACGAGGTCAGCGAATGTGGAGGCGCCTGCGCGCGCGTCGAACTCGATGCGGGTGAATGAACCGAAGTCGGTGTCTCCGCGCGTGAGGTCCAGTGAGATCTCGTAGCGGGTCACAGAGGAAATGATCGAGGCTCGCTCGGTCGCTTCCTCGCGAGTCAGGTTCAGGCCTGGCATGGGGTGCCTTTCCGTCGATGGAATGGGGGCGCTGTTGCGCTCAACATTCCTATGTTGTCATGTGTTGGGGGTGATTGCGCGGGGCGCGCCGGGTTTTGTCGGCTGGGACACGCTCTACCAGATGGTGACGCGCTGGGCGGGATCGAGCCACATGTCGTCGCCGGGGGTGACGTCGAATGCCCGGGCGAACGTGTCAAGGTTGCGCAGTACCTGATTGCATCGGAATTCCGCGGGGGAGTGCGGGTCAATCGCCAGCATCTGGCGCGCGAACTGGGGGCGTGTGGCCGTGCGCCAGGCGCGTGCCCACGAGTAGAAGAAACGCTGCGGACCCGAGATTCCGTCGATGACGGGAGCGGTCTGGGGGGTCAGCCCCTGCTCGGCAAGCGACGCTGCCCAGGCCTTCCACGCGATCGTGAGGCCTCCGAGGTCGCCGATGTTCTCGCCGATCGTGAGCGCGCCGTTGACGTGGGGGAGCGTGCGTTCGTCGCCTTCCTCCGACTCCTCGTCCTGCTCGAGGAGGATGGCCGGTGTGAGGGCGTCGTACTGCGCGATGAGTGCGTGGGTGCGTTCTTCGAAGGCGGCGCGGTCCTCGTCCGTCCACCAGTTCGACAGGTTTCCCGCTCCGTCGTAGCGCGAGCCCTGGTCGTCGAAGCCGTGACCGATCTCGTGGCCGATGACCGCGCCGATTGCACCGAAGTTCACCGCGTCGTCAGCCTCGGCGTCGAAGAACGGGGGCTGGAGGATCGCGGCGGGGAAGACGATCTCGTTCTGCGTGGGGTTGTAGTAGGCGTTGACCGTCTGAGGAGTCATGTACCACTCGTCGCGGTCGACCGGGCGGCCTAGCTTGGCCCATTCGCGGTCGGTGGCGTGGGCGTTAGCGGCGCGCACGTTGTCGACGATGGAAGCCTTGGGGTCCAGGTGCAGGGTCGAATAGTCGCGCCACTTGACGGGGTAACCGATCTTGGGGTTGAAGGTTGCCAGCTTGTCGAGTGCCTTGGCCTTCGTGTCTTCGCTCATCCAGTCGAGGCCGCGGATCGACTCGCCGTAGGCGTCGAGGAGGCGTCGCACCAGCGTGTCCATCGCTTCCTTGGCGTTGGGCGGGAAGTGGCGTGCCACCCACGCGCGGCCCATGGCCTCGCCCAGGTAGGCCTCGATGAGGCCGAGGGCGCGCTTCCAGCGCGGACGCAGCTCCTGCGTGCCGGACAGCGTGCGACCGTGGAAGTCGAAGTTTTCGTTGACGAAGTCGCCAGAGAGGAGGGAAGCGTGGCAGTCGATGGCCGAGGCGCTCAGCCACTCCTTGAGGACGGGCAGGTCGGTGGTTGCCCACAGGGCGGCGGCGGCCTTGAGGAAGTCGGGCTGGTCGACGTTGACGACGAGGCCGGCGACGGGCATGCGTGCGCCGCTGGCCCACGCGTCCCAGTCGAATCCGGGTGCGAGCGTGGCGAGCTCCTCCCACGGCACTGGGTTGTCCGAGAGCAGGGGATCGCGGTTGCTCACAGAATCGCGGTGGTGTGAAGCCAGTGCAGTCTCGAGCTCCATGATGCGCGTGGCCGCTCCTTCGGGGTCGTCCACGCCAGCGAGGGCGAGGAGACGGGCCGTGTGTGCGACGTACGCCTGACGGATCGGCGCGTAGTCCTCCTCGCGGTAGTAGGCCTCGTCGGGCAGGCCGATTCCGGACTGGACGAGGGAGACCATGTAGCGGGAGGAATCGTGGGGGTCGGTGCCCACGTACGCTCCGACGAGGCCTCCGATGCCCTCGCGCATGAGGCGGCCCATTTCGCGGGCGAGTTCCTCGTGGTTTGTGCAGGCGTTGATCGCGTCGAGGTCGGGGCGCAGGGGAGTGGCGCCGGCCTCTTCAATGGTGTCCTCGTCGAGGAACTGGCTCCACAGGGTGGCGATGCGGCTCGCATCTGGATCGTCCAGGGATCCGTCGGCTGCGTCCTGGGCAATTGCGCGGGCGTACTTTTCCGAGGCGTCGCGAAGCGCGTGGAATGCCCCGTCCATGGGGCGGTCCGCGGGGATTGTGTGCGTCGCCAGCCAGGTGCCGTTGACGTGGCGGTAGAAGTCGTCCTGGGGACGCACCGTCGAATCGGTGTACGCGGTGTCGAGGACTCGTGCCAGCAGTGTATTCGTCATGCCTTAACTCTAGGGGGAGAGGGGCCGATGGCGTGGGATGAGTGTCCACGGGGCGTGAGTCATCCGAAATTACGTGATGCGCATGATATGTAATTCCCCGTTTTTGCCCAGAGTTGTGCGGATGAGTGCGGATGTCGGTTTGGTAGGGCGACGCCCTGCACATATGTGCAGAGTCGTGTGTGCATTCGTGCAAACGGGGTTATCTGGCGCATGATGGAGGCAGCAATGAGGCACTTCCTCATCAACAGGTGAAGGGAATTTTAACGGTGAAGACACTTCGCACTGACGTGTGCGTCATCGGTGGCGGATCCACCGGTGCCGGCGTCGTCCGCGACGTCGCCATGCGCGGCTTCTCAGCCGTCCTCGTCGATCGGGCCGATATCGCTCAGGGAACTTCCGGTCGCTTCCACGGTCTGCTCCACTCGGGTGGCCGCTACATTGCGTCCGATCCCGAGTCGGCCACCGAATGCGCCGAGGAAAACGAAATCGTCAAGCGCATCAACGCAAACGCTATTGAGGCCACCGGTGGCCTCTTCGTGGTGACGGCCCACGACGATGAAGAGTACGCGGACCAGTTCCTGGCTCGTGCAGCGGCAGCAAAGGTGCCCGCTGCGGAAATCTCCATTGCCGAGGCACTGCGCCGCGAACCCCGGCTCGACCCGCGCATCAAGCGAGCCTTCGAGGTTCAGGACGGCACGGTTGATGGCTGGCAGATGACCTGGGGAGCGATCCGCTCCGCGCAGGCATACGGGGCGCAGATCCTGACCTACCACCGCGTCACCTCCGTCGAACGCGAAGGCGATCGCGTCAGCGCCGTCGTCGTCCACGACGAGCGCGGCGGCGAGGACGTGCGCATTGAATGCGGGTTCGTCCTCAACTGCGGCGGCCCCTGGGCCGGACAGATCGCTGCCATGGCGAACTGCCACGGCGTCGACGTCGTCCCGGGCGCCGGCATCATGATCGCCATGAATCACCGCCTGAGCCAATCGGTCATCAACCGCTGTGTGTGGCCCGCCGACGGCGACATTCTCGTGCCCGATCACACCGTGTGCATCATCGGTACCACCGACCTGAAGGCCGACGATCCGGATCGCCTCTCCATCCCCGCCGACCAGGTTCAGCAGATGCTCGACTCCGGCGAGGCCATGATCCCCGGCTTCCGCAAGTCCCGTGCCGTGCACGCCTGGGCCGGAGCACGCCCCCTCGTCAAGGACTCCCGAGTGTCCGCGACCGATACCCGCCACATGGCGCGCGGCATGAGCATCATCGACCACAATACGCGTGACGGCGTTTACGGCATGCTGACCATCGCGGGCGGCAAGCTCACCACCTACCGCCTCATGGCCGAGCGCATCGTCGACATCATGTGCGAGGAGATGGGCGAGCAGCGCGCCTGCACGACCGCCGACGAGGCCGTCCCGCCCGCCAAGGAAGCGCGCCTCTACACGATCGGCCACCGCCTCGACAATGTCGAATCGCGCAACGAATCCCCCTCCCACGAGCAGATTATCTGCGAGTGCGAGATGGCCACGCGCGCCATGCTCGAAAACGTCATGGATACCCTGCCCAAGGGGCAGCTTGACGATGTTCGTCGCCAGATGCGCCTGGGCATGGGCCCCTGCCAAGGTGGCTTCTGCTCCCAGCGCGCCGCCGGCATCGCCCACGAGCGTGGAGACATCGACTCGATGCGCGCCAACTCCCTCCTGCGTCTCTTCCTGAAGAACCGCTGGATCGGACTGTGGCCCATCATGTTCGGCAAGCAAGCCAGGCAGGCCGCACTGGACGCCTGGATCCACGAGGGCACGCTCGACGTCGAGCACCTGCCCGCACCCAGCGAGGAGGTCGTTCGATGAGAGACGTCGTCGTTATCGGCGCGGGCCTGGCAGGCCTGGCCGCAGCAATCAAGGCGGCCGACGCGGGACTGAGTGTCACGCTCGTCACGAAGGGTGTGGGCGGCATCCAGCTCGGCACGGGCACGGTCGACATTCTCGGCTACCGTCCCGAGCCGGTCGAGGCGCCCCTCGAGGCGCTGGAAGCCCACGTGGCTTCCCGCCCCACCCACCCCTACGTGCACGTCACCCCCGACCGCGTCGGTGCTTCCGTCGCGTGGCTGCGCGACCTCGTCGGTTCCGATGTGCTCATCGGCGATGAGACCCGCAACGTGCGCATCCCCACCGGCGTTGGTGCGCTGCGCCCCACCTGCCTGATTCCACCCTCTATGGAGGCCGGCATCCCCCAGGCGGGCGCCCGCTACGCCATCGTCGGACTGACGCGCTTCAAGGACTTCTACCCCAGCCTCGTCGCCGAAAACCTGACGCGCCAGAATGGGCCCGACGGTGCCCCGATCACGGCGCGCGCCCTGTCCGTCGACTACGTCGTGCGCGAGGGTGAGGTCGACTCCACCGGCACCAACCATGCGCGCAGCCTCGACCGCGAGGAGAACCGCGCGCGCCTGGCAGACCAGATTCGCCCCCTCCTCGAAGAAGGCGAAATCGTCGGCCTGCCCGCCGTCCTCGGCCTCGAGGACCCGAACGCGTGGCGCGACCTCGCAGACAAGCTCGGCCACCGAGTCTTCGAGATCCCGATCCAGCCCCCGTCGGTGCCCGGCATGCGCCTCAACGCGCTGCTCACCCGCATCGCCTCCGAGAAGTGCCGCGTCATCCTCGGATCCCCGATCAAGGCCGTGCACACGGCAGACGGACGAGTGAGCGGCGTCGAATACGCCAGCGCGGGACGCTCCACGATCGTGGAAACCCGATCCCTCATCCTCGCCGCCGGCGGTTTTGAATCCGGCGCCCTCGACATGGACTCTTACGGAACCGTGCGCGAAACCATCTGCGGTCTGCCCGTCATGGGTGCCTCCGGACAGCTCCTACACGCCGACTTCTGGGGGGATGACCAGCCCCTCTTCCTGGCCGGCCTCGCCGTCGACGACAACATGCGCGTCCTGAACGAGGAAGGCGCGCCCGTGTGCCCGAACCTGTACGCAGCCGGAGGAAACCTGGCCGGCGCCACCCGCTGGCGCGAAAAGAGCGGCGAAGGAATCGCGCTGGCCAGCGCACTCGCGGCCGTCGACTCGATCGTGGAGGAACTGAAATGACTCTGGAAATGTCAACGTTGATGGGACCGGGCGTGGAAGAAGAGGACGTCTTCGCCCTCACCGGTGACGCCGCGCTGCGCGCAAGCCTTGACTCCTGCGTCAAGTGCACAATCTGCGAGACCCAGTGCCCCGTCATGCGCGTCACCGACCTGTTCGCCGGCCCCAAGTACTCCGGTCCACAGGCCGAGCGCTTCCGCAAGGGCGGGCAGATGGTGGATAAGTCCATCGACTACTGCTCCTCGTGCGGCACATGCTCGCTCGTGTGCCCCCAGGGGGTGAAGGTCACCGAGATCATCCACCACCGCCGCACCGCCATGAAGGAAGCGCACGGTATTCCGCTGCGCGACCGTCTCATTGGTCGCACCTCCCTGATCGGCACCATGATGACCCCGGTCGCCCCGATCGCGAACTGGGCTCTGGACGTCAAGCCGATCCGCATGGCGATGGAGGCCGTCATCGGTGTGCACCGCTCGGCCCCCATGCCGCGCGCGTATGGTCGCACCTTCGAGTCCTGGTTTAAGAAGCACAAGCCGCTTCCTAACTCCGGCACGCGCGGCCAGGTGATCTTCTTCCATGGATGCGCCGGCCAGTACTTCGAGGTCGAGACCTCGATTCACTCGGTCATGGTGCTCGAGCACCTGGGCTACGAGGTCCTGGTTCCCAAGCACGGCTGCTGCGGCCTGGCCCTGCAGTCCAACGGCCTGTACGACGACGCGCGCAAGTATGTCTCCAAGCTGACGAACGACCTGCGCAGCGTCAACCGTGACGCCCCGATCATCTCCGCGTCGGGCTCGTGCGGTGGCATGCTGCGTCACGAGGCCCACGAGATCCTCGAGATGGACACCCCGGAGCTGCGCGATGTGGGAAGTCGTACGTGGGACATTAGTGAGTTCCTGCTGCACCTGTACGACAAGGGCGAGCTGGATACGAACTTCCAGCGCATCGACGTCACCATCCCGTACCACGCCCCCTGCCAGGTGAAGTCCCAGGGTCTGGGCAAGCCGGCGATCGAGCTGATGAGCCTGATCCCCGGTGTGACCGTCAAGGATTCCGAGCAGCCCTGCTGCGGCATCGCGGGCACCTACGGCATGAAGAAGGAGAAGTACGCGATCGCCCAGGCCGTGGGCGCCCCGGTCTTCGACTTCATCAAGCAGGTCAACGCCGAGCTGGCGGCCTGCGACACGGAGACGTGCCGCTGGCAGCTGCGCACGGCCACGGGCGCGAACGTCGTCCACCCGATCTGGCTGATCCACAAGGCCTACGGCCTGCCCAACGGCTGAGACACCAGCGAGTATCCCCGGGCGCGCACGACGGTGCGTTCCCGGGGATATTACTGTTGCCCTATGAGCAATTCTCGCCGCGTCGTCGTCACTGGAGCATCCACCGGAATTGGGCAGGCCACCGCACGCCTGTTGGCGCAGAGAGGGTGGAGGGTTGTCGCCGTCGCCCGGCGCCGCGAGCGCCTGGAGGCCCTCGCCGCTGAAATTGGCTGTGAGTACTGGGCAGCCGACCTCACCGATGAGGCACAGGTGAATGAGATGGCGGCCCGCGTCCTGGAGGGTGGCCCTGTGGATGCGGTTGTCAACAACGCCGGCGGAGCGATCGGCGTGGACCGGGTCGCGGAGGGAGATCCGGCCAGGTGGAGCGCGATGTTTGACCGCAACGTGCTCACCGCCCTGCATTGCTCGCGCGCCTTCCTGCCGGGGATGCGTGAGCGCGGGGGAGACCTCGTCTTCCTGACCTCGACCGCGGCCCACGACACCTACCCGGGTGGCGGCGGGTATGTCGCCGCCAAGCATGCCGAACGCATCATCGCCAACACGCTGCGCCAGGAGCTGGTGGGCGAGCCCGTGCGCGTCATCGAGATTGCGCCCGGCATGGTGCGCACCGAGGAATTTTCCCTTAACCGACTCGGTTCCCAGGAAGCTGCCGACCGCGTCTACGAGGGCGTTTCCGCCCCGCTCGTCGCCGAAGATGTCGCCGAGGCGATCGTGTGGACCCTGGAGCGCCCCTCCCACGTCAACATCGACTCGATGATCGTGCGCCCGGTGGCCCAGGCGACGAACACCCTCGTGGCCAGGAATACCATCGGAAAATAGGTCCGCTGAGTCTGCCGCATACATGGGACGAGGCCGGGGCCGCTCGCGCGATGGGGTGCGCGTCGCGGTCCCGGCCTCGCGTCTTCTACTGAGTCCAGCCCAGGATGCTCACGACGCCCGGGACGTCCTCGGTGGTCGTCGTAATCTGGGTGGCCTCGCCGCCTGTGACGGGGGCGACGAAGAGGTGTAGTGAGAGGTCGGAGTAGGTGTCCTTGGGCGACGCGTACAGTGCCATCTGCGTGCCGTCGGGGCTCACGGCGAGCCATCCCTCGATGGTGTGAGTGCTCTCCAGGCTGGGCAGGCTGACCTTTGTCCAGTTGGACACGAGCAGTGTCTGGTCCTCCGGGGTGGTCTGGGCCAGAGGCGTGCCCGGCTTGGAGTAGATGGTGCCTTGGTCGATCGTGAGGCACGTGCCGTCGGGGGTGACGGCGTCCGCGCCGAAACATCCAACGCCGGCCTCGTTGGCGACCCACACCGCGGTTTTGGTGCGCTGGATGGACAGGTCGGGCATGACTTGGAATCGCGCGTAGTTTTCGACCGTGAAGTCGGTGGGAACGGCCTCGGGCGCTTCAGTTTCTGAGGGGAAACGGTAGATTGTACCGACGCGATCCGATGCGGCGTCCTTGTCGATATGGGCCACGTAGATGGCGCCGTCGGGGCCGAATTGGGCGAAGTGATTGGACACGGGGGTGTGTCCGCTCGGCGTCGGGATCGCGTCATTGAGGACGGTGAGCGTACCGTTCGTGGAAACCACGGCGACCTTTTCGTTCTCGCCGTCGTCGTTCGCGATGATCATGCGTGAGAAGTCGGGGGAGTAGCACTGCATATACTCACACATGTACCCCGGTGCGGACAGGTACTCGCTCGGGAAGGTGAAGGTACGCGTCGCCGTGATCGTGCCCGATTGCGGGTCGATGGCCCGCACGGTGGTGACCGTCGTGTCGATGCCGTCGTCGGCGGCGGCGAAGATAATGCCGGACATGGGCGCGGTCGACGGGTCTGCCGTAGCAGCAGACGAGGCCTCGGCGCTCGCGGTGGGAGTGGAGGTGGTTGAGGCTGACCCACAGGTGCTGAGAGCGAGTGCGGTTGCCGTGGCAAACATGATCGTGGGGAGGGATTTGATGGACATCTGTCACCTCGTGAGTGGGATCGTCGGGTGGCGAACGTTGCAGGATAGTTGTGAGCTGACAAATAAATCAAGCACCAAAAGGTGATGTGCAACACTTCATTCTTCACAGTGTTTTCACAGTTTCGTCATAACGTCCCCTTATGTGTCGTCCCTAATCTGCGAGGCATTGATGCACACATCAGCAGAAAGGAGCGTCCCCATGGCGGACGACAACAAAAATCCGGCAGGTGACACCGAGCGCACCTCGATCCTGCCCCAGACGGGCGCGCAGGCCGCGGATCAGACCGAAGTCCTGCCCACCCACGTGTCCCAGGCGGAAACGGCACAGATGCCCCCCGTCACCCAGCAGGCAACCAGCAATGCGTTTGCTGGCACGCCCCTGGAGTCCGTCGCGGGATCTTCTGCCGACGACCTATCGGGTGACGAGGCCGTGGCAGCTAGCACCGCGACGCTCGAGCCTGCACCGAAGAAAACCTCGTGGGGCAAGCGCGCGGCCATCGCCGGAGCGGCAGCTGCCATCCTCTCCGTCGGCTTCGGCGCGGGCATCATTACCCATGCCGCCGTGATGGGGGATGGACAGGACTATTACGAGCAGGGATACGAGGACGGCTCCAACGATCGGGGTAACGGGACCGAGGATGAGGATTCCGGTCGCGGAAGTGATCAGCAGGGGCCCGGCGGTGAGCAGGGGCCCGGTAATGGTCAGCAGCAGGGTCCAAGTGGTCAGCAGGGACCGGGTAATGGCCAGCAGGGGCCGGGCGGTGAGCAGGGCGATACCGGTAGCACCCGCCCGGGACCTCCCCCGGAGGGAGGCCGAGGCCCCGGCAGCAAGAATGGAAGCCAGGGCAGTGCGGACACCTCCACCCAGGGCGAAGGAACGACCGCCAGCTGAGCGATGAGGGCGCGCGAGACGACATCCGTCTCGCGCGCCTTTATGCGAGTGTGGCCGCCAGGGTCGAGACTGCCACGCACACGAGGAGCGCCGCAAAGACCAGACCGAGCACCCGGTTCGACACTCTCTTGGTGAGCTTGGCTCCCACGATGCCGCCTCCCATCGATGCCGCGGTGAACAGCGCGACCATGACCCCGGCCTCGGCGGTAATCGTCAGCGTGCCCGCGAGAGTGCGCGAGGCCAGTCCGAAGGCGGCGGTGATGACCATGACCAGAAGGGACGTCGCGGAGGCCCGCTTCATCGGGTATCGCAGCGCCAGGTGCAGCGCGGGCACGATTGCGAAGCCTCCGCCGACGCCGAAGAATCCCGTGAGGAAACCCGTCAGCGTCGCCAGAGCGACGACCCGGAATACGGTCGCGAGCGTCCAGGAACCCTTGTCGTCGCAGGCAGCCCCGGCCTCGTCTGAAGAGGAAGGGGCGGATGTGCGCAGCTGGGAGCGCACCATGAACACCGCGACTGCTCCCAGGAAAGCGCAGAAGGCAAGCATGAGGGTGCGCGCCGAGACGAGCGGACCGAGTGTTGACCCCGCCCATGTGCCGACGAGGCCCGCGAGCGCGAAGATCGTTCCCTCGCGCCATGCGACGTTCCCGCTGCGAGCGCGCGTCGCCAGCGAAACGGCGGCCGTCAGACCCACGATGATGAGGGAGAGTCCTGTTGCCTGGTGGGGGTCTTGGCCGAGGATGTAGACGAGGATCGGTACCGACAGGATGCCGCCACCTGCGCCGAGTGAGCCGACGACGATGCCGACGAATGCGCCGATGAGGAGCGCTTCAATGATCATTGGTGATTCCGGGTTGACGTGGACGAGGGAAGTCCGAGTGAGGAAGCGACTGCGGGGTCCATAATGTCCGAGGCCGGCCTGCCCGCCGCGATCAGCATTCCCATCGCACGCAGGGCGGGCGTTGCGTGCTCGTAGAACGCCCGGTACCCCTCGCACAGGTAGTTATGCGAGGACTCACCGCGGCGCACGAAACGGTCTTTCGGGCACCCGCCCCAGCACAGCCGCAGGTGCGGGCACGCGCGACACTCGTCGTCCAGGCCGGGCTTGAGGCGCGCGAAGTCCCGCATCTTGTCCGAAGCCGCCAGCTGCGTGAAGGACGAGGAGTTGATCGAGCCGACCAACCAATCCGGCTCTACCCAGTGATCGCAGGCGTACACGTCGCCGTTGAACTCCATCGCCATGTTCGCCCCGCACTGGGGTGCGTGCACGCACACCGTGGCCGAGCCAAACATGGCCGACAGGGTCGAATCCACGTCCTGGATGAAAACCTCGCCGACGTCGGAGGTCAGCCACTGGTCGAAAACCTCGCACAGGAAACGCCCGTAGGAAGCGGGGGACGTGGAACGGCTGGTGACGCAGTCCCCGTCCTGGCGGTACAGGAGCGCAGAGGTCCCGGAACGCCAGCCGCGCTCAGCCTGGGCCAGGTCGGCGGCGCGTACGCGCTCCACGATGGGAATGAACTGAAGGTAGCGGGCACCGAGGTCGTCGCGGAAGTAGCGGTACACCTGCTCCCCGTGGTCCTCGTTCGCGGCGTTGACCGTGCACAGGATGTTCGTCTCTACGCCCGCGTGGGCGAGTGCCTCCCAGCCGCGCACAACCATCGCGTGCGTGCCGCGCCCTCCGCGGTTGAGTCGGTAGGCGTCGTGCAGGGGAGCGGGCCCGTCGATGGACACACCCACGAGGAAGTTGTGGTCTGCGAAAAAGCGCGCCCATTCGTCGGTCACCAGCGTGCCGTTCGTTTGCAGGGCATGGCGCACGCGTTGGGTTGGGCGTCGATAGCGATCGCACAGTTCCATGAGCCGCTCGAAGAATCCGAGGCCTCGCAGGGTCGGTTCCCCGCCCTGCCAGAGCATCGTGACCTCGCCGTCGGGGCTCGACTCGAGGAACGCCTCCACGTAGCGCTCAAGCGTCTGCTCCGACATGGTCTGCGCGGCCGCGTTGTACAGCAGCTCCTTAGACAGGAAAAAGCAGTACTGGCAATCCAGGTTGCAGGCGGCACCCGTCGGCTTCGTGACCACAGAAAAGGGGAGAGGACGTGTCACGGCCTGGCCTCTCGCCGCGTGCCCTCACTCATCGACGAGGCCGAGGGTGCCTCGCGCGCTGGGGTGCCCTCGGGGTGAGGGGTATCCGGTGTCTCAGCCTCGGAGGAGCGGGCCGCGACATACGCGCTGGCTTGAGCGGCCCCCAGGGGTCCCAGCGAGGCACCGACGACATCGATGTCCCACTCCATCACGGGAAGGAGTTCTTTGTACATGGAGGCGGCAATCTTAGTGCGCAGAGAAGGAAATGCGTCGACGACCTCACCCGCCACGATGATGGCTCGCGGATTAATGAGGAGCGCGGCCGAGCCCAAAACATAGCCGACAGCCTCCGCCGCCCGCTCCAGGGCCTGGCGTGCGCGGCCGTCTCCCGCCAAGACAGCTGCTCGTAGTTCCGTAACATCGCGAACCCCAGCGCTCTCACACAGTGCAGGCACAGACGCCAGCGTCTCCAAACACCCACGCTTGCCGCACGCACACGGAGAGTCGTTGGCACCCACCGTCATATGGCCCAGCTCGCCGGCCAAGCCACCCGCTCCACCAACGAGCCGAAAATCGGAGACGACGCACCCGCCCACGCCACCCGACAAACGCAGGTAAATGAACGACGACATGTCAGCCCCCGCGCCCCACATAGCCTCAGCAAGAGCCGCCATCCGGACGGTGTTATCAACCACCGGAGCCGGAGACCACCAACGACGCGTCAGCGTGGCAAGTTCCTCCACGCTCGGGTACGCATCCGAGGACAACCTGGCGTTACGCCCCATCGGAATGGGAACGCCCACACCCACCGCACGCACCGTCGAGGCGTCAATACCCTGGCGGGCGGCGCTCGCGGCCAGGGCCTCGCAGGTTTGCTCGAGAGAGAGCTGCAGGGATGGAGAGGCGGGGGAGACGATGTGGACGGCGGCCAAGACGGTGCCGCTGCGCGAGAGCATGACGCCCGCGCATGACGTACGCGTGACGTTGAGGCCGACACAGTGGGCGGCCGAGGAGTTGAGGGTGAGGAGCTGGGTGGGACGGCCTCGCCCGGGGGCGTTCGTGCGCACCGGCGTCACCGATCCCTCGTCGAGGAGAGTGGTGAGCGCGCGGCCCAGATTTGTGCGCGAGGTGTCGAGCGCGTCGCACAGCTGGGAGCGCGTCGCGGGGGCTTTGGCCAGGTGAGCGACGATGCGGTCTTCCAGGGTCGGCAGGGGGCTGCGAGTGGGGTAGTGCATGTCTCTCCTTCCCGACACATCATCGTTGGTGTCCGCTCAGTGCGCTCTGGCCTCGTTGATAGTTTCTATGATACGCATCACTGCGTGGAGTGTGCAGGGCGCGCGATTGCCTCGGCGGCGGGATGTGAGTGCCCTCCCGCCGCCGAGGCGTTGCGTCAGTCGCTCGTGACCTCGTCGAGGTCGGATCGAGCCGTGTTCACCAGCGGGATGTCGAAGTCCGTCATCGCCGCCATCCACTTGGCGAAGGAGTGGTCCCCGCGCTCACGCAGCTGCAGGTACAGGTTCGTGGCCAACTCCCTACGGATCTCGTCGTAGACGGGCACGGTGTACACGTTGTTCATCTCGGCCGGATCCAGGCGCAGGTCGTAGAACTCGTTGATCGACTCGGGGTTGATGACGAGCTTGAAATCCCGCGTGCGCAGCATGCGCTGCTGGAGGGGGAAGTGATGGCCGTGGAACTCGCACACGATGTCCTCGCGCCAGCCCTCGACGTCCTGCCCGCGCGTCAGGTCCACGATCGAGCGGCCGTCCTCGACAAGCGAGGTGTCCAAGCCCGCGATGTCCAGGACCGTGGCCGGCAGGTCGATGAGGGAGACGAACGCGTCCGAGCGGCCCACCGTGGACACGCCGGGGATATGGGCGATGAAGGGGACGTTGTAAATGTCGTCATACATCATCGGGCCCTTGTCGTTGAGACGGTGCGAGCCCGTGAACTCGCCGTGGTCCGCGCAGAAGAACACCGCCGTGTCGTCCAGGATGCCCAGCTCGCGCGCCACGTCCATGATGCGTCCGATCTCGAAGTCGATCATGGCCGTGTAACCCCAGTAGACCGCGATGAGCTTCTTCCACTGCTCGTTCGTGAACGAGGACGTGGACCAGTAGGTCGCGTAGTTCTCCTGAATCGGGGGCTTACCAATCAGGGAGTCGCCGAAGTTTTCCGGCAGCTCGACGTCATTGGGGTCGATGAGGTCGAACCACTCGTCGGGCAGGAAGTAGGGCAGGTGGGGGCCAAAGAAATGCACGTCGAGGCAGAAGGGCTGAGAAGAGTCCTTCCAGTCCGCGGCGTACTCGCGCAGCTTCTCGATCGCTCGGTCTGCCAGGAAGCGCTCGAAGGTGGCCTCCTCGGGCTGATCGAGGCGTGCGGCGATGATGTGCCCGTCGCGCCCACCGGGCAGCTTGCCGCGCCACAGGTCGTGTGCGCGCACGGGCGGGAGGTTGTTGGCCTCGAGCCAGGCGACGTACTTTTCGTTGGCCACCGGGTTTTCGGCTCCCCAGTAGGTGTCGTCGTCCGCGCCGAACTTGTCGGGCAGGTTGTAGCCGCAGTGGT
Organism: Pauljensenia sp. 20925_1_27; assembly: GCF_041432835.1. Taxonomy (NCBI): domain Bacteria; kingdom Bacillati; phylum Actinomycetota; class Actinomycetes; order Actinomycetales; family Actinomycetaceae; genus Pauljensenia; species Pauljensenia sp. 20925_1_27. Next base: position 55,700 of record NZ_JAPWAH010000006.1, read on the forward strand.
ACTTGCCGACGATGCCGACGTTGTATCCGGCGTCGCGCAGCTCCTGCGTGTACGTCCATGTCCCCTCGGGGATCGAGACCTGGTAGGCGATGTTCCATTCGGGGTTGGCCAGCACCTGGTGCTTACCTGGGCGCTTGCCGGTGAGCAGCGAGGCGCGCGCCGGCGTGCAGATAGCCGTGGGGGTGAAGCAGTGTGTGAAGGCGAAGCCCGATTCGCCCATCGCGTCGATGACGGGGGTGCGTGCGTGGGGGTTGCCCAGGCAGCCGATCGTGTCGGTGCGGTGCTGGTCGGTCATGATGACCAGGACGTTGCGCACGTTGTCGGGAATATCCCGAGTCGTATCAGTCATTGCAATGCCTTTTCGTCGTTGAAATCGAAGGGGAGGGCGCTCACTTCTGGGTGACGACCTTGTCCATGTCCTCAAGCTCAGCGCCGCTGGTCTCGGTGAGGAACTTCGCCGTGAAGATGACCGCGAGGACGCCGAAGGCGCAGTAGATCCAGTAGGTGCCGGCGGGCGACCAGCCGATGAGGAAGGGGAAGAGGAGGACAACCAGGAAGTTCACGAGGAAGTCGGCGCCCGATGCGAGCGACATGGCGCCACCACGGATCGAGTTGGGGAACATCTCGCCCATGACGATGGAGAAGATGGGGCCCCACGAAGAGGTGAATCCGAGGAGGAAGGTACACAGTGCCGCGACCGCCAGGAACGCCAGGACCGGGGAGTCTGCGACGTCCGGCTTGCCGTCGACGGTGGGGGCGACCGTGAAGACCGTGGCCACGATGCCCAGCGACACGAAGATGAGGGTGCCGCCGTAGATCAGCATGCGCTTGCGGCCCACGCGGTCCACCAGCATGATGCCCGATAGGACGCCGACGATCTTGAAGGCGGTGATGAGCAGCGTCTGGGCCAGGGCCATCGACTCGGTGAAGCCGACGGCCGCGAAGAGGGAGTTGGAGTAGAAGAAGACGCCGTTGATGCCGGTGAGCTGCTGGAACGCTGCGATCGCCATGCCGACAAACACGAGGCCGCGCCACTGCGAGGATAGGATCTGTCCGATCGACAGCTTCGCGCCGCCCGTGATGGTCAGGGACTGGGTGATGGCCGTGACTCGATCAGCAGGGTCTTCCTCGCCGGACAGCTTGGCCAGGATCTGCTCGGCTTCCTTGGTGCGCCCCACGGAGACAAGGTAGCGGGGAGATTCGGGGATCTTTGCCGTGAAGATGACGAAGAGGAGGGCCGGGATGATGAGGCACGCGAAGAGGACCTGCCAGGTCATGAGCCCGCCGAACGCGGGCTTCGCGGCACCGCCCGTGATCGAGACGACCGCCGTGTTGATGAGGCCGGCGAAGAACAGGCCCAGGATGATCGCGAGCTGGCGGAAGCCGATGAGACGCCCGCGGATGTCTGCGGGGGCAATCTCAGCGACGTAGCCGGGGGCGACCGTGGTCGCCGCGCCGAAGCCGATGCCGCCGACGATGCGGGTTAGGAGCAGGAAGGGGTAGCCGAAGCTTCCCAGGAGGGGAGAGATGGGGCCGAGGAGGGCCTCGAAGAGCAGGAAGGGGCCGACCCACATGAGCGTGGTCTTGCGGCCGATCTTGTCGGAGATGCGTCCTGCGGCGAGGGCACCGATCAGGCCGCCGATGACACCTGCCGCGCCCGCAACGCCCTGAAGTAGTGCGCCGAGCTCGAAGGTGGATCCCACGGCCTTGATGGCGGCGTTGAGGACCATGCCTTCGAATCCGTAGAAGAAGGGGCCGAGGGTGGCGATGAGAGCGAGAGTCGTTGCGTAGCGCCTCGCTTGCTTCTCGCGGGGTGTGAGTGTTGTTGTCGATGACATGTCTTCATCCTTGAAGGTGTGGTGATGCGCCCGCGCCTGCCGTGTGCGCATTCCTCACGCTACGCCCACTGTTTTGTGTCCGAAGTTACGGACATAAACAAGGTAAGTGAGCTGCGACACCTTATATTGGGAGTTAGCGTTGCTGAACCACGAACTCAGGATTTAGCGCATCGGTCACCTCAACCGAATCAGCATCGATGATGAACGGCTCCACCTCTGAGCGCGTCGCTCCGGTCGCCTTAACAATCACGCGCTCTCAGAGAGACGCGGATCGTGGAGTCGGCGCTCGTCTCGCACGAATGGTGGGATCAGTCGAGCCAGGCGACTGGACCATAGCCGTCGATGCCGTCATCCACGACGGGGATTGTGTGATCGCCGGTCCCATCAACGTTGAGGATGTGAAGGTAATAGTCTGTGTGCGTTTTGTCCCACATGACAAACGCGAGCTGCTGAGCGTCGGGACTGACGATAATCCTGTAGCCGTCGAACAGTCGATATTTTCTCGGGTCGTCGTAGGGTTTGTAGAGGCTCTTTGGCTCGTAGTAGGAGCCCGGGAGCAACTTGGCGCGAGTATCGGCGTCCGTCGCGGTGTAGCTGAAGATCCCTAGGTCGTTGTCTATGTCGAAGCACTTGTTATCTTTTGAGATGCTCGAGTTGATGCCTGCGCACAGGTGGTTCACGTCGTTTCCTTGCGCCCATCCCGTACCTATGTCCGTCGTGAGATCCGTTCCAGCCAGCAAATTGAGATGACGATCGCGGGGGTCTGACGGTTCGATAGTGAGCACGAGTTCCGGCGTTGTGCTGCCGATTGCGACGCGATAATACATTGAGCGTGTGCCGTCATCTTCAAGGTATTCCCGCATGAAGTAGAAGTAATTGTCGGCTGAGAAGGTTGGGGAGCTATCGTAATAATGAGCGTCTGTGTCGAGGAGCGGCACCATGGCAGATACGTCCGTGATGTTGGCATCGGTATCGTAGTATCCGACGTGCTCGGCAGATGTCAAATTCTTGGCCCATATGCGCGTGCGGTACGAAAAATCACGGGAATAGCAGTCGTTAAAGGCGCAGTCGTGGCCAGAGATCAAATCGTCGTTTTCGTCGACAGGCTTCGATCGAAATATGCGCATGGCGACCACCTGCCCCGTGGTGGGGTCGATTGCTCGGAAGCGTGAGTCAGTTCTGCGAGGGTGATAGGGGTCGACGAGGGAGTCCCCGATGATGAGTCCGTGCATCGGTTTGTCCTCGAGGGGGTCGCGAGCTACGGCGCTCGGCGACGGGGAGTCGGGTTGTGCGCTCGGTGTCGTGGGCGTAGATGTCGTCGTGGTCGCCGGGGATGGTGCTGCCTCTGGCACAGTGGTTTTGGGAACGCAGGCGCTCATAGCGAGTACGCAGGACAAGCTGAGTGCGGCGGTGATGACGTTTCGAAACATGGCGACCCTTGGCATGTAACTGTTGATCCGATGTATGAGAGTATACGCATATTAGTCGGCGCGGGGGACTGTTTGGACATGTGAGTCGATGCTCGGATCGTCGTCTCACGACCTCAACGCGACTGAATCACGAACTCCGGATTCGGCGCATCGGTCACCTCAACCGAATCAGCATCGATGACGAGCGCCTTCGTGCCGCGCAGGCGCAGCGTACCGCTCACGTGAACCCAGCTATCAGCCTCGGGCGCGGGGCCGTACCACCGAACAACGAAACCAATCGGGTATGCGTCAGCAGCACAGCACCAGATAGCCATGCGGGCCACCGCGAAACTGTCATCCTCCGTCACGCGAGGAATCGACGCCTGTGCGCGAGCCGCCTCAGGGCTCATCACAAAACCGACGAGATCGATGTGATCGCCGTCGTGCGCGCGCCCGTGAGCAATCAACTCCTCAACCTGATCGTAGAAGTTATCAGTCGTCAGCTCCAGCTTCCCCGACGACGAGGCCGATGCGGTGCCCGCACTCTGCGGAGTAACGGTGGGGGAGGCCTCCCCCTGGGAGGTGGACGTCGACGCAGAGTCGTCCCCATCGTCCCCAGCGTCGAGGCCGGGGCTCGTGCCTGCGTCAGCCACACGAGCGTTCCACGCGGTCGATGCCAACTCCGAGGGAGAGACTCGGAAAGGAAGAACGATCAGAGCACTCGCAAGGAGCGCCACAAGGGCGCGCGAGAGAGCGCGACGAGTGTGAGCACTGTCGGTGTGCTCGTGGTCGGCGGACCCGAGTCGAGCAGACAGAGCGAGCGAGCACGCGAGCAGACACACTCCCGAGGCGATGATCCCGAGACGCGCGGAAGGCGGGACGAACGATGCATAGCGACCCGACAGCGACAGCCACAGCAAGCCAGCGCCGAGGCAAGCCAACGACAAGGACTCGGCGACCGGGGCCAGGCGATCCATAACCCTCACGACAGCACCCCCGCCCACCAGGCGCAGCCAATCACGGTGGCAGCAGCCACGCTCACCGTCACGAACAAACGGACCACAAACGCACCCCGGAACTGAGAGGCCAGGAGCGCCACATTCTTCACATCCATCATCGGCCCGTACACCATGAAACCCATCAGCGCGCCCGTGGGCGCCAACGAAGCGAGAGAACGGGCAATCACTGCGTCAGAGGATGAACACAGAGACAACGCAAAACCGGCACCCATCATCAGGGCCAGTGCTGCGGGCGCGGGAAGCCCCGCGAGCAGAGAAGACACCGGCCATAGCACTTGAGCCAGCGTCGACGCCGCAACGCCACCGAGCAGATACGGCAGAATCCTGCCGAAAGACTGCCCTGTCGCACCCAGCACGCCGAAGAAGGATCGATCCGGCACCGCGCAGCCACCCTCACAGCCGCACGCATCGCCGTCATGGAAGGCGCCATCCGCCCGCAGCGCCCGCGGGGAAGCGACCAGCATCGACAGGCCAACCGAGAGAGCAACAATAACGCTCAGTCCGATACGCGTGGCGACCAACGGCCATGAGCCAAACGCGTAGTAGGTCGACGCAATCACCAGCGGGTTGATGGCGGGAGAAGCCAGCATGAGGGTCGTGGCTGCCGAGAGTGGAACACCCTTGCGCAACAGGGAGCGGAAGATCGGCACCGCCGAGCAATCACATACGGGGAGCAGGAAAGCCGCTAGAAGCGCAGCGGCAACGGAGGCAATCGGATTCCTCGGGAATACACGCGCGATGAGCGCGGGGGAGATGAATGCTTCGATGAGCTCGGCGACGAACACGCCCAGGAGCAGGAAAGGAATCGCCTGCAGCGTCATGCCGACGGCGATCGTTGCGGCGCGGCCGACGGGTAGACCTGTCCCAGATAGAGTCCCCTGTGTTGCCCACACGGCGATCAACGCAATGAGAAACAGCGCGCCAATGAGCGCACCCCACGGGCGCGCCGGGCCTCTCGTATCCGTCGAACTCACCCCACAACTCTAGGACAGGAGACCCAAGCCGCCGCGGTCACGCGCCGACGACGGCCCACCAGACCATCGTCTGCGCGTGCGTCGCTGAGCGCTCTCAGGTGCGCTGTGGGCAGGCAGACGCTCCGCCCAGTGGGCGCTCGCGAGTTTCTTCGCTACACTGGTTTTTCGCTACGATCCGGCCCGCTGCCGCGGGGTATCACCGGGGAGCATCCGGAAGAAAGAGGAACGCGACAGCCAGCCATGGCCTCGTCCCCTCCAGTAGAACCGGACGGGAGGGCCCGACACAGCCCCAACGAAGCGGCCGCGCCCGGCGAGGGAGCGGCAAGCGGGGTGGTACCGCGGGTGCTGGCGACGCCGGTCCTCGTCCCTGTATAGGCGCGAGACGAGGACACTCATGACGAAGCACGGCTTCTACCCCCGCCACCGGCAAGACGAGGTGGACCCCAGCCCTTCCTTCCCCACGATGGAAGAGGGCACCCTGGCGTTCTGGGCCAGTGACGACACCTTCCGCAAGTCCATTGAGATGCGCGACGCCGGCGAGCATGGCTCCAACGAGTTCGTGTTCTACGACGGCCCGCCTTTCGCCAACGGCCTGCCCCACTACGGTCACCTCCTGACCGGCTACGTCAAGGACGTCGTGGGCCGCTACCAGACCATGAAGGGCCACCGCGTCGAGCGTCGCTTCGGCTGGGATACGCACGGCCTGCCCGCCGAGCTCGAGGCCCAGCGTCAGCTCGGCATCGAGGACGTCACCGAGATCACCCGCGAGGGTGGCGTCGGCATTGAGGCGTTCAACGCCGCCTGCCGCTCCTCCGTCCTGCGCTACACGAAGGAATGGGAAGAATACGTTACCCGCCAGGCGCGCTGGGTGGACTTCGAGCACGACTACAAGACGCTCGACATGTCCTACACCGAGTCCGTGATCTGGGCGTTCAAGCAGCTCTACGACAAGGGCCTGGCCTACCAGGGCCACCGCGTCCTGCCCTACTGCTGGAACGACCGCACGCCGCTGAGCAACCACGAGCTCAAGATGGACGACGACGTGTACCAGGACCGCACCGACAACACGGTGACGGTGGGCCTGCGTCTCGAGAGTAAGCTGCGCGAGGACTCGGCGCGCCCCGAGCTGGTCCTCATCTGGACGACCACGCCCTGGACCCTGCCCTCGAACTCGGCCGTCGCCGTGGGCCCGGAGATCGAGTACTCCCTCGTTGAGGTGGCTGCCGACCACGAGGGTGTCCTCGCGGGCGAGCGTGTCCTCATCGCTACCGACCTGATCCCTGCCTACGCCAAGGAGCTGGGCGAGGAACCCACCGTCGTGGCCACCTACAAGGGCTCGGAGCTGGTGGGCATCCACTACCACCCGATCTACGACTACTTCGACACCCCCGAGCGTCGCGCTGAGGGTGGCACCCCCGGCCCCAACGGCTGGTCCATCATCGCCGCCGACTACGTGACGACCACGGACGGCACCGGCCTCGTCCACCAGGCTCCCGCCTTCGGTGAGGACGACATGTGGACGTGCATGGAGTACGGCATCGGCGTGGTCCTGCCCGTCGACGAGGGCGGCATCTTCACCTCCGAGGTGAGCGACTACGAGGGCATGCAGATCTTCGACGCGAACCGCTACGTGGTCGCCGACCTGCGCGAGCAGGGTGGCCCGATCGCGCGCCGCGCCCCCGAGATCCGCGCCGTACTGGTGCGCGAGAAGTCCTACGTGCACTCCTACCCGCACTGCTGGCGCTGCCGCAAGCCCCTCATGTACAAGGCCGTGTCCTCGTGGTTCGTCCGCGTGACCGAGATCCGCGACCGCATGGTGGAGCTCAACCAGGAGATCACCTGGACCCCCGCTCACACCAAGGACGGCATCTTCGGCAAGTGGCTGGAGGGTGCCCGCGACTGGTCGATCTCGCGTAACCGCTTCTGGGGTGCGCCGATCCCCGTGTGGGTGTCGGATGACCCGCAGTACCCGCGCACGGACGTCTACGGCTCCATCGCGGAGCTTGAGGCCGACTTCGGCGTGAAGGTCACGGACTTCCACCGTCCTTTCATTGATCAGCTCACGCGCCCGAACCCGGACGACCCGACGGGCAAGTCGACGATGCGTCGTATCTCCGACGTGTTCGACTGCTGGTTCGAGTCCGGTTCGATGCCCTTCGCGCAGGTGCACTACCCGTTCGAGAACCAGGAGTGGTTCGAGAACCACTACCCGGGCGACTTCATCGTCGAGTACATCGGTCAGACGCGCGGCTGGTTCTACACGCTGCACGTTCTGGCGACCGCGCTCTTCGATCGCCCCGCGTTCCGCTCCTGCGTCTCCCACGGCATCGTCCTGGGTGACGACGGCCTGAAGATGAGTAAGTCGCTGCGTAACTACCCGGACGTGGCAGAGGTGTTCAACAAGTACGGATCCGACGCGATGCGTTGGTTCCTCATGTCGAGCCCGGTCGTGCGCGGCGGCAACCTGATCGTTAAGGAGGAGTCGATTCGCGACACTGTCCGTCAGGTGCTGCTGCCGATCTGGAACACGTACTACTTCTTCACGCTGTACGCGGGCGCCTGCAACAAGGGCGAGGGCTACGAGGCCAAGCGTATCGATCTGTCCTCGCCCGAGGCCGTGGCCGCGCTGGCGCAGATGGACCGTTACCTGCTGGCCCACACCCGCACCCTCGCCGAGGACGTGCGCGGCGCGCTGGACGCCTATGACGTGGCCGGCGCGTGCGAGGCGGTCCGCGACTACCTGGATGTTCTGACGAACTGGTACGTGCGTACTCAGCGTCAGCGTTTCTGGGACGAGGACAGCGCCGCGTTCGACACGCTGTACACGGCTCTCGTGACGCTCATGGAGCTGGCGGCGCCCCTGCTGCCGTTGCTGAGCGAGGAGATCTGGCGTGGCCTGACGGGCGGCGAGTCCGTGCACCTGACGGACTTCCCGGTCATCGACGAGGCCGTGGACGCCCCCGAGCTGGTCGCAGCCATGGACGAGGTTCGTTCCATCGTGTCGGCCGCTCACGCGCTGCGCAAGACGCATCAGCTGCGCGTGCGCCAGCCGCTGGCGTCCCTGCAGGTCGTCTCCGAGCACTTTGCGGCCCTGGAGCCCTTCGCGGACCTGATCGCCTCCGAGGTGAACGTGAAGTCCGTGGTCTTCTCTGCGCCGCAGGACTCGGGCCTGAGCGTCCGCACCGAGCTGGCGCTGAACCCGCGCGCCTTTGATCCGGCCGTTCGTAAGCTGACGAGCCAGCTGTTCAAGGCTCAGAAGTCCGGTGAGTGGGAGGTCGTGGATGGTGAGTGCCGTTTCGCCTCCGTCGAGCTGGATGGGGCGCCGCTGGTGCTCACGGGCGACATGTTCTCCGTGTCCACCTCCGTGGACGCCGCCGAGGGCCAGGTCGCGGACGTTCTGGCGTCGGGTACCTTCGTCGTGCTCGATACGGAGCTGACCCCCGAGCTCGAGGCCGAGGGCTACGCCCGCGACGTTGTGCGCGCCGTTCAGGACGAGCGTAAGAACGCCGGCCTGCACATCGCGGACCGCATCGACCTGTCGCTGACGGTGCCCTCCGATCACGTGGCCGACGTGGAGACCTGGCGCGACATGATCGCCGCCGAGACCCTCGCTCTGTCGCTGACGGTCGAGGCCGACGACAAGCTCGCCGTGAGCGTCGCCAAGCACTGAGTGCTCTGAGACAGGCGGGCGGGCTGCGCGAGAGCGCGGCCCGCCCGCCTGTATAGGTTGGGGCCGGGAGGAAAACCTCCCGGTCTCGTCGCTATCGACGAGGTGTGGGAAGACTATTGCTCCTCCTGCGTGACAGCGATTGAATGCGTTGGCTACCTCGTTACTCGGCCGGCGGGACGTGCATCATGATCTCGATGGAGTCCATGAACTGGCACAACGACTTGTTGAACTTCTCGTAGTCGGTGTTCTGGTATTCTTCGCCGACGCGGCCCACCGCGACGTTGACGAAGGACACCTGGTTGTGGAACACCAGCATGGCGGGCGCCTTGATGACGGGTGAGAAGCCGCGAATGGTAATGGAACCGGCCTCGGGGATTGCGAGGATCTCGTCGCGGGAAGAAATCTGGATGATCGCGTCATCGACCAATACCTCGGGACTATCGGCGTCCGAGGAGATGCTGTGCATATACGGGAAGACACCGCGCACCCCCTTGAGTAGCCCCTCCCAGGGGACGCGGTAGGTGAGATTGAAGGTGGAACGAATCCAGCCGGGTTCTTCAGTGAAGCCGATCAGAAGCATGGCGCGTCCTGTCGTCGATGACGGTGATTGTGTGATCAGCATCCTATCAGAGCGGTTGTCTGGCCGAGCGTGAGGATTCGTGGTGAGTGCGAGCAGCCCCGGCCTCGTCGATGACGACGCGAAGTTAGACCTGCACAACGCGCAGTGAGTGCTTACGCGGATAGGTTATAAGCATGCGGATAGGTTATCCGCATGTGGATAGGTTAATAACCTATCCGTATCTGCATAACCTATCCGCAAGCGCACAACCTATCCGCAAGCGTGAGCGTCAACGGGGAAACGGTCAGCTCTTAGTACGCATTTCTCGGCGGGCGGCGTCGATCGCCGCCTTCGACGTCTTCAGGTCGAGGCCGGTGCGGTCCTTGTAAGTCTTGACGGCGTAGATCATCCTGCCCTCGGCGATCATCTGGATCTCCACCGCGTTCAGCTCCGGGAGCGAGGCTGAGGCCGGGGAAGGGGTAGCAGGAACCGGGGTGGGGGCTGCTGCCTCGCAGGTGGGGGAGGCGGATCCGGCGAGCGCCGTGACCCTGGCGTCCGCGTAAGCGGCACGCAGTCGCGCCTCGAGGTTCGCGACCTGTTCCTTCAGCTGGCGGTTTTCGGCGCGCAACTCTTCGATTTCGCTAGCCTGACCAAACCACTTACCCACGTGTTGCCTCCTTGAGGAGATTACCTTGATGGAAGCAATCCTATCCGTCTTCGCCAACCTGGTGCCGACGATCGGCCTGCGGCGAATACGAAGGTTCCCGGAGAAACCCGCCCCGGCCTCGTCGATGACGACGCGCGGACTGTGCGCGACAACGCGCCGTGACCGGCAGAACAAGCCGCCCGCGCGACCCAGCCCGGTAAAATAGCGAGGACACTGTGAGCAGCGGAGGAAACATGGCAGGCGAATCGTTCTTCGGGCAAGACCCCACCCACGAAGACCAGCGCGGCGGCATCCCGGCCGATCTGATCCCGTACCTGGAAGCGGCCGACGAGGTCGAAGACACCGAGGCGGGGGAGAGCACCGACCCGCAGGCCGAGGAGAGCGAGCGCGAGGCCGCGCTGCGCGCCCTCGTTGAGCACTCGCTGCTGCTGGGCCCCGACCCCTCGGTCCTCGCTGAGATTGAGGGCGAGGTGGACGAGGACTTCGCCGACGACGCCGCCGAGGCACGCGACGAGCGCGCCTCCCACGAGGCCGCGCTGGCGAAGGCCGAGGATGAGGTCGCCCTCGACGCTCGCGTGCAGGAGATCTACCAGTCCATCGTCGCGCGTGCCCCCGAGCACGACATCGACCCCACTCTCGACCGCGTGAAGCTCGCCCTGGACATCCTGGGCGACCCGCAGAACTCCTACCCGTCGATCCACATCACGGGTACGAACGGCAAGACGTCGACGTCGCGTATGATCGACTCGCTCCTGACCGCTTTCGGCATGAAGACGGGCCGCTTCACGAGCCCGCACCTGCTCGACGTGCGCGAGCGCATCTCGCTGGAAGGCCACCCGATCACGCGCGAGGGCTTCGTACGCGCATGGGAGGACATCGCCCCCTACGTCGGCATGGTGGACGAGCGCAGCCAGGAAGAGGGTGGCCCGCGTCTGTCCTTCTTCGAGGTCTTTACGATCATGGCGTACGTGGCCTTCGCGGACTACCCGGTCGATGCGGCCGTCGTCGAGGTCGGCATGGGCGGGCGCTGGGACGCCACGAACGTCATTGACGCGGGCGTCTCCGTCATCACGCCGATCGCCCTGGATCACACGAAGTGGCTCGGCTCTACCATTGAGGAGATCGCGCGCGAAAAGGCAGGCATCATCAAGCCCGGCCAGGTCGTCGTCATCATGAAGCAAGAGGAGGAAGTCCTCGACATCCTCCTCGAGCAAGCGCGCTCCGTCGACGCGATCGCGCGCGTCGAGGGCCGCGACTTCGAGGTCATGGATCGTCAGATGGGGGTCGGCGGCCAGATGGTCACCATCCGCACGCCTTCCGCGCTCTACGAGGACGTGTTCGTCCCGCTGTTCGGCCAGTATCAGGCGCACAACGCAGCGGCGGCACTTGTGGCCGTCGAGGCCTTCATGGGTGGCCGCGGCCTGGACGGTCGCATCGTCGAGCAGGGCCTCATGAATGCCTCTAGCCCGGGTCGCATGCAGGTCGTGCGTCATTCGCCCACGATCATCGTGGACGCCGCGCACAATCCCGCGGGTGCGGCCACCCTGCGCGAGGCCGTGGAATCCTCCTTTGGGTTCGCGCGCATCGTGGGTGTGTATGCGGCGATGGGGGACAAGGACGTCGAGGGCGTCCTGTCCGAGGTCGAGCCCTTCCTCGATCACCTGGTTGCTACCCAGATGCCGGGCGAGCGCGCGGCCGATGTCGCGCGCCTGGCCGAGATCGCGGAAGAGGTCTTCGGTCCCGACCGGGTAGATGTGCGCGAGTCGCTCGCGGACGCGGTCGATCGTGCAGCGGAGATTGCCGAGGCTGGGGCTGAGCCCGCAGATCGCTGCGGAGTTCTCGTATTTGGCTCGGTCATGCTGGCTGGCGAAATGCTGGCCCTCGCTGGCCACTCTCCGCGCTAGGATGTCATCCAACCAGGGCGGCCGCATCGTGGCGGCCGCCACGGTTGGGAAATCGTGCTCGATGGTGGCACGATTGATCATGCGTACAAGTACAGATGAGCAATGTGCAAGGAGGCATCATGAAGAAGCTCGTCAATGACGTCCACGCCGTCGTCCGCGAAACCCTCGAAGGTTTCGCCCTCGCCCACCCTGACCTCGTCGATGTCCACTATTCGCCGGATTTCGTGACCCGGCGCGCCCCCAAGGCTGAGGGCAAGGTCGGCCTCGTCTCCGGTGGCGGATCCGGACACGAGCCCCTGCACGCGGGCTTCGTCGGCGAAGGCATGCTGGATGCGGCCGTGCCCGGCGCGGTCTTCACATCGCCCACTCCAGACCCGATCCTGGAGGCCACCAAAGCCGCCGACCACGGCGCGGGCGTCCTGCACATCGTCAAGAACTACACGGGCGACGTCCTCAACTTCGAGACCGCCGCCGAGCTGGCCGACATGGAGGACATCACGGTCGCTACCGTCGTCGTCAACGATGATGTGGCCGTCGAGGACTCCCTCTACACCGCGGGGCGCCGTGGTGTCGCCGGCACGATTTTCGTCGAGAAGATCGCGGGCGCCGCCGCCGAGCGTGGCGACTCCCTGGAGGAAGTTACTCGGATTGCGGCCAAGGTCAACGACCAGACCCGCTCCATGGGCCTGGCCCTGGGGCCCTGCACTGTGCCCCACGCTGGCAAGCCTTCCTTCGACCTGGGCGAGGATGAGATTGAGCTGGGCATCGGCATCCACGGCGAGCCCGGATACCGCCGCGGCTCTATGGAGACCGCTGATGCTCTCATCGCCGAGCTCTACGAGCGCGTGCGCGGCGACCTCGGGCTGAGCGAGGGTGAGCGCGTCGTCGCCCTCGTTAACGGCATGGGTGGCACCCCGATCTCTGAGCTCTACATCTGCTTCCGGGCACTGGCCGCCCTCCTGAAGAAAGACGGCATCGAGATCGCCCGCCAGATGGTCGGCAACTACGTCACCAGCCTGGAGATGCCCGGTGTCTCCGTGACCCTCATGCGCGCCGACGACGAGCTCCTCGAGCTCTTCGACGCACCCGTGAACACGGTCGCCTGGAAGTAAGCAACGAGGCAGGATAAGGAGAATCACGATGAGCCTAGATGCAGCGTGGGCACAGCGGTGGATCGAGCTGGCAGCGGCAGATATCGCCGAGCAGCGCGACTACCTGGTGGACCTGGACCGAGCGATCGGAGACGGCGACCACGGCGAAAACATGGACCGCGGGTTCAAGGCCGCGCTCGAGGCCCTGGGTCAGGCCCAGCCCGCCAGCGTCGCCGAGGTCCTCAAGACCGTCGCCAAGACCCTCATGTCCACGGTCGGCGGCGCCGCCGGACCCCTGTACGGGACCGCGTTCCTGCGCGCATCGAAGGCCGCCGGTGACGGTGACCTCGACGGCGCGGGCGCTGCCGCGGTGATCGCGGGCGCGCTCGAAGGCATCCAAGCGCGCGGCAAGGCCACCACGGGCGAAAAGACCATGGTGGACGCGTGGACACCCGCGCTCGAGGCAGCCCGCGCAGCCGCTGAATCCGGTAGCGACGCGGCCGCCGTCTTCGAGGCAGCCGCCACCGCCGCCGAGGCCGGCGCAGCCTCCACCGAGCCGATGCGGGCCACGAAGGGACGCGCCTCCTACCTGGGAGAACGCTCCATCGGCCACCTTGACCCGGGTGCCGTCTCCACGTCGCTGATTCTGCGAGCCGCCGCGCGCGCAGCGGGCGAGGCTGACGCAGCATGAGCGTGCGCGTCTCTTATGTGATCGTCTCTCACTCTGCCTCCCTGGCCGTCGGCGTGTGCGAGCTCGCCGCCCAGATGGCCCCCGACGTGCACTTCGAGGCTGCCGGAGGCACGGACGACGGCCGCATCGGCACCTCCTACGACCGCGTGGAAGCGGCCCTCGAGGCAGCCCTTCAGGCCGTGGACGGGGACGGCAGCGGCGTCATCGTTCTCACCGACCTCGGCTCGGCCACGATGACCGTCGAATCCGTCATCGACATGAGCGACGAGCCCGAACGCATCCGCTTCGTCGATACCTGCCTCGTCGAAGGGGCCGTCGCGTCCTCCGTGCGCGCGCAGCTCGGCGAAGACCTTGACCAGGTCGCCGATGTCGCAGCTGCCCTGGCCCCCCGCGTGGACGACGTACCCGCCCAGGAGGCACCCAGCCCCGCTCCCGCGAAGCACAGCGGGGGAGCGGGAGGGGCCCCGGCCTCGTCGACGTGGGCGCAAGGGGATGCGGTCGTCGCGGATCCCGTCGGCCTGCACGCACGCCCGGCCGCCGCCTTCGTGCGCCTGGCGGGCACATTCGACGCCGAAGTTACCGTGAACGGGGCGGACGGCGGTTCGGTCCTCGAGCTCATGGCGCTCGGCATCACCCAAGGTCAGAGCGTCCACATCGAAGCCAATGGGGCCGATGCCACAGCCGCGGTGGCAGCACTGACCGATATGCTTGAAAGCGCAACACCGCAAACGCCAGAATCAAAGGAGACAACGTGAGCGCTAAGAGTGTTCTGCTGGAGCCCCAGCACCTTCTCGACCCCACCCTCGAGCACACCCTCATCGTCGTCAAGCCCGACGGCTACGCCCGCGGTCTGACCGGTGAGATCCTGCGCCGCATCGAGGCCAAGGGCTACACGATCAAGGGCCTCAAGCTCATGGTCGCCTCCCGCGAACTGCTTGCCGAGCACTACGCCGACCACAAGGACAAGCCCTTCTTCGAGGGCCTCCTGGAGTTCATGAACTCGGGCCCGGTCGTCGCCATGATCGTCGAAGGCCAGCGCGTCGTCGAGGGCATGCGCGTCCTCATGGGCTCGACCGACCCGACGACGGCACCGGCGGGCACGATCCGTGGTGACCTCGGTCGCGCGTGGAACAGCCCCCACATGGAGAACCTGGTTCACGGTTCGGACTCTGTGGAGAACGCAACGCGCGAAATCTCCCTGTGGTTCCCGGAGATTTACTGAGTCACGGCTAACCTGCAAGGGTGTACCTCAAAAACCTGACGCTGCGGGGCTTTAAGTCCTTCGCCAGTGCGACCACGCTCGCCCTCCAACCGGGCATTACGTGCGTCGTGGGCCCCAACGGGTCGGGTAAATCGAACGTCGTCGACGCGCTCGCCTGGGTCATGGGCGAGCAGGGTGCCCGCGCGCTGCGCGGAGGGCAAATGGCGGACGTGATTTTCGCGGGGACATCTGGGCGCGCGGCGTTGGGGCGCGCCCAGGTGGACCTGACGATTGACAACACCGACGGGCTGCTCGATATTGAGTATTCCGAGGTGACGATCAGCCGCACCCTGTTTCGCGGGGGCGGCTCCGAATACTCCATTAACGGCACTCCCGCGAGGCTGCTGGATGTCCAAGAGCTCCTGTCTGACACGGGCATGGGCCGTCAGATGCACGTCATCGTCGGCCAGGGGCAGCTCGACGCGATTCTGTCCTCGACGCCCGAGGAGCGTCGCGGCTTCATCGAGGAGGCCGCGGGCGTCCTCAAGCATCGGTGCCGCAAGGAGCGCGCGCTGAAAAAGCTGGCCGACATGGACGCGAACCTCGTGCGCGTCCTGGACCTGACGAACGAGATCCACCGCCAGCTGGGTCCTCTCGCACGCCAGGCGCGCATCGCGCGGCGTGCGTCCCTCATTCAGGCGCGCGTGCGCGACGCGAAGGCCCGCCTGCTCGCTGATGACCTGGCCTCTGCGCTGTCGAAGCTGTCCGTGCTCGAGGCCTCGGACGAGTCGGCCGCGGCGCGCCGCGCGTCGCTTGAGGAACAGATCGTTGCCTCGCGTGCTGAGCTTGCGCGCCTGGAGGACGCAGAGCGTGCGTCCTCTCCCGCGCTCGATCAGGCATCCTCCGACTGGCAGGCGCTGACCACGATCACCGAGCGCCTGCGCGGTACTCTCATGGCCGCGACTCAGAAGGTTGCGTTGCGCGCGACCCCCGAGCTGCCCCCGGGCGGCGAGGATCCCGACGTGCTCGACGAGCGCGCCCGCGTCGCTGGCGCCGAGGATGCGGCCCTGGCCGGCCAGGTCGAGGCCGCGCGCTCTGCCCTGACGTCCGCGACGCGTGCACGCGAGGCGGCGGAGGATGCTGACGATTCCGCCTCCCGCGAGCTCGCCCGCGTCAACCGCGTCATCGCCGATCATCGTGAGAAGGTCGCGCGACTGACGGGCGACGCCTCCACGGCGGCCTCTCGCCTGGAGGCTGCGATCGCCGAGGCCGACCGCGCGCGGGGCGCTTACCGGGCCGCTCAGGAGCGTGCCGAGGCCGCGGAGAAGGCTGTGCCCGCGTCGTCGGTGGGGTCCGTTGGTGTGGGCGCTTCTATTTCCGAGGCCTCCTCGTCCGAGGACGAAACCGGCGGGGGAGCGGCCCGCGCACACGCCGAGGCCTCCGCCCGCCGCGACGCCGCGCGCGCCCGCGTGGACGAGCTGCTCGGCGTCGAGCGCGAGGCCCGAGCCGACCGTGCGCGTTGGGAGGCCCGCCGCGACGCGCTCGAGCAGCTGCTCGCCCCCGAGGACGGCACCGCCGAGCTGCTGGGACGCCCCGGCGTGCTCGGCCAGATTGCGCCCCTCCTGCACGTCACCCCCGGTTTCGAGGACGCCGTCGCCGCCGCGCTCGCCCCCTTCGCCGACGCCGTGGTCGTCGACTCCCTGGCCCGAGGCCTGGGCGAGCTTGACGCGGCCCGCGCGGCCGGTCGCTCGCTGCGGCTCGTCGTTGCGTCGGGTTCTTCTGCTGATCTTTCTGGCGATTCCGATGACGGGATCGGTGCTGCGCGCGCCGATCTGCCCGAGGGCGCGACGTGGCTGTCCGACGTCGTCACCTGCGAGGGGGCCGCAGCTCCGCTGGCCTCCCTGCTGGACGGGGTCGTCTCGTGCTTCCTTGATGCCGCGGCTGAGGTGTTGCGCGTACCCGGCGTGCGAGCCGTCGTCACGTCAGGTGGCGACGTGCTGCGCTCTTGGTCGGTGGAGGGTGGCCGCCAGGCCTCCTCCGTGCTCTCCGTGCGTGCAGACTACGAGGAGGCCTGCGCGCAGGCCGAGGCCGCTCAGGCCCGCATGGCCGAGGTCTCCGAGCAGCTCAGTGAGGCAAACGCCCACCTGGACCGCTGCATTCGTGAGGCAAACGATGCCCTGAAGGCCCTGCGCGAAGAAGACGCGCAGCGCGCCAAGGAAGCCCAGGAGCTGGCCCGCGCCCAATCCGCCGCGCAGGCCGCCCGCGCCGAGGCCGAGCGCGCACACGACGTGGCACGTCGCGCCGACGAACAGGTCACGTGGGCCCGCGAGCAGGACGTTGCCGCGCGCGCCCGACTCGACGGCGCGGACACCGTCGGCCCGCCCGAATCCCTTGAAGACGCCCAGGCCCGTGCAGACGCCGCCTCCCGCGCCGCGCGCGAGGCCCGCGAGGCCGAAAACGAGGCGCGCCTATCACTGCGTGCCCTCGAAGAGCAATCGCGGCGCGCCGCCTCCCGCGCCCGCTCCCTGCGCCAGGCAGCCGCCGCCGAGCGGGAGGAGCGCGCCCGCTACGCCCGGCGCGAGGCCGCGCGCAAGACGGAGCTGGCCACGGCCTCGGACGTGGAGGCTGCCACCCGCGTCGCCCTCGAGGCCGCCGAGCGAGCCCTGACCCGTGCCGCCGCCGAGCGCGACCGCCTGAGCGAGCGCCGCACCCAGGTCTCGCAGGAGGTCTCGGACGCCCGACACGCCATGGACCGGCTGAGCGCGGAACTGTCGGAGGCCACAGCCTCGGCGCACCAGGGGCAGATAGCCGCCGAGCAGACGCGCCTGCGCGTCGAGGATCTGCAGCGTCGCGCCCTTGAGGAGCTGTCCCTCGTACCCGAGCAGCTGCTCGCCGAGTACGGGCCGGAGACCCTGGTGCCGATGCTGCCGCTCGACCCCGACCAGGTGGAGAAGGCTGCGGCCGCTGAGCCGAGCGCGTACGTGCGCGCCGAGCAGGAGCGGGCACTCGCCAAGGCGCAGAAGGACCTGGAGAAGCTGGGGCGCGTGAACCCGCTGGCGCTCGAGGAGCACGAGGCGCTGGCCTCGCGACACAAGTTCCTGGTGGACCAGGTCCAGGACCTCAAAGCGTCGAAGGCGGATCTGCTGCGCATCGTGCAGGACGTGGATCGCCTGGTGGAGGAGGCCTTCGCGTCGGCGTTCGCCGAGACGCGCGAGCAGTTCGAGCACGTGTTCGGCGTGCTGTTCCCGGGCGGGGTGGGCGACCTGGTGCTCACCGATCCGGATGACATGCTGACGACCGGCATCGAGATCGAGGCTCGGCCCGCGGGCAAGAAGGTGAAGCGCCTGTCGCTGCTGTCGGGCGGTGAGCGTTCCCTGGCCGCGATTGCGTTCCTGGTGGCGATCTTTAAGGCGCGCCCGTCGCCGTTCTACGTCATGGACGAGGTCGAGGCCGCCCTGGATGACATGAACCTGACGCGCCTGCTGGCGATTTTCAAGGAGCTGCAGGAGACCTCGCAGCTGATCGTGATTACGCACCAGAAGCGCACGATGGAGATCGCGGATGCCCTATACGGCGTCACGATGCGCGACGGCGTCACAACGGTGGTCTCCCAGCGTTTGGCGGACTAGGGAACGCCGTCGAGCATCGTTCATATTCTCGGGATATCGATGCAACACCGCAAAGTAGGAAGAGATACTCGAGTCAAGAATTGTAACAAAGGGGTGATTGAACAGCTTCTGGTGAGGTAAGGAGAAGCTGTGTACATAATCGTGCAGCGGCTTGCAGACGTTGATGCGCGTCATACTGTGTTTAGCTGCGCCTCTTGTTACTTGTTTTACTCTGTTTTGTCCTAGGTGGGTGGGTAACTTGTTGCGGTTGATCGTTGATAGACTTGATATTAGTGATGAACATTAGAGCGCAGAATGCCTCAGGGTGCTTTGTTCTGAGAAGATCTAATTTGCTATCGAGTTCTTTTTGAATCTCTGCAATTTGTTTATTGATCCATTCGTCATTCAGGGACTGTTGTTTTGCGAATGTTCGCATCTCTTCAAGAAGCTTGATTCTGCTTTGCAAATTGAGTGAGTCGACGTGTAGTGATGCGGGGTGTTTTCTGCTGAACATTGGAATAGAGCGTTGGATAAGATTCTGCTGCTTGATTCCAATGTTTGAAAGGTAGTCTATGTATATCCGTCGCTCAATTGTAACTTTGTCTGTAAATGATGGTGAATTGAGAATTATTGCGGTTGTGAGTAGTGATGCGATGAAGATTGTAAGCCCGATAATAGAGTTGATATATTGGCCATCGAGTAGAAACAATATTGTGAAGAGGACGATGGTCAATAAGAATATTGTTGATAGGAAGATTGTAATATTTGCGAGGATGTTGCCGTAAGGTGAGTAATGTCTGGCAATCTTTGAATTGATCCAGTTTCGAATTAGTGTCTCGTTCAGTGGTGAATTTATGGGATGTTGTCTTAGTTGCGCTCCGGCTTTATTGTCAGATATTAATTGTCGGACCTCATTATAATCGTTATCGGAATTTCTTCGAATTGTGTTTGAAAGTGTGATGAGAGAAAAGGCTATAGAAATTATTGCACATGCTGCTAGGGTGTAATCAGTGATGCTTGCCTGTTCCATCCGAATCCTCCGTGCTTGCTGAGTAAATTGCGCTTGTGTGATTTTAGCTTTTCCTGTAGGTAATTCCGTCAGTTTGCTCAATGTTATTCTAAGGTTTGAGCTGTCATGTGTCAATCTAAAATAACCCTGAATTCTAGGGGTTGTATGCTGATTGTAATGCGGCTCTTCATAATTGAAGAGTGTAGGTGTTGTGGGCTGGGTTGGGCGTGTCGTGGCCGGGTAGGGGTCGAGGTCTTCCGATGATGGGGGTTCCTACACCGTTCATCTGAAAGACCTCGACATGTCCGATACTACTTTTGATCGCCCTGATTTGAGCGCGTTCACGAGCTTGGATAACCTGGGCCTGGAAGTGGCCGGCTGGCGTGTTGAGTCAGACTGTGCAGTGTTGGCGTGGTGAATTGTCGGTGAGGATCGGTGGGGTCGACGCTGCGGGTGCCAGGGTATTTCTCGTGACACGGTGGTGAGGCGCTTGGCGCATGAGCCCTGCGGGTGGCGTCCCACGATCTTGCATGTGAGCGTGCGCCGCTGATGGTGCCCAGAGTGTGCTCATGTGAGGCGTCAAGATATGAGTCAAGCGGCCGATCCGCGTGCCAAGCTCTCGCGTGCGGCGGTGCGCTGGGCGTTGACGGGCGTGGTGGTCCACCATCTGACGGTGGCGCGCGTCGCCCAGGCCCTCGGAGTGTCCGGGAATACCGCTAACACTGCTGCCCTGGCCGAAGGGATGCGCCTGCCGATCAATGATGCAGCTCGGTTTGTAGGCGTGCGTGTCATTGGTGTGGATGAACACGTGTGGTGCCCCACCCCGTGTGGGGACGGGTATGTCACCGTCATCTTGGACGTAACTCCCGTGCGAGACCGTCGCGGTCCCTCCCGGCTCCTGGACATGGTCCCGGGCTGATCCAACCGGGTCTTCAAAACCTGGCTGGCCTCCCAGCCTGACACGTGGCGCGAGCGCATTGAGATCGCCGCGATGGATGGATTCACCGGGTTCAAATACGCAGTCACTGAAGAGCTCTCCGGTGCAAGGGCGGTCATGGAGCCCTTCCATGTTGTACACCTCGCCGGGGATGCTCTCGATGAGTGCTGCAGACGCACCGGGCAAGAACTTCACCATAGGTGCGGGCGTGCCACGGATGCCCTGTACAAGGCCCGCAGAATGTTACACACGCGCTCATGCCCGCTCACGCCACGTCAGCAACACCATCTAGCCGACCTGTTCGCCAGCGATTGCCACGTCGCACTTGAAGTCACCTGGAGCGTCTGCCAGAACATCATCGACGCCTACCGTGATCCCAACAAAGTCAGCGGTAAGGCCCTGATGCAAGCCAAAATAGCCTGTCTTAGTGACGCGGGTGTCCCTAGCTCCCTCACGGAGATTGTCACACTGGGAAGAATGCTCAAACGCCGAGCCGGGGACATCCTGGCCTACTTCGATCATCCCCACGCCAGCATTGGCCCCACCGAAGCTATCAACGGCCGCCTCGAACACCTACGCGGCTCCGGCCTCGGAATCCGAAACCTCATCCGCTACATCGCCCGGGCATTCCTCGAACCCGATGGATTCAAAACTCAACTGCACCGCAATTTTGAAGAGCTTAATTCCTGTGAGTGCCGGACTAGGGGAGAAGCCCTTTCGGGGCGTCGGTCGCCGTTCCTGGCTTTGATCGACCATCGATTGCATCTGCCAGCAGACCTGTGAGGACAGTGTTAGAATTTTGTTAACGAAATTCCTGGCATGGTCGCAGGGGAGGTGAGCCACTGGTGGAACTACCGGTTGTGGTCCATCCGCGCGTGAGTGCGCGACATCCTGAGATCGCCGATGAAGATGCGGTTCACGCCTGGGTGTATGCGGTCGAATGCGCCGAACGTGTGGACTCGCCGTACTCGCCTGTGTACGCAGCTCTGGGATACGACAGGAACGGGAGGCTGCTCGAACTCCTTGCTGCGTGTCAGGAAGACGGAAGCATCCTCATCTATCACGCGATGACTCCGCCTTCAAAGAAAATGATGACAGAAATATTTGGAACTGAGAGGAGAGGGCAATGAGCAAGAAACCAGAAGGAACCTACCGTCTCGCGGGAGGAATGACGGTCACCGACGCCGATCTTGAAGCCGATGCTCAGCGCTTCGAAGCGGGCGAATGTGACGGAGCGTGGAAGGTTCTGCCGGGGCGTCCGCAGCTTTTCGGTGAGGACACGATGCCGGTCGGTACGCGCCTGCCCGAATCCTTAGTCCGCGAGCTCGACGAGGCAGCAGGGGAACTCGGACAAACCCGCAGTGAGCTTGTTCGTCGTTTCATTTCTGACGGGCTGCTGGCGCTGAAGGCATAAGGTCATGGGAGGGTGTCCGCCACCGCTTGGCTACAGGTGTCTCTTGTTCTAGTGGTTTTGCTTGGCCTCTACGAAACGCGGGCGGGGACCCCGTCGGTCCCCGCCCGCGCCTGCAAGCCGTGCGTCCCGCCGCTGCGGGAGGCTCGCTATCAGTCGTTCATGAAATGACGCTCGTCCAGGATCTGTGCGCCGGTGCCCACCAGCGAGGGCAGGTGCTCGTTTGCGTGGTGGCCGCAGAAGTAGAGCTGGCCACCCGACGGCATCGTCGCACGAACCCAGGCGCGAGCGCCGCAGGCGTCGCAACGATTCGCCGCGGTCAGCTGCGGCTCGTCCAGTACGGGGCGTTCAAGAGTCTGTGCGTTCATGCTTCCATCACACACCATCGTCCCGCCCCGCGCACCCCTGTTCACCCGGGGCGCAATCGAGAGCCCGCATGCCGACACGATGAAACGGGGGAGCGCACACCCTCCCGAAGCAACCGCCAACACGCCCCGAAACGCCACCCACCAGCGCGACCTGGCCCCGGCCTCGTCAATCGTGGAAAGCATCCCAGAACCCGCGCCACGCGCACCGGTGGCCCCAAACGAGCATGGCTCCACCTATGATGCACCTCGTGACTCCTACCGACGCATCCGACTACAACGCACGGCACCTCTCGGTCCTCGAGGGGCTCGAGGCCGTGCGCAAGCGCCCCGGCATGTACATCGGCTCCACCGACCACCGGGGCCTCATGCACTGCCTCTGGGAGATCATCGACAACGCGGTAGACGAGGCCCTGGAAGGCCACTGCGACACGATCGACGTGCGCCTGCACCCCGACCACTCCGCGTCCGTCGCCGACAACGGCCGAGGCATCCCCGTCGACATCGTGCCCGGCCAGGGCCTGACGGGCGTCGAGGTTGTCTACACCAAGCTCCACGCCGGCGGTAAGTTCGGCGGCGGCTCCTACGCGGCCTCGGGCGGCCTTCACGGCGTCGGCGCCTCCGTCGTGAACGCACTGTCGGCCCGCCTCGACGTGCAGGTTGACCGCGGCGGCAAGACCCACGAGATGTGCTTCCGCCGCGGCGAACCCGGGCAGTTCGACGACTCGAAGCAGCGCACGCCCAACTCGCCTTTCATGCCCTTCGTGGATGGCTCCACCCTCAAGACCGTCGGCAAGGTGAAGAAGTCGCAGACCGGCACGCGCGTGCGCTTCTGGGCGGACTTCCAGATCTTCCCGTCGACCGAGGGCTTCTCGTGGGAGAATCTGCTGGCGCGCGCCCGCCAGACCGCCTTCCTCGTGCCCGGCCTGACCATCAACTGCTACGACGAGCGCGGCGAAGAGGAGCTCCACGAGAGCTTCCGCTTCGATGGCGGCGTCGTCGACTTCGCGAACTGGCTGGCCTCCGACGGTCCCGTCACCGACACGTGGCACATCACGGGTGAGGGCACCTACAACGAGACGGTGCAGGCGCTGGACTCCGAGACCGGGCACCTGCGCGCCACCGAGGTCGAGCGCACCTGCGAGGTCGACATCGCGCTGCGCTGGGGCATCGGCTACGACACGACCGTCCAGTCTTTCGTCAACATCATCGCCACCCCCAAGGGCGGCACCCACGTCACCGGCTTCGAGCAGGCTGTCCTCAAGACGCTGCGCGCCGCAATCGATAAGAACGCGCGCAAGCTCAAGGTCGGAGCGAAGGATGGCCGCCCGGAGAAGGACGACGTGCAGGCCGGCATGACCGCCGTCATCACCGTGCGCTTCCCCGAGCCTCAGTTCGAGGGGCAGACCAAGGAAACACTGGGCACGCCCCAGATCCGTACGGTCGTCAACCGCGTCGTCTCCGACTGGCTCAAAGCCAAGTTCGCCTCCTCCAAGCGCGATGACAAGCAGCAGACCTCCCTCCTCATGGAGAAGGTCGTCGGCGAGATGAAGGCCCGCGTTTCCGCCCGTATCCACAAGGAAATCTCGCGCAAGAAGAACGCGCTCGAAACATCCTCGCTGCCCGCCAAGCTCGCGGACTGCCGACTCGAGGACGTCGAGGAGACCGAGCTCTTCATCGTCGAGGGCGACTCCGCCCTGGGCACGGCCAAGGCCGCGCGCAACTCCCACTACCAGGCCCTCTTCCCGATTCGAGGCAAGATCCTCAACGTGCAGAAGGCCTCGACCGCGGACATGCTGGCCAACGCCGAGTGCGCCAACATCATCCAGGTGATCGGCGCGGGCTCGGGTCGCACTTTCGACCTGTCTCAGGCGAGGTACGGCAAGGTCATCCTCATGACCGATGCCGACGTGGATGGCGCGCACATCCGCACCCTGCTGCTGACCTTGTTCTTCCGCTACATGCGGCCCATGGTCGAGGCCGGCCGCATCTACGCTGCCGTCCCGCCCCTGCATCGCATCGAGGTCGCGGGCAAGGGACGCAAGAAGCGCGAGTACATCTACACCTACTCCGAGGACGAGCTGCACCGTAAGCTCGCCGCCCTGCGTCGTTCTGGCCGCACGTGGAAGGAACCCATCCAGCGATACAAGGGCCTGGGCGAGATGGATGCCGACCAGCTGGCTGAGACCACGATGGATCGGGCCCACCGCTCGCTGCGCCGTATCACGCTGGCGGATGAGGAAGCCCTGCGCCAGGCCGAGGACGTGTTCGAGCTGCTCATGGGCTCGACGGTGGGCCCGCGCAAGGAGTTCATCGTCGAGGAGTCGGCGGGACTGGATCGTACGCGCATTGACGCGTGATTTTGAGCGGAAAACGCTGATTCGTTGCACAAACGTTCAGGACTCTTGGCCATATGTCTGGTTCCAGTGTGACTAAAGGCCCTATCAGCCGGTAGGATGTTGGCCATGACAGGACTTGCGCAGCGACTCACGCCGCCCGGGTCCGTCCCGTACCCGGGCAATCACCTCGGGTTGCGATGGCGGCCCATGATCGGCCGTGACGCGCCCGCCGTGTATGCACTCATCTCCCTGATCGAAGACGACGATAACGCCATCCGGCGCACGTCAGTCGACGATATCGCGGACATGATGGAGGGCGAGAACGGACGCGACTGGGTCGACACCATCGTCGGCCTCGACGCGAAGCGAAACATTTGCGCGGTGGCATCCGTGCGCGTGCTGCGCGGTATCCATGAGGCTGCAACCGCCATCGTGAGCGCTTACATTCACCCGCACTGGCGTGGCCGAGGCGTGGGCAGAGCCCTGCTGTACTGGCAGGATGGGCGCGCTCGCCAGATGCTCGTCGAGGCATTCGGTGCCGAGTCTGAGGTCCCGGTGTCCATCTCGAACCTCGTCGACGCGCACATGACCGACCGTCGCCGCCTCTACATTGCGGCCGGTTTCTTTGCCAAGCGCACGTACCAGGTCATGTACCGTGACCTTGCTGGCGGCGAGGTTGCCCCGCATCCGCGCCACGGCTACCGCGTCCTGCCGTGGACCCAGGTTCCGCAGGAGCAGGTTCGTGCCATCCATATGGAGGCTTTCCAGCAGTCGTTCCGTTCCCCGCTGCGTGCCCTGTGGTGGGATGACGCGATGAATCACTTTGATCCGCGGTGGTCTTTCGTCGCTGTCGATTCCGAGGGTGACGTGGTCGGCTATGCGATGACGGGGCGCCCCGCGCAGCGCTGGGTGGCCACAGGTCGGCCCGAGGCATACATCTACCTGCTGGGCGTCGCCGAAGCTCACCGTGGCCGTTCCGTGGCGACGGCTCTCGTGGGGCACACGGTCGCGGCAGCGTCGGCCTCGGGAGTGAGCCGGATCGGCCTGGATGTCGATATGTCGAGTCCCGACGGCGCGCATAATATCTATGAACACCTTGGCTTCGTTGATGAAGCCGCCGAGGTTTATTACACGATCGACCAGTAGAGACGGAAGGAGGCGAGCATGAGCATTCCTCTCGCGCAGCGAGCGAATGCCCCCGAGTTCGTCCCCTTCCCGGGCGAACATCATGGGATCGAATGGGAGGAGCTGACGCCTGCCCACCACGGTGGCCTGTCCGCCCTTTTCGCCCGTATGGAGGCCCGCGATAACCCGCCGTATCGCACCAGCCCGGACGAGGTCGAGGAAATGCTCTCGGGTGCTTCGCAGTGGCGAGGCCTCGTCGGGATTGCCCGCAAGGGCATCGCGGCGGGTCGCATCGTCGCCTTTGCTCAGGTGGTCCTGCGTTTCCCTGGGCGAGTGGAGTGCGTGTGCGTCGGGGGAGTGGACCCCGACTTTCGGCGCATCGGCCTCGGCAATGCGATCGTCGACTGGCAGGAGGGTACTGCCCGCCAGATGCTGGCCGAGGTTGAGGGTGATGCTCCCGCCCAGATCACCTGTCACGTCGAGACCGGCCAGGATGACCTCGAGGTGCAGCTGAAAGTCCATGGCTTCCGTTGGACGCGCACCTACTACGAACTGCGCGCTTCGCTCGAGGGACTGCCGCAGCTGCCTGGCCTGGGCTCGTACATGAGCATCGAGGCCTGGGGCCCCCAGTGGGAGGAACCTGCCCTGCGTGCGGCGAACCGCCTCAACGAGTCCGAGTGGGGTCGGCCCCCGCTCACTCAGGAGCAGTGGATGCAGGGGCGCACGGCCTTCGCTCCCGAATGGTCGTTCGTCGCCGTCGACCGCACGGGGGATCGCCCCCGCGTCGCCGGCTTCCTGCTGGCATCGTGTTACGAGCAGGATTGGGCGGCTCTGGGCTGGCGCGAGGGGTACATCGACCAGCTGGGCGTCCTGTCCCAGTGGCGCGACAGTCGCGTCGCGGACGCACTGATCCTGGCGTCGATGTGGGCGCAGAAGCGCGACGGCATGGATCGCGCGGGCACGGGCGTGGGCTCCGCGAATCACACGGGCGCGCTCGCCATCTACGACTACCTGGGCTTCCGTACGGTGGGCCAGACGAGGCTGTACGCAATCGAGATCTGACTGTCGTTTCGCATAGTGGATGTTTCCGCGCATTCCCTTGTGTTATCATCGTTACTTTTTCTTTGTCGGTGGGCGCTGTTCTTCCTTTTTCTTTTCAGTTTTCACGTAACCGCTCCCTAGGTCCTAATCGTCTGACCAATTAAATTCTTAGGCTCACTGCGGAGGACCGCGAGCGTCCTCGTCGCCACGCGCGCCCCATCTCCACAGTGCGGAGCCAGCATGACTACGAAGTCGTCAGCACCAACCAAGTCCATTCCGCCTCTGGTCATTCGAAGCGCCATCGTTGCCTCCCTCGGCGGCCTGCTCTTCGGCTTTGACACAGCGGTCATTTCCGGCGCGGAAGAAAAGCTCACCAAGCTCTACGCGCTCTCCTCCATGGGGGAGGGCATGATCGTTGCCATCGCAACCATCGGCACGATCTGCGGTGCCATCGTCGCCGGTAAACTCGCCGACCGCTTTGGCCGTAAACCCATCCTCTTCTGGATCGGCATTCTCTTCGGCGTGGGTGCGCTGGCCACTGCCCTGGCGCCTGTGCCTACCCTGGTGACAGCTGCTGACGGCACGGTCTCGGCCTCGTCCGCCTTCCCGATCACCTTCTTCATGGTGTTCCGCTTCCTGGGCGGCGTCGGCGTCGGCCTGTCCTCCGTGGTCGCTCCCATTTACACCGCCGAAATCGCCCCCGCCCGCGTGCGCGGACGCCTGGTCGGCCTGGTCCAGTTCAACATCGTCTTCGGTATCCTCCTGGCCTACGCCTCCAACGCGGTCATCCGCGAAATTGCGCACGAAGACACCGCGTGGCGCTGGATGCTCGGCGTCATGGCCGTGCCCGCCGTCTTCTTCCTGATCTTCCTGGCCACCGTCCCCGAGACGCCGCGTTGGTTGCTCGCCCACGGGCACGAGGAACGCGCCGTGAAGATTTCCGAGCGCCTCACCTCCACGCAGGAAGAAAGCAGCGAGCAGATCGCCGAGATGAAGGCGCAGATCGCCGAGGACGCCGCAGGTGGCAAGGTTGCCTTCTTCACGCGACGCTACCGCAAGGTCATCCTCATGGCCTTCTGCATCGCGATGTTCAACCAGCTCTCCGGCATCAACGCGATCCTCTACTACGCCCCCAAGGTCATGAAGCTCGCCGGCGGCGCCGCCGTCCTGGGTGACGCCTTCCCCTACATCGGCTCTGTCATCGTCGGCCTCATGAACCTGATCGCCACCATGGCCGCCCTGACCGTCATCGACAAGCTCGGCCGCCGCCAGCTCATGATCGTCGGCTCGATCGGATACCTGATCTCCCTCGGCTTCCTCGCCGGCATGATGTTCGCATACGAGGGCGGCGTCTTCCAGGAAGGCAGCGCCGCACCCGTCTGGCTCATCCTCCTCGGCCTGCTCGGCTTCATCGCCTCCCACGCGTTTGGCCAGGGATCGGTCATCTGGGTCTTCATCTCCGAGATCTTCCCGAACCGCGTGCGCGCGCGTGGCCAGTCGCTGGGCTCGCTCACGCACTGGGTGTTCGCCTTCATCACCACGTACGCCTTCCCGGTCCTCACGGATAAGCTCGGCGGCGGCTTCGCGTTCGGTATCTTCTTCCTCGCGATGGTCGGTCAGCTATTCTGGGTCCTGAAGGTGATGCCCGAAACCAAGGGCATTCCGCTCGAAGAAATGGAAGAGAAACTGGGGTTGACGAATGACTAGAATCGTGAACATCGGGGAAGCTCTCATCGATGAGATCACCCGCCCAAACAGTGAACCCGTCGAAGTTGTCGGGGGATCGATGCTCAACGTCGCAGCCGGCCTCACCCGGCTGGGTCACGAGTCCGAGCTGGCGACCTGGTTCGCCCGTGACGCTCGCGGCGACAAGGTGCGCGCCCATGCCGAGGACGCCGGTGTCACCCTGACGCCCGGCAGCGACGGCGCCGAGTTCACGACGGTCGCCCACGCGGCCGTCGACGAGAAGGGGCACGCCACCTACGAGTTCGACCTGACGTGGGACGTTCCTGCCGTCGAGGATCCCGACACTGTCGGACACGTGCACACCGGCTCCTACGTGGTCGTCGTCGAGCCGGGCGCCGACAAGGTCCTGGCCGCCGTCAAGCGCCAGGCCATCCGCGGCACCGTGTCCTACGACCCGAACATCCGTCCCGCGCTGCTGGGAACCCCCGACGAGGCTCGCCCGCACGTCGAGTCGATCGTGGCCCTCGCTGACGTCGTCAAGGCATCCGACGAAGACCTGAAGTGGTTGTACCCGGATCGTCCCATCGAGGACGTTCTGCACGAGTGGCTGCAGTCGGGCCCCTCCCTGATCCTGTGCACGCGCGGTCCCTGGGGCGTCTACATTTTGGCCGCCGCCGAGCGCGACATGCTCGTCGTCGACCCCCTCGACGTGGAGCTCGTGGACACGGTGGGTGCGGGCGACTCGCTCATGGCCGGCCTGATCTCCGGCCTGGTGGATGCGGGTCTGCTGGGCTCGGCCGAGGCGAAGCAGCGCCTGCGCGAGGCCTCGTGGGATCAGATCCTGCCCGCCATCCACCGCGGCATCATCACCTCGGGCATCACGATCCTCTACCAGGGCGCCTACTCGCCCACGCGCGAGGAAGTCAACGAGATCCTGGCAGCAGACAAGACGCTGCGAGGCTGACGGGGGAGCGATCCTCAACTGATGAGTGTGACGACAGAGAAAGCGGTGGGGTGGCCGGGACAAATCCCAGCCACCCCACCACTATGACGACAGGCGAGCGTCAGCCGATCGACGCGATCGCGAAGGTGATCGGAACACCCGAGCCATCGCGGCGCTCATCCTCCGCGGGCAGCTCCACGGGCGAGCCGTCCGCGGACGCGGCGCGTGCCGGCTTCGTGCCGACCCACGCGATATCGAGTCGATCCTCGCCGCGCAGGAAGCGCTGGCAGCGCACACCCTGACCGCCTCGGCCCTTGGTTGGGTAGCACTCGAAAGGCGTCACCTTCACCGTCGTCTGGCCCGTGCCCGGCAGCGCGCCCAGCGCCGCAGCCACAGTCACCACCACAGCATCAATGGGAGCCTCGACCACCCAGAAGCCCAGGGCCTCGGCCCCGGCGTTCAGCTTCATGCCAGCCATGCCACCGGCCGTGCGACCCTGCGGGCGCACCTTCGCGGCGGGGGTGCGCAGCAGCTGCGCGTCCGACGAAATAAAGACCAGGTCCGCCTCGTCCGAGCACCGATCAAAGCCCACCAGACGGTCGCCGTCCTCCAGGGCGATGACCTCCCACTCGTCGCGCTGAAGTACGTCCGGGCGCAGGCGCTTGACCGTTCCACGGGCCGTGCCCATGGCGACGACGTCCGTGCCCTCGGGATCAAGCAGACCCACCGCGGGAACATCCGTATGTAGCAGCAGAGACGCGGGCATCGCCCCGGCGAGCGACAGTCCCGTTTCGAAGCGGGGGAGCGCGGGCAAGTCGACGACATCGATGCGGTGAGCGATACCGTCTTCCGTTACCACGGCCACCTGCGAGCGCGCCGTCGACGGTAGCTGCACGCGCCATCCGTCCGATGCTGCGCGCGGCCCGGGCTCCAGCGGTTCCCCGCCCTCCACGCGGGCGAGCGCGCCCGAGGAGGACAGGACCACCACACATGGGTCGTCGGGAATCTGCAGGTCGAGGCCCTTACCGGAACGTGACACCGACGGCAGGGCCGCCAACGCAGCGTCGTCGGCGGCCGCGGCCGCCGCGCCCACGGGCGTGCCCGTCGAGGCCAGCAGCAGCGTGCGACGGGGCGTGCCCAGGCGATCCGAAACTTCGCGCAGCTCCTTCTTGACGAGTGCGCGCAGCAGCTCCGGATCCTCCAGGATCTCGCGCAGCGAGGCGATTGCTGCCATGAGCTCATCGCGCTCGGTCTCCAGCTCGATACGCGAGAACTTCGTGAGGCGGCGCAGGCGCAGCTCGAGGATGTAGTTGGCCTGGGCCTCGGACAGGTCGAACGCCGTCATGAGGCGCTCGCGCGCGATCTCCGCGTCGTCGGAGGACCGAATAATCGCGATGACG
Organism: Pauljensenia sp. 20925_1_27; assembly: GCF_041432835.1. Classification (NCBI taxonomy): domain Bacteria; kingdom Bacillati; phylum Actinomycetota; class Actinomycetes; order Actinomycetales; family Actinomycetaceae; genus Pauljensenia; species Pauljensenia sp. 20925_1_27. Next base: position 86,587 of record NZ_JAPWAH010000006.1, read on the forward strand.
TCGTCAATGTCCAGGATCGCGATGAGCAGCCCCTCGACTAGGTGCAGGCGATCTTCGCACTTCTTCAGGCGGAAGCGGCTACGGCGCGTCGTCACGTCCAGGCGGTGGTCCAGGAAGACCTGCAGCATCTCCTTGAGGCCCAGCGTGCGCGGCTGGCCGCCCACGAGCGCCACGGCGTTGATCGAGAAGGAATCCTCCAGCGGCGTGCGCTGGTAGAGCTGCTGGAGCACGGCCTCGGGGTTGAAACCGTTCTTCACCTCGATCACGAGGCGCAGGCCGTGGATGCGGTCGGTGAGGTTCTGGACCGAGGAAATGCCCTTGAGGCGTCCCGCGTTCGCGTTTTCCTTGATCTTTTCAATGACCTTTTCGGGGCCCACCATGTAGGGCAGCTGCGTGACGATGATGCCCATCTTGCGGGCGGTCACGCGCTCGATCTGGACCTTCGCGCGGGTCTTAAACGCGCCTCGACCCGTCTCGTAGGCTTCCTTGATGCCCTCGAGGCCGACGATGACGCCGCCCTCGGGCAGGTCGGGACCCGGGATGTAGCGCATGAGGTCAGCGACAGACGCCGACGGGTTATCGAGCAGGTGAATGGCGCCAGCGATCGTCTCCGACAGGTTGTGCGGGGCGATATTCGTCGCCATGCCCACGGCGATACCCGAGGCGCCGTTGACCAGCAGCTGCGGGAAGGCAGCCGGTAGGATGTCCGGCTGCATGAACTGGTTGTCGTAGTTGGGGACGAAGTCGACCGTGTCCTCGTCCAGGCCCGTCACCAGGTCCAGCGCGGCGGGCGCCATGCGCGCCTCGGTGTAACGCGCTGCGGCCGGGCCGTCGTCCAGAGAGCCGAAGTTACCGTGCCCATCGACCAGGGGGACACGCAAGTTGAAGGGCTGCGCGAGGCGCACCAGGGCCTCGTAAATCGCGGAATCGCCGTGCGGGTGGAGCTTACCCATGACCTCGCCGACGACGCGCTGAGACTTCACGTGCCCCTTGTCGGGGCGCAACCCCATCTGATCCATCTGGAACAGGATGCGGCGCTGCACGGGCTTGAGGCCGTCGCGCGCGTCGGGGAGCGCGCGAGCGTAGATCACGGAGACGGCATACTCCAGGAAGGACCCGCGCATCTCATCGGACACGTCGATCTCTGTGATGTTCTCGTCCTTCTCGGGAATGTTGACGACCTGGTCCTTCTTAGCCATACGCGCAATTATTGCGCGGGTCGGCGCTCATTTCGACTGGCGCGCCGCTTCGGGGCACAATTGGAGGATGGACACATGGACCCGTATCGAACGTGGGGGCTTCTATCCCAAGGCGGTGCAGCGTGCGCTGCGCCGAGCACTGGGCGCCGCGGAGCCATTGGCGACGCTGTGCCAGGTGGACACGGGCTTCGACCGCGGGACGGTCTTCCGTCACCTCACGATTGCGTCGTTGACGGATCGCGCTATCGTCCAGCTGCACGTCGATGAGATGGACGCGGGTTCGGCGACGATCGCGACCGCTGTGCACCGCGTGAGAGACATCGCCGGGTACTCCACGATGGAGGTCTACACCGACCCCGAGAACGCGACCGGTCTGTCCGAAATGACGATCGCGCTGGACCTGAAGGGTGCGCGCCACCTCGAGCTTGAGCCCGCCCGCTGTGACGACCCGAATTGCATGGCGGACCACGGTTTGACGGGCTCGTCTTTCCCCGACGACCTGACCTTCCGCATCTCGGCGGCCGCCGACGGGCAGGATGCACTTGACGAGGCCATGGTGTTCGTTGATCGACTGGCACAGCTGATGGGGACCCGCAGTGAGTGAGGGCCTGGGGACGCTACATCTGCCCGGAGCCGACCTTCCCCGTGTTGGTGATCCGCTCATTACGGACGTTGTCGCGGGTGGCCTCGCCTCGATCGACCCCGCCCTGCCTGGTGCATCAGCTCAGGCCGCCGCGTCCCTCGGCATGGAGGCGGGGGCTGACCAGCTGCTTCTTATCCTCGTGGACGGCCTCGGATACGAGCTCATCCAGGAGTATGCCGGGCACACCCCGACGCTGCGCCGCATGCGAGACGATATCCGTTCAATTCACACGGTTGTCCCTTCGACGACGGCCGCGGCGATCACTGCGTTTGGGACGGGAGAGCGTCCGGGCACCACGAACATGGTGGGCTTTTCCGTTGCCTACGGCGGCGGCGTCATGAACCTACTGGCGATGGAGGGCGGACCGGCGCCCACCGAGTGGCAGCCAGTCCCCACGTACTTCGAGCGCCTGGCCGCCGCGGGTGTTGCTTCGGCGGTCATCTCACCGGCGCGTTTCGCTGGCTCCGGCCTGACGGGGGCGGCATTGCGTGGTGCGCGTCATGTGCCTGCAGAGACGCTCGACGACCGCGTGAGCGCCGCGTTGCGTGAGCTGCGCGCCGGCACGCCCGTTGTCTACCTGTACTGGTCGGAAATCGATCACGCGGGCCACGGATCGGGAGTCGGCTCCGACAGCTGGATCGGCGCCCTGGAAGAGTTCGACGCTGGCCTTGCGCGCCTGCTCAGGTCGCTTCCCGCCGGCGTGCGGACCGTCATGACGGCCGATCATGGGATGATCAACGTCGATGCGTCGCAGATCGTCGATGTCGGCTCCACCCCCGCGCTACGCGATGGCGTACGCGTCGTCGCTGGGGAAACCCGGGCTGTACACGTTCACACCGATGAGGGGCGCGCCGACGAGGTCGAGATGCGCTGGCGCGACGTTCTGGGGGAGAGCGCCTGGATCATCTCCCGCGAGGAGATCAGCGCCCTCATCGGTGAGGGCGACGGTGCATCGATCATCGGAGACTTCCTCGTGCTCGCACGAGGCCGTTGCGGAGTCGTCGACTCGCGCACGCAGAGCGCGTCTGCGATCGCGATGCCAGGTGTTCACGGGTCGCTCACCTCCACGGAAATGCGCATCCCGGTCGTGGTTTGGTCCTAAGAATCCGCTGACATGCGGCAAGCGGCCGCTCTGTGCCAAGAGCGACCGCCTGCCGTGAGCGAGTCCTTAGGATTTCGAACCGAAGAGGATCTCATCCCAGCTGGGCACCGACCTGCGGTTTTTCTTCGAGGAAGCGCGGGCCATTCGCGAGCCGGTAATCCCCTGGGAGGGGACAGCCCCCGTTGCGCCTTCCTCGGCCTTGCCCGGCGCTGAATCAGTGGGTGCAACAGCTTTCATGGGAATTGCTGGGGTCTGCTGCTCCTCGGCCTGCGGCTCGCCCGCATTCTCCTCATCCGAGGAGGTGGGAGCTTCAGACAGCCACGGGAGGGCGCCCGACGAGGCCGGGGCCTCGCTCTTGGACGAGCGTGAAGCGACGGGAATGGATCCCGTCGCCGTGGGGCGAGCTGACGGGATCTGGCCGGTCGCGGGGAACAGTCCGTCCTCGGCCGTCGGAGCCGGCACCTCGGCCTTCGTGCGTGCGGATGCAAGCGAATAGATGCGCGCAGAAATGGGGCCGGTGGAGGTATCGGGCTCGGTTGCCTCGGGCTCCTCCTCACTCGCAATTGCGGCGAGGTACTCGGCTTCCTCGTCCACCTCGTCATCCAGGTCCAGATCAATCTGCTGACGCTTACCGCGCGCAGCGTTGAGCTGATCGAGGATCGCCTCACGGTTACGGAGGTCTTCCTCATCCGGATCGGGGGCGGGAGCAGGTGCCGTGCGCGGCAGGGGCGTAAAGATCGATGCCGTCGGGGACGTGGACACCTGCTCCGTCAGCCACTGAGCTTCCTGGTCGATAGCCTCGAGAGAACCGGAATTCGACAGATGCCAGTGCGCAGCATGCTCGGCTGCGCCCTGCACGAACGTGACGATAATCTGCCAGGGCTCTCCCGCCTCGCGCGTCGCAGCCCACTCCAGGGAAGTGGGATCAACGCCACGCGCCGCCAGACGATCAACGACCAGATCGCCCATCGTCGGACCGCCCTCGCCGATGCGAACAGCGCGCGCACGCGTGAGCGCGTAGTCCTTTTCCGCCTGAACGGGAGCCTCGAAGCGCTCCACCGCGCTGACCTCCATCCCGTGCTCGGAGGCGATCTCCGCGGGGGTGGCGCCCGCACGCAGCAGCGCCTGGATGTCACGAGGAGCGAGAATCGGACGAGCGGGCGCAAGCTCCACCCGCGGACGGTCACGGCGCGTCGCGCCGCGGAGCTCGTCCGAGATCAACACCGAGTAGCGTTCACCCTGGGCATCGGTGAGCACCAGGGACTCGCCATCAGCGCTGGTCCCGAGCAATTCGAGCTCAATCATCACTTCCTCCTCATACGTCTAGGTCGAATCGTCTCAAATAATGCCGAGAATGTCGCGTAGTCGTGCGCGTGTCACACAAACGGTTGCACATTAGCCTCACAAGTGTTATCCTCCCTGCGCACAGACCGCTCGCGCGAACCGGCTCGAGTGGCGAAAGGGGAGAACCATGGCAACCGATTACGATGCGCCGCGCAAGAACGAAGACGAGGTCGCAGAGGACTCGATCGAAGAGCTGAAGTCCCGTCGCAACGACGCCGGCTCCGCGGAGATCGAGGAAGACGAGAACGAGGCCGCCGAGAATTTCGAGCTTCCCGGCGCTGACCTGTCAAAGGAAGAACTAACCGTTCACGTTGTTCCCCGTCAGGAAGACGAATTCACCTGCTCGCAGTGCTTCCTCGTGCACCACGCGTCGCAGCTCGACCACGTGGACGCCAACGGCGCCCCCGTGTGCACCGAGTGCGCGATGTGAGGTAGGACGATGTTCGGACGTAAGAAGAAGACCGTCGAAGACGAGATCGAAGAGGTCGAGGCCCTGCCTCGCCTCAGCGATGAAGACGCGGAGATCTGGAGTGAGCCCGGCCCTCGCAACTACGGTGAGGTCGACGCCTCCGAAGGCTACGTCGACATGGGATCGATCCTGTTCCCGGCCGTTCAGGGCATGCAGCTGCGGACGCAGGTCGCGGACGACGGCACGACCGTCCTGCAGATCCTCGTCGTGCTCGGCAACTCCGGCATCCAGATGAGCGTCGCCGCGGCACCCCGATCCGGGGGTGTGTGGGAGGAACTGCGCGAAGAAATCCGGAAGGGTTTCGAAGAGCAGGGTGCCAAGGTCGCCGACTATCCGACACGCTACGGCAACGAGCTGCTCGTCGATATGCCGATGCAGATGCCTGATGGTCGCACCGCGACCTCCCGCATGCGCATCATCGGTCGCGAAGGCGACCGCTGGTTTGCGCGCATCGACATCCTCGGCCCGGCTGCCGCGAACGAGGAAGCCGGTGTCGAGATCGAGAAGGTCATCGATCGCATCATCGTGCGACGTGATGACCACCCGCGCACGCGTCTGGAGCTTCTCCCGGTGCACCTGCCCGCGGGTGCTCAGGAGGCCTGAGATGGCCTCGTGGATCGCTCGGGTCGGCGCCGCGCTCGGCCTCGATAAGGATGCGCGTTCCCTGGATGCAGCTCTCGACGAGGATTCGGCGCGCGCCGCCCGCGGCATCACGCCTATCCGCGACGTGACGGACCGCTCTCACGCGCTCGTTTTCGGCACGCTCCTGGGCATGACCTACCCGCCCGAGGAGGGATCCCAGAGGGTCCTCGTCGCCACTCTCTACGACGGTACCGACACTCTGGAGCTGCGGTGGCCCGGCCGCACGTCTATTCCCGGACTCAGCGTCGGCCAGCGCCTAGAAGTTGAGGGCACTGTCGGGCGTACGGGGGATCGCCTCGTCATCATCAATCCCCTGTATCGCGTTATCGCAGGGGAAGGCTGATGCCGACCCCACGTTGGATGGATCAGGCGAACTCCGAGGACTTCTCCTGGTCGGAGGCGCTCGGAGGTACGCGCGGAGTCATCGAAGCTACAGCTCCGGGCCTCGTGTTCGTGATCGTCTTCGTCGCAACGCGTGCCCTCGTACCGACGCTGGTTGCAGCATCGTGTGTGGCACTACTTGCCTGCGCGATCCGACTGGTTCAGCGACAGGGAGTCCAGCAGGCACTCTCAGGGCTTTTCGGCGTCGCGATCGGCGTCATTTTTGCCGCAGCCACGGGGCACGGAGAGAACTACTTCGCATGGGGCATTGCCACGAACGTGGCCATGGCCCTCGCCTTCGCCCTGTCCGTCCTGTGTCGGCGAGGCCTCGTCGCTCAGTTCTACGGTCCGCTGACGGGCCTGGCTCAAGGATGGCGATCCAACCCCGCGTATGCGGGCCTGGTGCGTAGCTGCAACCTACTCACATGGATGTGGGCCGGTATTTTCGCGCTGCGCGTCGCAGTCCAGGCACCCCTCTGGCTCGGTGGTCAGGTCGCGGCGCTCGGCATCGCTAAGCTGGCCCTAGGCCTACCGCTTTTCGCCCTCGGTGCCTGGGCCACCTGGTGGGGTCTGCGCGGCTACTCCTCGTCTTCCGAGGATGCTTCGGATTCAGGAAAAGCGACCAACTGACGCAGTTTCGTCAGCTCCTCAGCGTTTGCGTCGGGTACGAGCAGGAGTAGCTCGTCCGCAGCTTCGAACACGTCATCGGCGCTCGGAGTGATCGGACGGCCATCGCGCAGGAGCGCAGCTAGCACCGAGCGCGCAGGCAGCTCGAGGGAGTGGACGCGCTTGCCGACGACCGGAGAATCGTCCGGCAGGATGAGAGCGTGCATAGACACGGCAGCGGTATTGAAAGAGAACAGGCGCACCGGGATACCCACCGAGACGGCCTCTTCGACGAGAGACGTCATGATACGCGGCGTCGACACCGAGACGTCTACACCCCATGCCTGATCGAAGAGCCACTCGTTCTTCGGGTTGTTCAGGCGGGCGACGACGCGGGGGACCGCAAACTCGGTCTTTGCCAGCAGGGAGATGACCAGGTTCGCCTTGTCGTCGCCCGTGGCAGCAACCATGACGTCGGCCTCATTCACGCCCGCGTCGTGCAGGGCATCGGGCGAGCACGCGTCTGCGAGCACCCAGTCAGCGTCCGCGACCGAGGAAATACGCAGCTTTTCGGGCATATTGTCAATCAGGGTAATGTCGTGACCGTGAGCGAGGAGCTCCAGGGCAACGCTGCGCCCCACCGAACCGGCTCCAGCAATGACGATCTTCATGCTCACTCCTCCGTCTTGGGCGGGCTGGCCAGCTGATCGCGCAGCGCGGCCGTATCTGTCCCATTGATCGCAAAGTACAGTTGGTCGTGCTCCTGAACGACCAGGTCAGGCGATGCCGTGCGAATCGATCCCAGGCGGGAGGTGAATGCAATCCGGCACCCCGTCAGCTCCTCGACGAGCTGGAAGCTCAGGCCATACCAGGGCGCCGAGGGCGTTGCGTTGACGAGAGCGACCTCACCGGTCGGATGCGACCAGATCAGTGAGGCATCCGGCGGCAGCAGGCGACGCAGGACCGAGTCCGCGGTGCGCTGGACAGACGCAACAGTCGGAATGCCGAGGCGCTCGTACAGGTAGGCGCGAGTCGGGTCATAGATGCGCGCAACCACGTGTTCAACGTGGAAAACCTCACGCGCGACGCGCGCGGCAATAATGTTCGAGTTATCACCCGATGAGACTGCCGCAAACGCGTACGCCTCCTTGATGTTCGCTTGACGCAGGCAGTCACGGTCCATGCCCACGCCCGTCACGCGACGGCCGGAAAAGTCCGGTGACAGGCGAGAGAAAGCCTTGGAATCCTGGTCAATAACCGCCACGGAATGACCCGCAGCGTCCAACGTCGATGCAAGGCGGGCACCGACGCGCCCGCAACCCATGATCACAAAGTGCACGACTACCAAAGTACTCCGGTCCCCGCGGAATAGCCATGCGTGACGTTTCGGCGTTCCCATTGCTCAGCGAGGTGGACTAGGCTTGTATTTCGTGACGAACTTGTTGGCCTACGCAAAGCGCGTGCTCATCGGACGCCCGATGCGATCGGACGCGATGGGCCACCAGCTTCTCCCCAAACGTATTGCTCTGCCGATCTTCGCGTCGGATGCGCTCTCGTCGGTCGCCTACGCGCCCGATGAAGTCCTCCTGACGCTTGCGCTCGCCGGATCCATGGCCGCCCTTCAGTCGGTCTGGGTGGGCGTTGTTGTTGCTCTTGTGTTGGCTGTCGTGGTCGCGTCCTACCGCCAGACGGTTCACGCCTACCCCTCAGGTGGCGGCGACTACGAGGTTGTGACCACGAACTTGGGTCGGTCGTGGGGGCTACTCGTCGCCTCGGCCTTGTTGGTCGACTACATCCTCACCGTTGCGGTCTCGATTTCGTCGGGCGCCAACTACATCACGACGGCAGTCCCCGCTCTCCTCGGCCACGAGGTTCCCATCGCGGTGGCGCTCGTCATTATTCTGGCGACTCTGAACCTGCGCGGTACACGCGAGGCCGGTGGCGCGTTTGCCGTGCCCACCTACCTGTACATGGGCGCGATCGGCCTCATGGTCGTCGTCGGTTTCGCGAAGATGGCAACCGGGCATCTGGGCGCGGCTCCGACGGCCGCCTACGACCTCGTTGCTGCCCCCGCTCACGCGGACGGCCTCGCCGGACTCGCGGGCGCTTTCCTCCTCATGCGCGCCTTCTCGTCGGGTTGCGCGGCCCTCACCGGCGTCGAGGCGATCTCTAACGGCGTGCCGATGTTCCGCCGCCCCAAGTCGCGCAACGCGGCCACCACGCTGGCGATGCTCGGCCTCATCGCGGCTTCGATGATGCTCTCGATCCTCGTGCTGGCCCGTGCGACCGGCGTGAAAATCGTCGACGACGCGGCGAGCCAGCTGACCTATCAGGGCGCGCCCGTCCCGGAGAAAACGCCGATCGAACCGGCGATCTCTCAGATTGCCTCGGCCGTGTTCGGACAAGGGTCGATCCTGTTCATTCTGATCACCGTCGTCACCGGCTTCATCCTGGTTCTCGCCGGTAACACGGCGTTCAACGGATTCCCGACGCTGGCCTCGGTCCTGTCTCGCGACTCGTTCCTGCCTCACCAGATGGTGCGCCGTGGCGACCGCCTGTCCTATTCGAACGGCATCGTGGTTCTCACCGTTGCGGCAGTTGCACTCATCGTTGGTTTCCAGGCGCAGACGACGCGCCTCATCCAGCTCTACGTCGTCGGTGTCTTCATTTCCTTTACGCTCTCGCAACTGGGCATGATCAAGCACTGGAACAGGCAGCTGCGTTCTCGCCAGTCCGGCCAGGCGCGCATGGCCGTCCTGCGCTCGCGCGCTGTTAACATTGTCGGCTTTATGATGACCGGCATCGTGCTGCTCATCGTGTTGGCCACGAAGTTCACGCACGGCGCGTGGATTACTCTGCTCATGATCGCGGTCGCGTTTGGTGTCCAGATTTCGATTCACCACCACTACGAAACGGTTCGCACGCAGCTGCGCGTGGACGACTGGAACGCCCGGCGTGCACTGCCCACCCGTGTGCGTGCCCTCGTGCTCGTATCGTCGTTGTCGCGCCCGGCAATGCGTGCCATCGCGGCTGCGCGCGCGTCGTCTCCGACGTCGATCGAACTCGTCTCCGTCGTCGCGGACGACGAGGAGGAAAACAAGATTCTGCGCCAGTGGAAGGCTTCCGGCGTTCCCGTGCCGCTGACCTTGCTGTCTGCGCCCTACCGTGACATCTCATCGGTGATCCTGCAGTACGTGCGCGGCCGCCGACGCGCGATGCCCACGGAGATGCTCGTCGTCTACATGCCCCAGTTCCTCGTGACCCACTGGTGGGAAAACTTCGTCCACAACCAGTCGGCGCTGCGCCTGCGTGCCGCGCTGCTGACCGTTCCGGGTGTCGTTATTACGATCGTGCCGTGGCAGCTCGGCGAGGACGATATCGTCGAGGGCCGCCAGCGTGTCAACGACCCGTTCTTGCGCGTCGGGGCATCGGCGCCGAGTGAGTCGAATGCCCGTACTGAACAGCCCGGCACGGCCAGCGGGGACGCCACCCCTGAGGAGAGTGCATGAGCCCCCGTTCGTCCCGTCGCCGTCCCTCCCCGCGTCGTCGTCACGCTTCTGCGCGTGCGCGCGAGGGGATTGGTGAGATCCTCCAGCTGAGCGTCGGGGAACCCGCACACGGTGGGGCGTGCGTCGCCCGCGACGAGAGCGGGCGCGTCGTCTTCGTGCGCCACGCGGCACCCGGTGAGGTGGTCCGTGCAAGGGTCACCGCCGTTCAGAACAAGCTCGCGTGGGCGGACGCTGTGGAGATTCTGGAGCCCTCGCCTGATCGCGTGGAGTCCGTGTGGCCACAGGCCGGACCGGGCGGTGTCGGTGGTGGGGAGCTCGGTCATCTGACCCCGGCCGCGCAGCGTGAGTGGAAGTCTCGCGTGATCGCCGGGCAGCTGCGTCGGGTGGGTGGCGAGGCCCTGGCCGAGGCCGTGGATGCCCTCGGGGGAGTGTACGTCGCACCTGCGCCTGGCGACGAGGAGCCGCACGATCCGTTGACCGGTCGCCGCTCGCGCATCGACGTCGTCATCGATGCGGATGGTCGCGCAGGCATGCACGAGTTCCGCGGCCGCCGGGTGATCGCACTCGATGATATGCCGCTGGCTGTTCCAGGGATCCGTGAGCTCGGCCTGTTCGACGCGGATTCTCCGTGGCGTCGACTGTGGAAGCCGGGGGATCGGGTGCGCGCTGTCGCCCCGTCCGGTGGTGATCCCGTCGTCCTGATCGGCGATGACACCTACGCCGCGGACGGCGAGCGTATTGACGCCGACGTCTTGCGTTGGAACGTGCCCGTCGGCTGCGGCGTCGAGTCGTATGACGTGCGTCCCTCCGGTTTTTGGCAGACCCACGTGCGCGGCGCCGAGGTGCTCGCCAACGCTGTGCTTGCTGCTGCGTTCGGATCGGACGAGGCCGGGGCTGGCCGTGCGGTCATGGAGCTATACTCGGGTGCCGGCCTATTCTCCGTGCCGCTTACGCGCGCCGTCGGCGAGACCGGGCGCGTCGTGACGCTCGAGGGTGACGAGGCCGCCGTGCGTGACGCGGGCGAAAACCTTGCAGCCTTCGATTGGGTGGATGCGTTCGCCGGAAACGTGGATCGCGAGGGTGTCGTCGATCTGTCCGGCCAGCTCGGCGCTGTGCCCGACGTGGTCGTGGCGGACCCGCCGCGTGCCGGCGCCGGTGCCGAGGTGTGCGAGGCGATCGCTGCCACGGGTGCTCCTCGCGTCGTCCTGGTGTCCTGCGACCCGGCAGCGGGCGCACGCGACCTGCGCACCCTCACCGAGGCCGGATACGAGCTCGAATCACTGCAGGCGTGGGACCTCTTCCCGCACACCCACCACGTGGAGATGGTGTCGGTCCTGAGCCGCTGACGACAGCTACTTTTCTCTACAATTCCGCATGCAATTCCCTTACCAACCGCATCAGTCTGATATGAACTGACACCGCCGTTGTGGGAATTGCATGCGGATTTTGTACGCAGTCCGGCTGAGCTGTGTCGCACTGTGTGGTCGGCAGGTATCGGGTTCTCGCCGCTAGTTGTTCTTCCTGCGCTCAAGCATGCGCGAGCCCCACGACGTCTGTGTGCGAGCCTCGATAGCGCGGCGCTGATCGCGGTACATGCGATCCACCAGGTCGCGCTCGGACACCCAGCCGACGACACGTCGATCAACGTCCACGACCGGCAGAGCCTGCAAGCCGGTACGCCGCAGCGTCCCGAGAACCTCGGACGGGGGAGCGGAGGCAGCCACGGCCTCGTCGATGAGAGGCAAATCTGCCAGGGGAGCATCCAGAGAACCATCCTGCTGCGTCATCTCAGCCAGGCGCAGCGAGGACACGAGGCCGACGAAACGCCCTTTCTCCGACACAACGGGCAGGACCGTCTCCCTCGTGCGGCGCAGGGCGGCGATCGCGGATGCCGCACTCGTTGTCGAAACCAGCGTTTCGGGGGCCTCCAGCATCCACTCGGACGCCGCGCGGGTACCCAGCAGAGTGCCCTCGACCGGGTCGTCAAGCACGTCACCGCGGCGGCGCAGCTTCTCCGTGTAGATCGTCGCGCGCGTGAGGAAACGCGACGCGCCCGTCGCGATCACGACCGCGAGCATCATCGGCAGGATGAGCGAGAACTGACCGGTCATCTCCACGATGATGAGCACGGCCGTCATGGGGGCACGTGCGGCGCCCGCGAAAGCGGCACCCATGCCGACCACGGCAAAAACACCAACGGGAGAATCCGAGAGCGGAGAGACGATGTTCCCGAAGGCCGCACCAGCCATGGCGCCGATGAAGAGCGTAGGGGCAAAGACGCCGCCCGAACCACCCATACCGATCGTGAACGACGTGTAGACGGCGCGCCCCAGCATGAGGGCAAGAAGAAATGCGATCGAGAAGTTTCCGGCGATCGCCTCCTCCTCCAGCGGATATCCCGAACCGTACATGTACGGGAACGCCACGAGAGCCACGCCGAGGGCGAGACCGAGGACACCCGGACGCGCCCACTCGGGTAGGCGGGTGCGTGCCCACACCCAATCAATCGCGTCCTCTGAGGCATACAGGAGCTTCGAGAAACCCAAGCCGCACAGGCCAGCGATGAGACCGAGAACAGCAACCCACCACATGTCCGACATCGACGCGAACGTCAGGTTGTCGGCGACGCGCACGACCATCTCGTCGCCCTGGAGGAGACGCGCGACCACCGACGAGGTGACGGCTGAGAGGACGACGAAACCAAAGGTCTCGGCCGTGAATTCGACGAGAATAACCTCAAGAGCGAAGACGGCACCCGCGAGAGGCGCATGGAACGTGGCCGCGATGCCGGCCGCCGACCCGCACGAGGCCAGCAACACCACGCGGGAGACGGGCATATGCAGCCACGAGGCAATAGTGGAACCCAGCGACGCTCCGACCTGAACGATTGGGCCCTCGCGGCCGGCGGACCCACCCGAGCCGATAGTCAGTGCCGACGCAAGGATCTTCACGATCGCAACGCGTCCCGGGATGCGCCCACCCTTACGACGCACAGCGAGCATCACCTCGGGGATGCCGTGGCCCTTCGCGGAAGGCGCGAAGCGCTGGATCAGCGGTCCGTAGAGGAGACCAGCGATAGCGGGGGAGAGGAGAAGAAAGAGCCACGGTGCCCACCCCCAGACGCCGTGCGACTGGCCGATGTGGGTCGTGTACTCGTCGAAACCTGTCGACACCCAGGTCCATGCGCGAATCGCTAGGTTAAACAGGACGGCTGCCGCGCCGACGACGCCGCCAACGAGTGCAGCGGCGACGCCGAGCAGGGAACGATGCGCGGCGACCGTATGGCCGACGCGTAAGCGAGTCCCCGCAGCCGGTTCCTCTGACTGCGGGGACTGTGCTGTATGTATCACAGGTTTGCGATCTCCACGTGAATGGGGGCGTCAGTGGCGATGCCCCAGATGGTCCGGTAGAAGGACAGCTCCGACTGCCATGCATCCTTGATGTTGATGGCCGAGCGGAAGCGGTGCCCCTCACCCTGATACAGCTTGAGGGCAACAGCATTGCCGTTCGCCCGCAGCGCGTCGTACATTTCCTGGGCCTGCGAGGCGGGGACCACTGGGTCTGCGGTGCCCTGCAGGAGCATGAGGGGTGCCTTGATGTGAGACACTCGGTTGATCGGCGAGCGCTGCGCCCACACCGGATCCGACCTATCGTCTGTACCGAGCAGAATGTCGTCGTAGTGCGACTCAAACTTGTGGCTGGTTTCGGCCAGCTTCGCCAGGTCCGCGATGCCCGAGAAAGACGCGCCAGCGGTGAACACGTCGGAGGATGCCAGCGCGTTGAGTACGGTGAAGCCACCGGAGGAACGGCCGCGGATCGCGATCCGCTTGGGATCGACGCGCCCCAGATCAACGAGGTACTGGGCGCCGTCGATGCAGTCCTGAACGTCCATGACGCCCCAGTGGCCGTTGAGACGCTGACGGTAGGGACGCCCGAAGGAGGTCGAACCGCGGAAATTCACGTCTAGAACAGCGAAGCCGCGGCTGGTCCAGTACTGGAACGGTACCTGCAGGCCGGGTCGTGCTGCCTCGGTCGGGCCGCCGTGCACGTTCACAATGAGGGGCGGAAGCTCGCCCTCAGGCGCGGTGAAATCGGGGTTCACGGGCGCGTAGTAGAAGCCGTGGGCCTCCTCGCCATCCGAGGTCTTCCACGTCAGCATCTCGGCCGTGGAGACGAGCGATGTCGGGACCTCGGCCTCCGACGACGGACGAAGCACCTTGGTCTTGCCGCGCGACACTTCGATGATGGCCGGCGTGTGGGTCGCGGAGTCAGCAAGGAAAACGACACGGCCGTCAGCGGCTGCCACGTTGCCGATGGGCCACCAGCCGGTCGCCCACTCCTCGGCCATGCCATTGTCGATACGAACGGTTCCGATGTGCCACACCTGCTCCTCGGTCCACGAACACACGAGGTAGTCGTTGTCGTAGTTGTCGTAGGAGTGTAGGCCGAGCTGCCAGTGCGGGTGCGAGAACGCGCAGTGTCCGGGGTGCAGTGCACGGGTGCGCAGCCTGGAGGTCCACGCGTTTGCGTCCTCGCCTTCCTTCCACACGAAGCCCTGGGTGCGGTAGAGGTTTGCCCAACCGGAGGAATCGTCGACGTGGATCAGGTCACCGTCAAGGGTCCAGCGCGGCTCGTAGACACACACGTCAGAGCGATCCACCAGGATAACCTCCTGGTCGATGGTGCCCTCGAAGGTGAGGGAGGCGACGCGCAGCTGGGAATACGTCCACGGCATGTTCGGGTGGTTCCAGGTGATCCAGGCGATCTTCGTGCCGTCCGGGGACACCGTGGGAGCCTGCGCGAAGTCGGTGCCCTCGAACACCGTGATGATTGCGCTGTCATCGCGGGCGGCGGAACCATCGAGCGGAATGGCGACGATCTTGTTCACGGGTTCGCCCGGAGCTGAGTGGTCCTCGGCGACTGCGTACACGAGTTCGCGCACGTCGGCGATCCAGAAGTCGCCGTAACGGACCTTCGACAGGGTCGTGAGCGGGCGCACGACGCGCCGCGGATCGGCCGTATCAAAGGCGTACACGCGGCCATCGGTCTGATCGGAGAAGACAATGACGCCATGGTGAACGGCATACGCCTTACCGCCGTACTCGTGCACGCGTGTGCCGACGTCGGGCAGGCGAGAACCATCGATCAGGGGCAGAACCTCACCCGTCTCGCCCGTTGCACGACGGCGCAGCAACGTGCCGCGACCGCCCTGGAGTGGATGTCCTTCAACCCAGTAGGTATCGGGTCCGTCGACACGAACCTGGGAAAGCGTGACCGAACGGGCGGTGAAGGAATCGCCCGAGATGGGGGACTCCCACAGGCCGTGGGGTGCGACGGTGACGGACATAGTGCCTCCTTGAGCGGTACGGCGAGCCAACGGTATCTATCTTAGTGCGCGCGCTTGTCGCCTGCGCGGGTCGAAGGCTGCTGACATGCACTTTGATCTGTAGGTGAGACGCTTCGGCAACTACACTGGTTGGTATGTCTGGAACACGAGAGTCGCGCGACCTGCTGTCGCGCTGCAGCGCACCGCGTGAGCTGCGTCGCCTGGAACGCGCGCAGCTGGACGATTTGGCGGCGGAAATTCGCGCGTTCCTCATCGACAACGTGTCGCGCACGGGTGGGCACCTTGGCCCCAACCTGGGTGTCGTCGAGCTAACGATCGGTTTGCACAGGGTGTTCCGATCCCCGCAGGACACGATCGTGTTTGATACGGGTCACCAGGCGTACGTGCACAAGCTCCTGACGGGTCGTCAGGATTTTTCATCGCTACGCTGCCCGGGCGGGTTGTCGGGCTATCCGTCGCGCGCCGAATCTGAGCATGACGTTGTGGAGTCTTCGCACGCGTCCGCGTCGATCGCGTGGGTGGATGGTATTTCGCGGGAAAAGCACCGCCGGGGGAACCGCACGTGGACGGTTGGTGTCATCGGCGATGGCGCGTTGACCGGCGGCCTCGCATGGGAGGCACTCAACAACATCGCGACGGCGAAGAATCGTCGCATCGTGATTGTGGTGAACGACAATGGGCGCTCGTATGCGCCGACGATCGGTGGACTCGCCGATCATCTCGATGCTTTGCGTACCTCGGCGGGTTACGAGAAGGCGCTTGCCTGGGGAAAACAGCATCTCCTCAGTCACGGCACGCCCGGCCGCGCGGCCTACGACGCGTTGCACGGCCTGAAGTCCGGCATCAAGGATGCGCTCATTCCCCAGGTGATGTTCGAAGACCTCGGTCTCAAATACATTGGGCCCGTCAACGGTCATGACATTTCTGCGGTGGAGACTGCGCTTCGCCGGGCGCGTTCGCTGGGCGAGCCCGTCCTCGTTCATATGATCACGGAGAAGGGGCGCGGATACACTCCCGCAGAGGAAGATATCGCAGATCGCTTCCACGCGGTTGGACCGATCCACCCGGAGACCGGCCTGCCCGTCGCTCCTGAGCGTTTTGGCTGGACCGGAGTGTTCGCCGATGAGATTTGCGCTCAGGCGGCGAGGCGCGACGATATCGTCGGCATTACCGCGGCGATGATGCGCCCGGTCGGTTTGGGTCCGATGCACGAGGCCTACCCGGGTCGCGTGATCGACGTCGGCATCGCCGAGGCAGAGGCCGTCGCCTCCGCAGCTGGCATGGCCTACGAGGGTGCGCATCCCGTTGTCGCGCTCTATGCGACGTTCTTGAACCGTGGTTTCGACCAGCTCCTCATGGATGTTGCTCTCCATCGTGCGGGAGTGACGCTCGTGTTGGATCGCGCGGGCGTCACGGGTGCGGACGGCGCGTCGCATAATGGCGTGTGGGATATTGCCATGTGTTCCCTGATTCCGGGTCTGCGTCTGGCCGCACCCCGTGATGAGGACACACTGCGTTCTCGCGTGCGTGAGGCGCTCGACGTTGACGATGCGCCCACCGTCATCCGATACCGTAAGGGTTCTCTGCCAGAGCCTATGCCCGCGCTACGCACCGTCGGGGGAGTGGATATTCTCTTCGACGAGGCCGGGGATCCCTCATCCGATCGGGTTCTCATCGTCGGTACGGGGGCATGTGCGCCCGACGCGATCAAGGCCGCGCGCCGCCTGGTCGCCGACGGTGTGAGCGTGACCGTCGCGGATCCGCAGTGGATGATCCCGATCTCGCCCGATCTGGTGTCGCTGGCGGGGGAGTACGACTGTGTCGTGAGCGTCGAAGATGGCATCGTCCAGGGCGGTTTCGGCTGGTCGCTGCGCGATGCGTTGGCGGAGGCGCGCGTGCCCGTACGATGCCTCGGCGTCCCGCAGGGATTCCCCGAGCACGGTGATCGTGCAGCGATAATTGCCCGCTTCGGCTACGACGCCGACGGCATCGAGAGCGCCGTGCGCGAGCTACTCGAGCATATCTCCGCCCGGTAACGGGTCCTTGGTCAGACGCCGAGCGCGTCGCAAATCGGATCGAGCGTCAGGTCGATCTGCCAGTCGCGTGCACCGCGATTGACCATGCGCTCTTCGACCTCGTCGCCGGACGGGCGCGACGGGTCTAGGGGAGCCCACGCGAGGTAGCGCTGCACCTGGGGAGCGAGCACAACCTCGGGTGCCAGCCCGAGACTCGACGCTACGGACGCGACTGCGTTGCGCACCGTTCCCAGGCGTGCGGCCGAGGCCTCGTCGATTCGGTTCCAATGACGGGGCTCCGGGATAGAGCCCGGCTGAACGGGTTTGCGCTTCGGCGGAAGTTCATCCTCCGTCATGGCGGCCACACTGGCGAGCGCGCGCATCCACTCGTCCTCGTACTGGCGGGCGACGGGGGAGCGGAACTCGCTGATGCTCATGAGGGCCCGCCTGTTACGCGGAGGATTCGACGCCGCGCGCACGAGCGCTGCATTACGCACGAGGCGCCCCGGACTCAGGTCGATGCGCTGAGCGATCGACTCGCGTGTCTCCCACAGGGCCTTAAGGACCGCGAGGCCGCGGCGCGACCGAATCTTGCCCGCGCCGGGTACCGAACGCCAACGATCCGGCTTAGGGGCGGGAGGAGTGACCGCCAGGGCGTGGGTGAACTCCTGCTGTGCCCACTCCCAACGGCCCATGTCATCGAGCCTCTTTGAGAGCCGGTAGTAGAGCTCGGTCAGCAACTCGACGTCAAGGGCCGCGTAGCGCAACCACTCCTTGGGCAGGGGACGCACCGACCAATCCGATGCCTGATGATCCTTCACGAGGCCCAGGCCGAGAATCTGCTCGGCGACAGCCGCCAGCCCGAAACGCTCCAAGCCAATCAAGCGAGCGGCAATCTCAGTGTCAAAGAGAGCGGGGGGACGGAGCCCAACCTGGCGGAGATTCGGCAGATCCTGCAGGCAGTCATGCAAGAGCCACACGTCCTCCACAACTCTCTGAAGCACAGACAGGTCCGGTAGTGCGTGCGTATCGATGAGGAACGTGCCGACGTCCTCACGCCGAATCTGGACAAGGTAGGGGTCTGCGCCATAGCGGAACCCCTGCGCTCGCTCAACATCCACGGCGATCGGGGTTGAACCGGCGCTCAACGCGCGGGCCGCCACCTCAAGTTCCTTCTGGGTATCAATGACCGAGGGGGTACCCCCACGCGGCTGCGCGATAAGCTCCGGATTATCCGTATCGCCCTGCGGCAAGCCGCCGCCATTGTTGACCAGCACTCAGACTCCTTCGAGATGACGGGCAGGCACGATCCCTGCCGTCCGACGCATCACATCCGCCCAGCCGGACAGATGCTCACCAAGATACTCACTGTACGGCGTCCATGACGCGCGGACCTCGACGAATAGCGATGATCCGCGAAGCTCGAGACCGCCGAAGGCCTCACTGATTTCACGCGTCACCGTCCCCGTCATGTCGTGGAATCCTGCCCCTGCGCTCTCCAAGCAGTCGAGCATCCAGCCCCAAATCCCCTCCGACAGCATCGGGTCGCCGATCATCTCAGCATCTATCTGGGTGCGCAGCTGGGAGACGATGCGGAAGGTACCGTTCCAGCCGATCTGCTCCACCGGGTCGTGCAGGATGACCATACGACCAGTCGACAGGGGCTGTCCGGCCTCGTCCTCGTCCGTGGTTCGCATCGCGAGCGCCGCCGTAAAGGGGGCCAAACGACGAGGTGGGGGGACCTCCTCGAGGAGGATGTGCGGCAGGTGGTCCGCCTGTCGCAGGGACAGCAGAGCCCGCATAAACTCCTCGGGCACCGCGTTTTCATTCACAAATCAAATCGTACGGGTGTCCACACGCCTTTTGGGCCAGACGCGCCGCCAACCCCCAGGTCGATAAGTAGTCGGTACGCGTACCTGGAAGTTGGCGGCCTGCATTGGTCGTCTAGAGCCCGCGCGGGTTGCGCAGGATAAACGACGTGCGTGGCTTGACGTGCACGACGTCGCCCGAGTGATACTCAGCGCGATCATCGTCGCCCGCCGTATCGACGACGGTGTGCCAGATTTGACCGTACTTTGTGTCGGGGAGCGTGAAATCGACGGGCTCCGGAGCAGCGTTCAGAAGAAGCAGGAAATCGTCGTCGAGGATCCGGCGTCCGTTCGCGTCGGGTTCGCGGATGGCATCGCCGTTGTAGAACACCATCGTCGATCGCGCCCACGGCTGGTTCCATTCCTCTTCCGTCATGTGAGTGCCGGCGGGGGTGAACCACTCAATTTCACCGAGCTCTGACTCGCCACCGCGCTGGGCCGGGCCTTCGAGGAAGCGACGCCGACGCATGACCGGATGATCGCGACGCAGGTGGATGAGATGACGGGTAAATTGCAGTAACTGGTGATCGTTCTCGTCCAGATCCCAGTTGATCCACGAAATCTCATTGTCCTGACAGTACGCGTTGTTGTTACCGCGCTGGGTGCGCCCGAGCTCATCACCATGGGCGATCATGGGCACGCCCTGGGAGAACATGAGGGTCGTCAGGAAGTTGCGCTGCTGTCGGTAGCGCAACTCGATGATGTCTGGGTCGTCTGTGTCGCCCTCTGCGCCGCAGTTCCATGAACGGTTGTCGTTCGCTCCATCCGCGCCGCCTTCGAGGTTCGCCTCGTTGTGCTTCTCGTTGTAGGACACGAGGTCACGCAGTGTGAAGCCATCGTGCGCAACCACGAAGTTGATGGATGCCATGGGCTTGCGGCCCGTCGAGCCATACAGGTCCGAAGATCCCGCGAGGCGCGAGGCAAAGTCGGGCAACGAGGAGAACTCTCCGCGCCAGAAGTCGCGCACCGTATCGCGGTACCTGCCATTCCACTCGGACCAGAGGGGAGGAAAGCCGCCCACCTGGTAGCCGTCTGAGCCCACGTCCCAGGGCTCAGCGATCAACTTGACCTGTGAGACCACGGGATCCTGATGGATCAGATCGAAGAAGGCGGATAGGCGGTCGACCTCAGCGAACTGTCGGGCCAGGGTGGAGGCTAGGTCGAAGCGGAAACCATCGACGTGCATCTCCGTGACCCAATAGCGCAGCGAATCCATGATGAGTTGCAGGACCTGGGGGGAACTCATAAGGAGCGAGTTGCCCGTGCCCGTCGTATCGAAGTAGTGCTGGCGGTCTCCGTCGACGAGGCGGTAGTAGGAGGGATTGTCGATGCCGCGGAAGGAGAGGGTTGGCCCCATGTGGTTACCCTCTGCCGTGTGGTTGTAGACGACGTCAAGGATGACCTCAATGTCGGCTGCGTGCAGGGCCTTGACCATTGCCTTGAACTCGGAGACCTGTGCGCCCGGTTCGTTCGTCGCCGCGTAGCCATTATGCGGGGCAAAATAACCGATCGTGTTGTAGCCCCAGTAGTTCGACAGCCCCTTCGCCTGCAGGGTTGTGTCGTTCGTGAACTGCTGGATCGGCATGAGCTCGACCGTGGTGATGCCCAGCTTCTTTAGGTGCTCGATGATCGCTGGATGTGCCATGCCGGCGTACGTTCCGCGCAGTTCCTCCGGGACTTCCGGGTGGCGCATCGTCATGCCCTTGATGTGAGCCTCGTAGATGATCGACTCAGAGTAATCATGGCCGGGGCTATGATCGCCTTCCCAGTCGAAGAAGGGGTTGACCACGACGGAATGCATCGTAGCGTCGGCGGAGTCACCACCCTTGAGAGTGAGAGGATCGTCGGCCTGATAGGACAGGAGGTCGAGTGAATCGGTCAGCTGTCCCTCGATAGCCTTTGCGTAGGGATCAAGGAGGAGCTTCGAGGCGTCGCATCGCAGACCGTTGTGAGGATCCCACGGGCCGTCAATGCGGTATCCGTAGCGCTGTCCGGCCCGCACCTGCGGCACGTAGACGTGCCACACGTAGGCGTCGACCTCCGTCATGGGGATGCGCATTTCATTGAGATCATCATCCAAGAGACACAGCGTCACAGACGTCGCGACCGAGGAGTAGATCGCGAAGTTCGTACCGGTTCCGTCAAAGGTGGCACCCAGGGGGTAGGCCTTGCCAGGTCGCGTTTCCATACCGTCAAGCCTCCCACGAATATGTCGAGACGGGCGATAAACCGTGCAAAAATGATCATGTGACTTGGATAACGGCTGTTTGGTTTTGCGTTCTGGGTGGATCGTCTGTTAAGGTTTTACCCGTTGCGAAGAACGGTTGACGTTCTGAGAAACGCGGATGTGGCTCAGTTGGTAGAGCATCACCTTGCCAAGGTGAGGGTCGCGGGTTCGAGTCCCGTCATCCGCTCGGGCGATTGGCGCAGCGGGAGCGCGCTTCCCTGACACGGAAGAGGTCACTGGTTCGATCCCAGTATCGCCCACGGTCATCCTGGTAACAGGATTGGCGGGCTTTAGCCCGGCCGCACATGCGGTTCACGCGGATGTGGCTCAGTTGGTAGAGCATCACCTTGCCAAGGTGAGGGTCGCGGGTTCGAGTCCCGTCATCCGCTCTCAATCGGGAATCCACTCGATCCCATTGGGTGTGGTGGGTTGGCCGAGAGGCGAGGCAGCGGCCTGCAAAGCCGTATACACGGGTTCGAATCCCGTACCCACCTCGGGCGATTGGCGCAGGGGTAGCGCGCTTCCTTCACACGGAAGAGGTCACTGGTTCGATCCCAGTATCGCCCACCAGTTAGCCGGATCTGTCGATCCGGTTTTTCGTTTATCTGGCTCCCGCGTTCCGGTGGGAGTTTTGTCGTGTGTGGGTAGTGGGCGTGCGCTGTCGATTCTTGCTCCTCTGTCGTGTTGGGGTTCCTGATGGCGCGGTCGGCCCGCTGGATGAGCGTCGACTGTCCGCATGGTCGGGAGGCTTAGTGGCGCATCGGTTCGAGCTCAGTGTTTCCTGCTATCCGTTCGGTTTGTTTACTGAACAGTTGGTTCGTTTGTCGGATGCTCGTCACTGCCGTTTGTGGGGTGGCGACACGCCCGGACAACAAATTTTGTCAGTTTATAAAGTAGCTCCAAAACTTAGCGAGAATCGCTTTTGTCGATCCGGCCTTTTCCGGTGTTTTCAGAACGCGTTATTTCCATTCTTGACCGTATTGCAGGTGATTGGCATAGACTGATCCGGTATGCGGCGACGCCGTCGCTCATCCCGTTGACAGGAGTTTTCTATGGTTGCCCTGAAGCGCCGTCACTTCGGCGTCCTTCTTGCGACTTTCGCATTGGTTCTGAGTTTCTTTGGTCTGGCGCAGTTTGTTGGTGCCCAGGCCCCTGCGTCCGCGGCTCCCTTGAGCTGCCCGACGCCGACCACGGATGTGAGCGACAAGGTCACATTGGATTGGAACAACGCTCAGCTCGTGGACCACAGCGGTCGAGAGACCCACGCTGTTGGTGACTGGTGGGACCTGGGCATCAAGCTCCCGTGGCAGACTGAGGGGCGCGTGAAGGCGGGCGACTACTTCACCTACGACGCGTCGATCGTGAACTCCGCAACGGGTCAGAGCGTCCTGCGCCCTAACATTACCCGCCAGTTTGAGGTTATCTCCAATAGCGGTGTTGTCGTCGGCTGTGGTACCTGGGGCACTGACGGCAAGGTGACCGTCGTCTTCAACGAGAAGGTCGAGTCTGCCGCGCAGTGGTACGGCCACGTTTCTACGAACGGCCTCACCAACTACACGGGCCCCGGAGATGAGACCTACACGGTGAAGCTGGGTAAGAAGGTGGAGCGCGAGCTGACCATGCTGCGCCGTACGCCCGGCGTGGCGCGCTACCAGAAGGATGGGTGGCTGACCCTTCCCGAGAACTCGGATGGCGACGAAAACCAGGCCATTATGTGGCGTGTCGTCTTCCCTGCGGGCAATGCAGCTGTCTCCGGCGCGTCGATCGTCGATGAGGTCCCCGCGGGCTCCAACTGGAACTTCAACTGCGATGTCGTGAACGAGTACACGAAGAACCACACCTACCTCGTCACCGATCCGACGACGTCCGCCGGTCTGAGCCAGGGTAACGATACGTCGCACGGCGCTTTCGGTGCCGCTGCGCAGGTCGACTGCACCTCGACCAAGGTGACTGTGACGCTCGCCGAGATCCCGGCGAACCAGTCCGCCATCATCCTCCTGCCCGGTCACGTCCAGGGCGCGAAGCGTGCT
Organism: Pauljensenia sp. 20925_1_27; assembly: GCF_041432835.1. Taxonomy (NCBI): domain Bacteria; kingdom Bacillati; phylum Actinomycetota; class Actinomycetes; order Actinomycetales; family Actinomycetaceae; genus Pauljensenia; species Pauljensenia sp. 20925_1_27. The sequence goes on from NZ_JAPWAH010000006.1 coordinate 109,969, forward strand.
GGTGACATCAATGGTCTCTTCTCGAATACCGTCAACTTCAATGTCGCGGGCGTAAAGATCACTGAACCCATCACGAAGGTTCTGCGCTACGGGGCGTCCGCCGATGCGTACGCACACCAGACCTTCTCGGTGACCAAGAAGGTAGAGGGTGACCTTCCTGAGTCCGCGAAGGACCTCGAGTACACTCTCTCAATTACCCTGAAGAATGATGCCGATCCTTCGGTGAACAAGACGTTCGAGGCGACCCTTAAGGCCGGCGAAACCTACACCTACCCGACGTCTCTGCCGCTGGGGACTGTCGTCACGGTCTCCGAGGGTGACCTGCCCGCCGGTGCTGATATCACTTGGGTCGATGGCGAGAGCCGTGTCTTCGAGACCGCCGATGGTGTCACCCTCTCGGCGGACAATCGTGAGGCTACCTTCACCCTGAGCGATGACCAGGTCTACTCGCTGACTCTCACCAACGTTCTGGCTCCGACGCCGACCCCGTCGGCCACGCCCTCGACCCCTGCTCCGACGCCGTCGGCTACACCGTCGCCTGCCCCGCAGCTGGCGAAGACCGGTACTGATGCGGCTGGCCTTGGCGTCCTGGCTGGCATTGTCGCCATCGCGGGTCTGTCCCTCGTGGCCGCCAAGCGCCGCAGCCACTGATCGCGAAGAGGACTCGGCGCGCGTGAGCGCCTATCGGTGGGCGGGATGAGCAATGCTCGTCCCGCCCACCTTTATCTTCCGTTGTGATGTGTCGGGTGCCGAGTAGATGCGAGAGTGGTGAAATAGCAGGGCAAGCGCGGGCTGGCTATTCGCTGGGCTACGGGCGCAACCCCATGGATATGCGTGGATAATGATGCGCCCCCTACCATGTTTTCCAATTATGAGGGGGCTGTAGTGCGCACGTAGACGCGCGCCTCCCACGGCCGCATTGATGCGCGTGGAGGGAGCTCGTGATCCTCCTCATTCTGTTCGTTCTGCACGTCGAGGGAGCTACCTGAACGGGACTGTCCCGTATTGCCCAGATACAGTGCCCAGCGTGACGATGCCCAGGCCTCGTCGGGGGAGGGGAAGTGCGGCGTACGTGCAGTGCCCGAGAGGTTCACCATCACGAGAACCTCGCTTTGTGACGTGCGGCGACAGTACGTGAAGAGCGCCGGATCACCGACGTCAATGCGGTCGAATGTGCCGTCGGTCAGCGCCGGAATACGATGGCGAGCATCGATCAGCGCCTTGTAATACGACAGTATCGATGTGGGATCTGGAACCTGCGCTGCGACGTTAATGGAAGAAGCTGACGGCGGGATGTCAATCCAGGGATCGGCTGAAGTGAAACCGGCGGCGGGGGAGTCGTCCCACTGCATGGGGGTGCGCCCGTTATCGCGCGACATAGCCGCCACACCGGCAGGCACGTGGTCGCCGCTGAAACTAGCCAAATAGTTGAGGGATTCAACGTCACGGAAATCGGAGGGTGCTGAGAAAGAACCTCCGAGCATCCCGATTTCCTGACCCTGATAGATGAAAGGCGTTCCGCGCTGCAGGAAATACGCGGTCGCGAGGGCCGTTGCAGAGTCTCGCCAATACGCCTCAGGATCACCGAACCGGGCGACCGAACGAGGCTGATCATGGTTCTCCAGATACAGAGCGTTCCAGCCGCGTTCCCCGAGCGTCTCCTGCCAACGCGTGAAGACATCGGCGAGCTCGCCCTCCTGAAGGGGGTGAGGTGAGAACTTCCCGTCTTCGAGCCCCAGATTCATGTGTTCAAACTGAATGAGCATGTTGAACTCACCGCGCTCTGGTGCGCAGAACAGCAGCGCGGACTCAGGAGATGCATTCGAGGCCTCGCCGACCGTGAAGGTGCCCGGGTGATGGGCGAACGTTCGCGCGTTCATCTCCTGCAAGAACTCGTGCAGGCGAGGGCCATCTGCGTAGAGCTCATGCCCGACTCCGAATGGGGCGCGAGCCGGGCCACCATCGGGGAGCTCCGGCGCCTTGGAAATGACGTCGATGGCGTCGACCCGGAAACCATCAACGCCACGGTCCAGCCACCAGTTCATCATCTCGTAGACGGCTTCGCGCACCCGTGGGTTCTCCCAGTTCAGATCCGCCTGCTCGCGGGCGAAAAGGTGCAGATAATACTGTCCCGAATCCGGGTCAAATTCCCAGGCTGATCCTCCGAAAAACGACTCCCAGTTGTTCGGCTCCGCACCGGGCGTTCCAGGCTCCGTGCCAGGGCGTGCGTCACGCCAGTAATACCAGTCACGGCGCGGTGAATGAACGGACGAGGCAGACTCAAGAAACCACGGGTGCTCGATCGACGTGTGGTTGACGACGAGATCCATCACAATGCGCATACCGAGCTCATGGGCACGTGCGACCAGACGATCGAAGGCCGCGAGGTCCCCGAAAAGCGGATCAATATCGCGGTAGTCCGAGATGTCGTAGCCGTTGTCGGCCTGCGGCGAACGGTAGATCGGGGAAATCCACACGATGTCGATCCCGAGATCCGCCAGGTAGTCCAACCGCTGATAGACGCCCTCTAGGTCACCAACTCCATCCCCGTTCGTGTCCTGATACGAACGGGGATAGATCTGGTAGAGAACCGCATTTGTCCACCACGTCTGTACTTCGTAACGTGCGGAAGGAAGCAGTTCGGGACGGTACAGCATCGCTTGTGCTCGCTGCCAGGCTTACTTGTGTTCGATGGTCGACCAGGCCTCGTACAGCCCGGAGTCCTGGTGGTAGACGGCCGTGCATGTGAAGTTGTAGATACCCGTCTCGCCGGTGATCAGTGTGCCGTTAATTTGGCCCTTGGAGATGTATTGCTTCTCTCCCTTGGAATTCACGCCGTCGCGTTCGACGGTCCAGTTTTCCAGCTTGCCCTGCTGAACGAACTGTGTCATCGCATTCTTGCACTCAGATTTCACGCCGTATTCCTCGTCAACGGACACGGTGCTTGACGAGCTAGCGCTCTGAGACGGCGTCGGCTTGGAGGAGGCGCTGGAGGAAGGCGAGGATTGGCTCGGTGTCGGCTTTGAAGAGGAGGATGTCGACGGGTGAGAGGTCGAGGACGGTGAAGCTGACGGGGTAGTGCTGGTCGAGGTCGTCGGCGAGGCGCTGGGCGAGGCCGAGGAGTCGTCAGAGGAATCCCCCCTGTTCAGCGCGATGATTGCAATGACGGCAATGAGTATCACAACGATGACAGCGGCGATCGCACCGATAATGAGGCCGGTATTTGGCCCTTTCTTTTTCGGCTGTCCGCCATAGGGGCTTGCCGGGAACTGACCCGGAGGATAATAACCCTGCTGCTGTGCGTAGCCGGGCTGAGCCTGCCCATATCCGCCTGCGGTCGGC